>DATMQX010000178.1:0-27761 GCA_035567055.1 Solirubrobacteraceae bacterium
CGAGACGGCGATCGAGCGACGGTTCGTCTCACGCATACAGGATCGCCGCCGGGCGCTTTCGGGCCGCAGCCCCATACAGGCGGCGCTCGAGAGATCCCTCTCGCTCGCGGTCATGAGCGAGCAGGACCTCGACGTCACCGACGCTCGGGCGGAGCTCGAGACGCTCGTGTTCATGCGCATGGATCTGCGCCGGGTGGAAGCCCTGATGCCGGAGCTCACGCCCGATCAGCGGCTGATCCTGATCTCCCAGGTCGCTCTGGGAATTTCGCGCGCAGAGTTCTGCCGTCGCTACGGGTGGTCGCCCGAGAAGTACCGCAAGGTGGCACAGCGGGCGAGGGTCCGCCTGGGGCGGCTGATGGCGAGCGACGAGCCCGATGTCCCCGGCACGCAGGGGCGGTCGGAAGAGAGCACAGGAACCAACCTATGAAAATCATTCCCCCCACTCATAGGTGCGTTCCTCAGGGACGCCGGCGGTCGGTTGGACCGACGACCGCTCGGCGACGCCCATTCGCGCGCGAGCGGCCGGGGCCGGGCACCTCCCCTGCTCGGTCTCCGGTCGGTCGCGTGCACCACCTGGGAGGCTGCTGATGGCGCTCTTGCGCCGCGCTCCGCGCGAGGTCTACCGCGTGTTCGACGAGCAGGACTTCCTGGCAGACGGAGATGCCGGCGACCTCTTCGAGCCTGCCAGAAACGATGCCGTCGGCCGGCCACCGCTTCCCCGCGTCGCCGGGGTCGCCACGCTCGTCGGAGCTGTCGTGGCGGTCGGTGCGATGCTCGCCATGCACCGCCCGCCAACCCAGGTGTCCGGGCGTGCGCTGGCGCCGCCCGCCGTGGGCGCAGAGGCTCGCGCGGGCATGCGTCGACCGGCGCGCGCGACACCCATCTCTCCGCGCGCGCGTGAGTTGCTCCGCGCGGTTCCCCGCCGGCCTCCCCGGAATGTCATCGGGGCGCGAGCGGTGTCATTCGCCTCGGGCGTGCACGCCTCGATCGAGCGCTCTCACGAAGTCGCCGGTGGCGGATCGGCACAGCTCGAACACGTCGAGTTCGGCTTCGAGCGTTGAGCGAGCCGATGTCCGAAGGTCGCTCGACGTTGACGATCACCGCAAGACCGCTGTGGGCGATCCGCATCGCGCGCGAACTGCCCCGTTACCTGCTGAGTTCGTTGGCCGTCGCCGGGCTGGCGGCGACTGCCCGCTTCACGATCGCCCCGCCGCGTCCGGCGGCGCCGGCGGCCGCCGCCAATCAGCGCCCGGCCCCGGACCGGGCCGCTGAAGGGTTCGCCGCGCTGTTCGCTCGGCGCTATCTCACATGGAACGCCGCGGACCCCCTCGCCAGCCAACGCAGCCTGCAGCCTTTCGCCGGACCGGGAATGGAAGCCGACGCGGCGCTACAGCTGCCAGGCAGCGGTCGGGAGCGGGTCGAATGGGCCGAAGTCGTCGGGCAACGTGAACCGACCGCGGGCGAGCACGTCTATACGCTCGCCGCCCAGACGGACACCGCCGGCCTGCTGTATCTGACGGTGAGTGTCGCGCGGGCGGCGGACGGCCGGCTGACGCTGACGGGCTACCCCTCGATCGTCGGACCTCCGGCGTACGGGCCTGCGCCGGCGCCGGTGAGGAGTCGCGAAGTGGCGGACCCGACGCTTGCCACTGTCGTACAGCGGGCATTGCGGAACTACCTGGCCGCCTCAGCGGGTGAGCTGGCTGCAGATCTGACGAGTGGCGCGCGCGTCTCGCTCCCCGTGGAGCCGCTGACGCTCGTCTCGACGCAGCGCCTTGACTGGTCGCCCGACGGCAGGTCGGTGGTCGCGGTCGTGCAGGCGCGGGACGCACGCGGCGTGCAGTACACGCTCGCCTACGAAGTAGATGTGGTGCAGCTGGCAGGGCGCTGGGAGGTCGCGGCGTTGCAGGTGGACGCGGATGCGTGAGCGCATCGGCCGAACGGCGCGCCTTGCGGTCGCCGTCATGCTGCTGTCGGCAGGCGCTTCGTCGGCGATCGCTCCGGGGTCTGCCCCCGCGGCTGTCGTCTCCTCGTCTCCGCCCGGCGTTCCGCGTGCAGTCGAACAGCAGTCCGGTGGGAGCTCGCTGGAATCGGCGGCGGCTAAGGCCGGCAACACCGGTCGGGCCGTCGCGATGAGTCTGATCGGCCTGGCATTCGCCGTAGCCGGAACCGTCCTTGCGTTTCGGCGCGACTTCAAGGAGGCGGCCGCGGTGTTCGCGGTCGGGATCATCGCAGTGCTGCTCGCAACTCCTGCCGGGGTGAGTCTCCTGCGCGACACGGTCAACTCGCTGTTCGGGTCGCGATGATGGAGATCCGCTCCTACCGCCGGGTGTTCGATCTGGAGCGGCGCATCTACCGAGTGGATCGTGTTCGGTTGAACCCGGGGGGCGTGCCGGTCCGGGGCGTCGTCTACTTCCTCACAGCGATCGTGATGTCACTGGCCTTGGCCCGATTGCCGCTGCTCGGGGTGCCGGCAGCAGCGATGCCGTGGTACCTGCGCGACCTCATACTGCCGGGAGCGAGCGCTGCGTTGCTCAGTGTCATCCGCGTCGAGGGACGGCCGTTCCACGTGGCCGCGAGTGCGATCGTGCGCTACTCGCTGGGCGCGCGCTGGCTCTCCGGGTTCCGCCGTTGCCGAGGACCCGAAGACGTGTGGCACCCGGACGAGATGCTGTTCCTGCCCGACGGCTCTGAGAGTCGATTGCGACACCTCAGGTACACCGGCCCGGGCGCCATGCTCATCTCCCTGCGGCACGAGCGAACGCTTCGGGCTCGGGGAGCGGCGCTCAGTGCATGGCCCGCCACCGTGGACGTTCGCGAACGCCCGGGCGGACGCCCGTTGGATCAGGGACAGGTGATCGCGGTGGGTCCGCGCGCACGGGTGCGCATCCATGCGACCCCTGGCGAGCGGCGGGAGACCCCATGAGCACGCCGATCACGTTCGTGTACGGCAACTGCGTGTTCGCGGAGAGTCTCGACGATTGCTGGGCCGCGTTCGTGCTCACCGTCTCTTCGTACACGTGGCTCAGCGACGACGACAAGCGCGCACGGCTGTCCGCCCTCGCCGGCGCGCTCGAGACGCTTGAAGCCGACGTGCAGATCCTTCGCGTCGCCAGACGCCTCGACGCGGACCGCTACGGGCACCAGCTGGGTTGGAAAGGAGACTCCGGCGCCGCTCACGGGCACCCGCGCCTGTGCCGGCGATATGTGGAGGAGCAACTCGAGCGCTTGCGGGAGATCGACGCGGTGGAGCCGCAGCTGTTTCTGCTCGTCCGCCTTCGTGAGCCCGAGCGGGACGTGGCGAGCTACGTCTCGAAGGTGGCGGCGCAGCATCCGCGGCAGTGGTGGGACGCGCTGCGACACGCCCTCTCCGTGCGCGACCGGAGGCTGTTGAAGGTGTCGGAGCTCGAGCGTGCGAGGCTGCTCGCCGATCGGGCGCATGCGCGACTGGCCGAGTTCCTCCCCGTGCGCGAGGCACGCGGCGCAGAGCTGCAATGGCTGGTGCGCCGGGCATTCTGCCGCGGCCTCGGCGAGCCGTGCGTCGACGGCCTACATCAACCTCGTGCGCTGGTCTTCGAACGCAACGGGGAGGCGATGCTCGCGCCGCTCGAGGGCGATGTGATGCGATGGACGGACGGCCACGTCGAGCACAGGGGCAGATCCCTGAGGATCGCGTCGGAGCTCGGGACCAGCTGGCAGGCGCTGCTGGTGCTGGGTGCCCTGCCGGAGCGAGTTCCGTTCCCGGGTGCGCGCGCCGAGCTGATGTTCGCGCCGGCGGAAAGCCTGCCGTTCGGCATCGACGTCTCGTTGAACGCGCGCTTCCTGCCCAACGAGCTCGCGCTGCGGATCGCACGAAGAAGGATCCAGGACGCCGATCAGATCATGAGGGCCGAGTCAGACGGCGAGCAGGGGGTGTCCGATCTCGGCTATGAGCGGACACAGGAGGCCCGCGACCTGCTCGCGCATCTGCAGGCGTCGAGCAGGCCGCCGTTGCTCCGGGCCACGCTGGCGATTGCGGTGGGGGCGGAGGATGAGAGCGAGCTGGAGGAGCGGGTGGGGATGTGCAGGCGAGCGTACGGCGAGATCCGTCTGCATCGGCCGTTGGGAGACCAGCTGCCACTGTTCGTCCAGCTGCTCCCCGGGCAGCGCGCGAGGGTCTCCGGCTACGACGACACCCTCACGACCGAACAGGTGGCGGCGATGATGCCGACCGCCGCGCACGTCGTTGGCTCCCGCCGTGGCTTCTACCTCGGCCACACGATGTCGGGCTCCCGCCAGCCCGTGAGGTTCAACCTCAGGGAGGGATCCGACTGCGATCGGAACACGGCGATTCTCAGCGTGGGGGCGCTCGGCTCAGGCAAGACGACGCTTGCCCAGAAGCTTCAGTACGAGGGCTTCCTGCTGGGCGCACGCGTGATCGACTGCGATCCGAAGGGAGACCACCGGTTCCATCTGCTCGAGGAGGTGGCGCCGCATGTGGAGTGCATCACCTTGCGGCCCGATCGCTCGCTGCGAGGCGTGCTCGACCCATTGCGGGTTGCGCCGGAGCAGCTGCGCCAGGACGCCACGGTGTCGTTTCTGCGCGATCTGCTGCCGATCAAGGCCGAGCCGTCGTGGGAGGTCGCGCTGGTGGCAGCGGTCGATCGGGTTATCAGGCACTCACGCCATCCAACCTGCCTGGAGGTGGTGCGCGTTCTCCTTCAGGGAGACGATACGGACGCACAGGTTGGCCGCACCATGGAGGTCTACGCGCGGTCCGGCCTCACCCAGCTCGGGTTCGCCGACCCCGACGTGAGGCTGCCACCGGTCGGCAACCAACAGGTGACCTACCTGCCGATCCGGGACCTGCCCGGGCCCGAGCCAGGGTTGCGCCGCTCGGAGTACTCGCATGCGGAGCGGGTGGGAGAGCAGATTGTGCGGCTGATCGCAATGCTGGCGATGCATCTGATGGGCAGCGAGCGAGGCCGGCTGAAGCTGTTCTCCTTCGATGAGGGCTGGCGACTGCTCGGCGATCCGGCCGGTCGCGCTCTGCTCGCGTCGCTGCAGAGGATGGGCCGCTCCGAGCTCGCCGTCCCGATCATCAGCACGCAGCTGGTAACAGACGCGCTGATCGGCGAGCGCGAGTCGCTGGAGAACCTGATCGGCGCGACGTTCGTGTTCGGTATGCGCTCGGAGAGCGAGGCTGCCCGCGCCCTGTCGCTTCTGGGGCTGGATCCGCAGGACGCCCGCATGCGGCGAAGCCTGCTCGAGATGGACGCGGGGAGGTGCCTGTTCCGCGACCACCACGGGCGGGTGGAGGCCATCCAGGTGGACGTGGCAGCACAGCAGCTGCTGCGCGCTTTCTCGACGACGCCGACGGCGGCGTGAAAGGTGCTCGCCCTCTGGGGAAGGCGACGGTCGTGGCGCTTGCGCTCGTCTTTGCCGGAGCGGGCACGACCGCGGACGCCGGGGCGACCCCGGCGAGTCGCAGCCCGCCACCGGGCGCGGCGGACTCGCCTCGCACGCGTCCCACGCAGGGCGCCGGCGTCGCTCGTGCGCCCAACTCTCCGCCGCTGATCGCCGGAAGCTCCTCGACGCTCGAAGCGGGCGCCGACCGGGCCGCACCGGGCTCGCCGCAGGTCGAAGCGGATCCGCTCGTGAGTAACGGTCTCGGCAGTCCGTCCTGCACCGGCGCCGTCGGCGAAGGCGCGCTTTCGCCGGCGCGCAGGCGCGACTGTCAGACGTCGGGGTTCAGCGCGGCCGGTGCCCCGACTGAGAACTACGGGATCGACGTCCACATAGACACCGGGTTGCTTGGCGTCAGCTCGGGCGGCCTGCTGAGCGTGGTGCAGGACGTGTTCGTGACGCCGCTGTGGATGGCGTTGGTGTGGTCCGTTCACGCGCTCGTCGTGATGCTCGAGTGGTGCTTCGCGATCGATCTGCTTGACAGCCCCGCAACCGGCGCCGTGGGGCGGGGACTCCGCCAGATGCAGGCCTCTTTCACCGACCCGTGGCTTGCAGCCGTGCTCGCCGTGGCGGCCGTGCTCGCGCTGTACAACGGCCTGATTCGCCGCCGTGTCGCAGAGACGCTGGGCCAAGCGGTGGCGATGGGAGCGATGATGGCAGGGGGGATGTGGCTGATTGCCGACCCGACGGGAACGGTCGGCGCGCTCGGTGGATGGGCCAATCAGGCGAGCATGGGTACGCTCGCGGTGAGCGCACGCGGAACGCCCTCGCGCTCCGGCCAGGCCCTGACGGACGGCATGGCCGCGCTGTTCTCCTCGGCGATCGAAGCCCCCTGGTGCTACCTCGAGTTCGGCGACGTTCGCTGGTGCCGCGATCCATCGCGCCTTGACCCGCGCCTGCACCAGTCTGCACTGAAGATCGCAGCTGCCGAGCTGGCGGTGATCGGCTGTCGGTCGCCCTCGCTACCGGTATGCGTGCCTCGGGGGAGCACGGAGGCCGGCGCGCTTGAACGTGGCGCGACGCTCCTCAGGGAGGCGAACACGAACGGAGCGATCTTCCTCGCGCTGCCGGCCAACGGTCCGGCGCGGAATTCGATCAACCAACAGGACTCGCTGCTGCGCACGATCTGCCAGAGCAGCGAAGCGACTCATTGCACCGGGCCCACCGCGGCGCAGGCGCAGTTCCGCACCAACGGCGGTACTTGGTCGCGGGTGGGAGGTCTGCTGTTGATCCTCGCAGGCGTTCTGGGGATGCTGCTCCTGTTCGGCTATATCGGCCTGCGGCTGCTGGGCGCGGCGATCTTCAGCCTGCTCTACCTCCTGCTGGCTCCGGCCGTGATCCTGGCCCCTGCGCTGGGGGAGGCGGGCCGCGTCGTGTTCCGCCGCTGGGCTGCCCATCTGCTGGCCGCGGTCGTCTCCAAGTTGCTCTTCTCGTTGCTGCTGGGGGTCGTACTCGCCGTCCTCTCGATCCTCGCGAGCCTCGAAGGGCTGGGCTGGTGGACTCAGTGGCTGCTCATGTCCGCGTTCTGGTGGGGCGCCTACGCCAGACGCCATCAGGCGCTCGCCGTTGCCGAGGGCGCGTTCGGACGCGAGCGGGGACGCGAGCACCGCGTCACGCGGCGGCGGCGCAGGCTCGAGACCCCATACGTCGTGCGCCGGGTCGCCGGTCACGCGAGGGAGCGGTTCTCCGAAGCTCGGGCAGAGCTGCGGGCGCGCGAGCGGCCCGAACCCACGGGTGGCCAAGCGGTCCGGGAGGCCACCGACGCGCAGGCGAGGCGGATGCTCGAGAGCGAACGCCGCTTCTCGGGCATGCGCATGCAGGGCGCGCGGGAGGCCGAGTTACGCCTGTCGGCCGCGCGTTCTCGGCTGGTGAGGTTGCGGGACGAGCGCGAGCGGGCGCTGGCGGTCGGCGACACGCGCCGGGCCGCCGAGCTGGCGTGTCGCGCTGAGCGCCTCGAGCGCGAGGTCGTCGAGGACCAGCACGAGATCGACACGGCCCGACGTGTAGTCGATGGCGAGCAGGCGTCGAGCCGAAAGGACAGTGTGGTGGCGCGCGAGCAGGCGGACGAGCGCACTGCCTTCCTCGACGCCCAGGCCAGGCTGTCAGGAGGCCGGCGGTCCGGGGGCGCTAGTTCGAGTGAGCGCCGAGACTACGCCCGGCTCGCGTATCTGGTCGGTCTCGGACGCGAGCGATACCAGCGACTCGCAGCACCCGAGCAGCGGATGGCGCGCCTCGAGATCGATCGCGAACTCGCGCTGCGCAGAGACATGAGGCACCCCCTCGGCGACCCGTCCGCGGGTGGGAGCCGACCGCCGCTGCGAGGTCGGCATGCTCTCGGCCCTGACGCGGACAGAGGCGCCGGGCGGAGTCATGCAGGCACGGCTGGCTCCCGTGGTCGAGGGTCAGCAGAAGAGGGCTCTGCTGAATCGAGCGTGATGCGCGACGCGCGCGAGGTGGCGGCCCGCCGCAAACGCCAACTTGGCCTGAACCGTCCCTGACGGACTTGCCGAGAGCTGCACCAGCCACCCGCGATCGTGCCCGCGGCAGCGTGATCGCGGCGGGCGCGGCCACGCTCGTGTTGGCCGGACTCGTCCTCGTTGCGGCGCTTGCCGGATTGGAGGGAGGGTCGCTCAGCACCGGCACCGTCTATGCCGGGACGGCGCAGCCCGCGCGCGTGTCACAGCTCGCGAAGAGAGAGATCCCGCCGCTGTATCTACGCCTCTACGAGCAGGCAGCGCACCGCTTTGGCCTCGATTGGGCCGTCCTCGCGGGCATCGGGAAGGTGGAGTGCGACCATGGTCGTGACCCGGACCCAGCGTGCAGGAGGCCGGGAGCGGTCAACCCGGCCGGAGCGGGAGGCCCGATGCAGTTCATCGCCTCGACATGGAGCGCATACGGGCTGGACGGCAATGGTGACGGGACGTCGAGCCGCTGGGATCCGGCGGATGCGATCTTCGGCGCCGCCAACTATCTGCGCGCGTCGGGTGCCCCGAGCGACTATCACCGGGCGATTCTCGCGTACAACAGAGCCGAGTGGTACGTCGCAGACGTCATGAGGTGGGCGGCGAGGTACCGCGGCCCCGCCGTCATGGCGACGCTCCAGACATCGCGTGAAGCAGGCGGACAGGTCTCCGAATGGTCGAGCCCGTCTCCGATCCAGTTCGTGGCCGGAGCCCGTTCCGTGCTTGATCCGCAGGACGGTCGCGTCGCGCTCGTCCCGAGCGATGTGCCGGCGCCTGTTCAGGCGATGGTCGTGGCCGGCAACGAGCTCCAAGACCTACCTTATGGTCCCGGCGGCCACCCGGACCCGCGCGGTGCGACGGAAGAGGACTGCTCGAGCACCGTCAACTACGTGCTCTACCGCGCGGGGGTTCGGCCGATCGGGGAAATCGTCCGGGAGAACCCCCTGGCGAGGGACTACACGCGATGGGGCTCGCCGGGGCCAGGACGCTGGGTGACGATCTTTTCGACCACGCACCCGTCCGAGCATGTTTTCGTGATCATCGCCGGACTGAGGCTCGACACGAGCCACAACGGCACCGACGTAGGCCCGAACCGAGGCGAAGACGGTCCTCGGTGGCGGATCCTTGATCACATCCCGACGTGGGCAGCCTGGTCAATCCGACACCCGCCCGGACTGTAGGCTGGCGTTAGTGCCAACCCGCAAGGTCGACTACCTGCTGATCGGCGGCGGCCTCGCCTCGGCGAACTGCGCCCGCTGGCTGCGCGAGGAAGGCGCCGAGGGCGATGTGCTGCTCATCGGGCGCGAGCCCGACCCGCCGTACAACAGGCCGGAGTGCTCGAAGGGCTACCTGCGTGGCGAGGAGTCTCGCGAGGACACCTACTTCCGTCCCAACGACTTCTGGGATCAGCAGAGCATCGAGCTGCTGACGCGCACGAGCGTGACCGCGCTCGACCTGCAGGGCCGTACCGTCACGCTGTCGAACAAGGAGGAGATCGAGTTCGAGCAGGCGCTGATCGCGACCGGGGCCAACGTCCGGCGGCTGAACGTCGATGGATGCCAGCTCGATCAGATCCACTACCTGCGAGCGCTCGGCAACGCCGACGCGATCCGTGCCGGCGCTCAGGACGCGGAGGAGGTCGTGCTGATCGGCGGCTCGTTCATCGCCTGCGAGGTCGCGGCCTCGCTCACGGCGCTCGGCAAGTCGTGCACGCTGGCCGCGCTCGAGCAGGCGCCGCTGGAACTGTCGTTCGGAGCGAGCGTCGGGCGCTTCTTCAAGGAGCAGCTGGAGAGCATCGGCGTGATGTTTCATCCCGGCGAGGCCCTCGAGCGCTTCGAGGGGGAGGAGCGCGTGCGCAAGGTGGTCATGCAGAGCGGGCTGGAGCTCGCCGCTGACATGGCCGTGGTCGGTGCCGGAGTGATTCCCGACATGCTCCTCGCCCAGAAGGCCGGGCTCCAGATCGGCGAGCGCGGCGGAGTGCGCTGCTCCTCACGCCTGGAGACAGCCGTCCTCGGCGTGTTCACCGCGGGCGACATCTGCGAATACGAGTCGGTCATCCACGGCGGCGCTCACGTGCGCATCGAGCACTGGGACGTTGCGTTCAACCACGGCAAGACCGTCGCGTTGAACATGCTCGGCCGAGACGTTCCCCATCTCGAGGTCCCCTACTTCTACTCGGTGCTCGCGGGGCTCGGCGAACTCGAGTACGTCGGCCCGGCATACGAGTGGGACGAGGAGATCCTGCGCGGCTCCTTCGAGGAGGCGAGCTTCACCAACTGGTACCTGAAGGACGGCTTCGTCAAGGCTGCGCTCACCTGGGGACGCTCAGGTGATCTCGAGGCGGCGCGGGAGCTGATCGTCGATGGCACCCCGCTCGACGAGCGCCAGCGTGCAGCGCTCGCCGACCCGAGCAGCAACCTGCAGACAGACATTCGCTGAGCTCGCCCGGTCGAGTAGGATTCGCGCGTTCAAGGTCGGTGGTCATGGGAAGCCGGTGAAAGTCCGGCGCGGACCCGCCACTGTGACCGGGGATGCCCATCGCGGCGCGCCAGCTCGGCGCGTAGCCACTGATCCGCCTCAGGCGGAGCGGGAAGGCGCGAAGGGGTAGGCCCGGGAGCCAGGAGACCAGCCTCCGACCCAAGCCCACAAGCCCTCGTGGAAAGGGGTTGGCTCATGCACAGATCTCACTCGACGCCACTGGTGTCCCTCGTCATCGCCGTCGTTCTCCTGCTCATCGCCGCAGCACCCGCACCCGCCTCCGGCCCCGCAAGTGTCACCGTCAGGGTCGAGGGGCTGAACGAAACCAAGCTCGCCGCGACCCAGGTGACGACGACGACCGCGCTCGTCGTCAAGGACGGCAAACCCGCCGACGCGTGCCCCGGAACGAACGCCGCCGGTGCCCTCGATCTCGCCACCGGAGGCAGCTGGGGCGGGACGTGGTTCGGCGGGAAAGTCGAAGAAGGGAAGTTCAAAGGGCTCGGCTACAGCGTCGAAACGATCCTCGGCGAGACCTGGACGTTCAGCTCGGGCTCGTTCTGGAACTTCTGGGTCGACAACAAGGCCCAGGAAGAAGGCGTCTGTGAACGCGAACTGCAGCCCGGCGACCAGGTGCTGCTCTACCCGTGCCACTTCGAAGAAGGGCATGAATGTCCGAACCCGCTCGTCCTCGAAGCACCTTCGTCCGTCGGCGTGGGCGAACCCGTGCCTGTGACCGTCAAGCGCTATGCGGCGAACGGGTCGGCCACCCCCGCGGGGGGAGCAACCATCGCAGGGGCGGCGACGCCCGCGCTGACCGACGCGGCCGGTCATGCGACGCTCACGCTCTCGCACGCCGGAGCGGCGACGCTCGTTGCCACTGCCCCGAGTGCAGTGCGCGCCGAGGCGCCTGTGTGCGCCCACAGCGGGAACGACGGCAACTGTGGCACCACGGCGCCGGCTTCCGGCGGGGGTCCCGTCGTGGCGAGCGGCGGCCAGACCGCGTCGCCGCCGCCCTACAAAGGCCCGTTCGCTGTCGTCGCTCGACCGACCGGGGTGCTCGATGGACACGTCTATCTGCGGCGGAACGCGCCGCGGGTGCTCGCAGGGCTCGCCGCCGCGCACACCGCAATCAGCTCCGTCAGCATCGAGCTCTGGCGTCAGTACAGGGGCCGCTGCTACTCCTACGAAGGTGCGCGCGAGCGTTTCACGCCCGCGCGCTGCGCCCACGGGAGCTTCTTCAAGATCCCCAGCGCGAGCAGCTTCTTCAAAGTGTCGAGCATGAGCAGCTTCTCCTACCTGCTGCCGTTCGCGCTTGGACGTGGCGAATATGTGATGGACATCGAGGCGACCGACGCGGTAGGCAACCGCACGACGCTCGCACGCGGTACGTCGAGGATCCGCTTCTATGTCCGCTAGCAGCTGCGTGAGCCGCCTCGCCGTGCTCGTGGCAGTGGCCGTCCTGGGCGGCGTGGCGTCGGTTGGCGCCACGCCCGCCGCACCGTCATCCGCCGCCGGGCCGAGCGTTCAGAGCATGATCGTCGGCACGGGCGGCTCGATCCTCTCTCGCGCGCAGACCGTCACGGCCGGCGCGACGACCCTGCAGGTGGGCGGCAAGCGCTGTGCTGTGGCCGCCGGCACCCCGCTATCGGTGCTCGCGGCGGTGCGCAATCGCCGAGGCCCGGCTTTCGCGCTGCGCGATTACGGCCGCTGCGGATCGTCTCCGGTCAACTCCGGGCAGCTGTTCGTGTACTCGCTCGGCGGCGAGCGCAACCGCGGGCAGAGCGGCTGGGAGTACAAGGTCGGTCACGTCTCGGGGTCGACGGGCGCCGCCGACCCGAGCGGGCCGAGGGGCGACGGACGGCGGCTGCGCTCCGGCGCGCACCTGCTGTGGTTCTGGTGCAATGCCTCCGCCGGCGGGTGCCAGCGAACCCTCGACGTCGCGCCCTCGGCGGTGAGCGTGAACCGCGGCGGCTCGATCGGCGTGACCGTCACCGGTTACGACAATGAAGGTCGCGGCACGCCCGCCGTCGGCGCGGTCGCCACGCTCGGCTCCGATTTCGCCTCGACCGGCACACACGGCGAGGCGACGCTGATCGCGCCGAGCACGCCGGGTAGGTACTCGTTGAACGCCAGCCGGCCGGGGCTCGTGCCCTCGTTCCCGGAGACGATCGTGGTGAGGTGAAACGGGTGTGGGGGCACGTCCGAGGCAGGCCCGCCGTGCGCCGTCCGCCGCCCGTCGTCGTGGCGGTGCTGGCGGTCTCGCTGGCGCTGGCGGGCTGCGGGCTCGGAGCCGGTCGCGCGCCCAGCGCAGTGCAGGTCCTGGTCACGCGGGACTTCGGCGGCCAGGTGCTCCACCAGATCGACAGGCCGGCGATCAGGGGCGAAGAGACGGTGATGAGCCTGCTGAAGCGCAACGACGCCGCAGTGGGCACCCGCTACGGCGGCGGCTTCGTGCAGAGCATCGACGGGGTCTCCGGCGGGCAGGAAGCGGGCGAGCCGGTCGACTGGTTCTACTACGTCAACGGAATCCAGGCGGGCAAGGGCGCGGCGGCCACGAAGGTGCACCCGGGGGATCACATCTGGTGGGATCACCACGACTGGAGCCAGACAGAGCAGGTGCCCGCAGTCGTCGGCTCCTTCCCCGAGCCGTTTCTGAACGGGATCGACGGGAAGCGCGTGCCGGTGCGCATCGACTGCGCCGAAGTCGCCGGCTACGCGTGTCGCACGGTCGCCGCACGGTTTCGCGAACTCGCGGTCCCGGCGGGCATCGCGGGAATCGGCTCCAGCGGAGAGCCGCAGACGCTGCACGTGCTCGTCGGCCGCTGGGGGAGCGTGCGTCACGCCGAGGGCGCCCAGGCGATCGACGGCGGCCCGCGAGCCAGCGGCGTCTACGCCCGCTTCTCCACCGACGGGAGCGCGTTGACGGTGCTCGACGAGAGGGGTCGCGGGGTCCGCAAGCTGCTCGCGGGTACGGGCCTCGTCGCCGCCACCCGCCACGCGGAAGACGCGCCGGTATGGGTCGTGACCGGCACGGACCTGGCCGGCGTGAACCTCGCGGCCCGAGCGTTCGAAACCACCGTCCTTCACAACCACTTCGCCGTGGCCGTGACCGCGGCTGGCGCGCTGCCGGCGCCGGGGCGGTGAGCGCGTGAGAGGGACGCTGCTCTTCTACCGGCGCATGGCCAGCCCGTTGCACGCGACGCGCGCGGGTGTGGGGGCGTTGTGGGCGGCGGCACTGTCGCTGGCCACGCTTCTGCTCGACCATCCCCTGGCGCTGCTCACGCTGCTCGCGGCCGTCCTCTGTGCCGGCGCGGGTGCCGGTGTCGGACGCCTGCTCGCACGCTCGATGCGCACCGCGGCGATCGTCTGGGTGCCGATCGTCCTCGTCAACGTCCTCGTCTCGCGCAACGGCCTGACCGTGTTCGCGCGGCTGGGCGACCTCGGTCCGTTCGGAGCGGGTGACCTGACGCTCGAGGCCGTCGTGTTCGGCGCCGTGATCGCGCTGAAGGTGATGCTCCTGATCCTGATCACCACGCTCGCGAGCCTCGCCGTCGATCCCGACGAGATGCTCAGGATCGTGCGGCGACTGTCGTTCCGCTCGGCGCTCACCGCGTCGCTCGCGACGCGCATGATCCCCGTGCTGGCCGCCGATGCTCAGCGGCTGGCCGAGGCACAGCGGACGCGGCCGCTCGGGCCGCCGCGCGGGCCCCGTGGGCGCCTGGCGCTGCTGCGGGCGGTCGTGGGAGGCTCGCTGGACCGCGCCATGGACGTGGCCGCCACGCTCGAGGTGCGTGGCTTCGCGACCGCGCGACGGGCGCCGCGCCTATCGCGTCCATGGTCCCGTCACGACATGGCCTTCCTCGCCTCTGCGCTCGCAATCCTCTTGCTGGCGCTCGTCGGGCGGGCCGCCGGAGAGGCGCGCTTCGACGCCTATCCCGAAGTCCACGCGCCGGTCGCCGCGGGCACGATCGGGCTATGCGTCGCCCTCACCGTCGCCGTGCTGCTGCCGTTCGCCGATCGCCGGGGCGTGGACTGATGGGCGCTCCGCTGCTTTCTTTCGAGGGCGTCAGCTATCGCTACCCGGGCGCCCCGGCGACCGCTCTGAGCGACGTCACCATCGAGATCGCGCCGGGCGAGTTCTGCCTGCTGGCCGGCCTTTCGGGCCACGGCAAGTCGACGCTGCTCCGCGCCGCCTGCGGCCTGGTGCCCCACTTCCACGGCGGCCATTTCGCCGGTCGCGTCACGCTCGCCGGCCTCGACACCCGCGAGCACGGCCCAGCCGATCTGGGCGCCTTCGCGGGCGTGCTGTTCCAGGACCCCGAGACACAGCTGGTGATGAGCACCGTGCGCGCCGAGCTGGCGCTCGCGCTCGAGAGCAGAGGCCACGGGCCCACGGCCGTCGCGCGCGGCGTGGAGGAGGTGGCGCTCGCGCTCGGCATCGACGCGCTGCTCGACCGCTCGACGCATGATCTCTCAGGCGGAGAGAAGCAGCGCGTGGCCCTCGGCGCGGCGCTCGCAGGCAGGCCACGGCTCGTCCTGCTGGACGAGCCCACCTCGCAGCTGGATCCGGTCGCCGGGGATGAGCTGATCGGCCTTCTGCGCAGGCTCAACCAGGAGTGGGAGACGACCATCCTGCTGGCCGAGCACCGCCTGGAGCGCTGTCTCGCCTCGGCCGACCGCGTGATCGCGCTGCAGGGAGGAAGCGTCGGCTGCGACGGCGACCCGCAGAGCTTCCTGGGTTGGGCCGCTCGCGAGTCGCCGGCGCTGCAGACGCCGGCCGGAAAGCTCTTCGCGCTGTCGGGGCTGGCGCCGGCGCCCGCGGGCGTCAGACAGGCGCGCGCGACGCTGCGCGCCCACGGCGTGCTCGGCGAGGACCACCGATCCGGGGCCGAAGAGGCGCCCGCGCCCGCCCGCTCGAGGGCGAGGGCGCGGCGATCGGCCAAGCCCGCGGCGGCGCTCGAGATGAGCGCCGTGTGGCACGAGCTGAGCGACGGCCCCGCGATCCTTCGAGGCGTCACCCTCCGCCTGACGGCCGGTGAGAGCGTCGCGTTGATGGGCCGCAACGGAGCCGGCAAGTCCACCCTGCTGCGCCATGCGGCCGGCCTGCTCGAGCCCACACGCGGCCGGGTGAGGCGAGCCGGGAGGGTGGCGCTCCTGCTGCAGAACCCCGGCGACTACTTCATCCACGAGCGCGTGGCCGACGAGGCGCCGCCGCCGGCGCTCGCTGCCGTCGGTCTCCAAGAGGACGGCGAGCGCAACCCGCGCGACCTGTCCGGCGGCGAGCGCCAGCGGCTGGCGCTCGCGATCGTCAGCGGGACCGGCGATCCGCCCGCCGTGCTCGCCCTCGACGAGCCGACCCGTGGCATGGATCGGCACGCGAAGGCGGTCCTGGCGCAGGAGCTTCGGCGCCGAGCGAGCGACGGGCAGGCGGTGATCGTCGCCACGCACGACCCCGAGTTCGCTGCCGCCTGCGCCGACCGCGCCGTCCTGCTCGCAGACGGGCGCGTGATCGCAGACGGCACGGCGGCGGAGCTGCTCGCCGGAGGCTGGTACTTCGCCACCGAGACGGCCCGGATCCTCGGGGGAGCAGGCGGCGCGCTGCTGCCGGAGCAGGGCGCGGAGCTGCTCCTGCGGCGCATGGCGGGCGTCGCGACTGCAGTCGAGGCGGCGTCCTCCGGCGAGCCGGCCGGCGACGCTGTTGCGGCCGTCTCCTCGGCGCCGCCCTCTGCAAAGATCGCGCCGGAGGTCGCCCGATGAGCTGGCAGCTCGCCTCGTTCTTGATCATCGGGCTCGTGCTGGGCGTCGGCTGGCTCGCGTACGAGCGCACGCGTCCCTCCGCCCGCATGGCGGCGGTGGTGGCGATCATGGCGGCGCTCGCCGCGCTCGGGCGCGACGCCTTCGCCGCCCTGCCCGACGTGAAGCCGATCACGGCGATGACGCTCGTCGTGGGCTACGCGCTGGGGCCGCTCCCGGGCTTCACCGTCGGCGCGCTCGGGATGCTCGTCTCGAACTTCATGCTCGGCCAGGGCCCCTACACCCCCTGGCAGATGGCGGCGTGGGGCATGGTGGGCCTCGCCGGCGCCGTGCTCGGGAGGCTGAGCGGCAGGCGGCTCGGGCGTGTCCCTCTGGCCGTGGCGTGTGGTGTGTGCGCGCTCGCCGCCAAGGAGGTGATGAACGTGTACACGTGGACGCTCGGAGCGAGCCACACGCCCGCTGCGTTCCTGGCGGTGGCCGGCCAGGCCGTGGCCTACGACGTGACCGACACGATCGCGAGCTTCCTCTTCGGTCTCGCCTTCGCACCCGAGCTGGCGCGGGTGCTCACGCGGATCCGCGTGCGCATGGACGTGACCTGGACGCCGGCGCCCGGCCAGGCGGCGCCCGCCGATCAGCTGCGGGTAGGGAGCGCGCGACGATCGCTCGGAGCGGCCGGCTCGCTGCTGGCGGTGGCGGTGGCGGCGACGCTCCTCCTCGGCGGGCCGCGCGCGTCGGGCGCACGCGCTCCCGTGTCGCGCGAGCTCACGTTTCTGGCGAGCGCCCAGAACTCCGATGGCGGCTTCGGCGGCGCGCGCGGTCAGTCCACCAGCGAGCTCTACTCGGGATGGGCGGCGATGGGCCTCGCGGCGGCCGGGCGCGACCCGCTCGCCGTGCGCCGCGGCGGGCACACCGTCCTGGATGCTCTGCGCGGCGAAGCCGGCACCCTGCAGGGAGCTGGGGATCTCGAGCGGACGATCCTCGCCCTGCACGCGTGCGGCGCGTCTGTGCACTCGCTGCCCGGCGGCGATCCGCTCGCAAGGCTGATGCGCTTCCGCGCCGGCGACGGAAGCTTCGGCCATCTCAGCAACCTCACGGCTTTCGCGATCTTCGCGCTGCGCGCGGCCGGCTACGCGAGCGCCAACCCCGTCGTTCGCGGCGCCGGCGGCTGGCTGCGGCGCCAGCAGAACGCCGACGGCGGCTTCGGCTTCGGCGCTCGGGGTGGCGGCAGCGACGTCGACGACACCGCCGCCGTGCTGCAGGCCCTCGTCGATGCGGGTATGCGCGGCCGGCCCGCGGCGCGCGCGAGCGCGTTCCTCGTTCGGGCACAGAACGCGGACGGCGGCTACCCGCAGCAGATCGGCGGCGAATCGAATGCGCAGTCCACCGCCTGGGCGATCCAGGGCCTGATCGCCGCGCGCCGCGATCCGCGAGCCGTCACACGCGAAGGCAGCCGCTCGCCGCTCGGATACCTAGCCACGCTGCTCGCGCCCGACGGGAGCGTGCGCTATTCGCGCACCGGATCGCAGACGCCGGTGTGGGTGACGGCCCAGGCGCTGACGGCACTGGCGGGCAGGCCACTGCCGATCGCCCCCGTCAGAGGCCACGCCGCCGCCGGGTCCACGGCGTCGCCAGCCGCGTCGGCCACCGCCGTGGCGCGCCACGCGCGGGGTGCATACTCGCGCCGCAGGACGCACGCCGCCGTGCCCAGCTCCGGCTCGCACAATGTTCCTGCGGGCGCCGGTCCTCGCGTGAACGGCCTCGCGCGCTCGATCGGAGTGCTCCTGGGCGCCGTCCTCGCGCCGATGCTGCGGTAGATGGCGTTCAGACGCGCTTTATCGGCCGTCGTACCCTTTTGAGGATGTCGGGACAGGCTTTCTCGGGCGCGGTCGTGGCCGGCCCACTGAACGGCCGGGCTCAGCGCTCGGGCCCGGGCGGCGCGCTGGGCGTCGCCGGCCTATGCCTGCTCGGGCTCGCCGCGGTCTGGGTCGTCGCCCAGCTCGTTCCGGCGGTACATCTGCGCGACGCCGCCACGCTGCGTGACTTCACGCAGCTCAGCCATCCCAGCATCGACTCGGTTGCGAACTTCCTGATCCGCCTCCTCGAACCCCTGCTGTTCACGATCTGGGGCTTCGCGCTCGTGGCCGTGGCGCTTGCTCGCGGCCGCCCGCGGGTCGCAGCGGCCGTCGCGCTCGTGATGGCGCTCGCGCCGCTCACGGCTGAGACGCTCAAGCCGCTCCTCGCCCACCCCCACGCCCAGGCCGGGGCCGTCCACATCGGCGCCGCCTCCTGGCCGAGCGGCCATGCGACTGCCGCGCTCACCGTCGTCCTCTGCGCGGTGCTCGTCAGCCCGGCGCGCCTGCGCCGCCTCGTCGGGGCGCTCGGCGGCATCTACGCACTGGCGGTCGGCTGTGCGCTGCTGATCCTCGCCTGGCACATGCCGAGCGACGTGCTCGGCGGCTACCTCGTGGCGACGCTGTGGATGGCGATCGCCGTGGCCGCCCTGCGGGTGGCAGACCGCCGCTGGCCTGCGACCCGTCCGGCGCTCTGAGCGCAGCTCAAGGGCCGCCCGGCGAGCCCGAGTCGTGCGCTCCGGGCTCCCACAGCGGCTCCGTGACCTCGCCCGCGCCGCCGTGCGTGTTGACGGCCCGGCTGAGGATGAACAGCAGATCCGACAGCCGGTTCAGGTAGCGCACCACCTCGGGGTTGACGTCCTCTCCGACGGCGATCGCACGGCGCTCGGCGCGGCGGCAGACGGTGCGGCAGACGTGCAGGTGCGCCCCCGCGGGCGTCCCGCCGGGGATCACGAAGGAGCGCAGCGGCGGCAGCTTGGCGTTGACCTCGTCACATGCCTGCTCGAGCCACTGCGTGTAGCTGGGCTCGACGCGCAGCCGTGGACGCTCGGCCTCTGCGGCGCCCGCGGCCGGGATCGGCACCGACAGGTCGGCGCCCACGTCGAGCAGATCGTTCTGCACACGGCTCAGCCACCTGACGAACAGCTCCGGAAGCGGCTCCAGAAGGGTGACGCCGATCGTCGCGTTCAGCTCGTCGACAGTCCCATACGCCTCCACCCGGGGGTGCAGCTTGGACACCCGGCTCATGTCCCCGAGATGCGTCTCTCCACCGTCGCCCAGCTTCGTGTAGATGCGGGTGAGGTTCACCGTCATCGCATTTCGAGTCTCGCACACCGGGCCGCCGCCCGTCCCCGGGATGGGGTACGTTCTCGCACTTCATGCGGATAGGCGTACCGAAGGAGACCGCGGCGGGCGAGCATCGGGTGGCGCTTGTTCCCGAGGTGGTCGGCAAGCTGAAGGCCAAAGGGCTCGATGTCGTCGTGCAGAGCGGCGCCGGCGCGGACGCGCTGCTGACCGATGCCGCGTTCGCCGACGCGGGCGCCACGATCAGCCCTGATGCGGCCGAGATCTGGGGGTCGGACGTCGTCGTCACGATCGCCCCGCCCGATCCCGAACAGATCCGCACGCTCGGCTCAGGCTCGATCCTGATCGGCTTCCTGGCGCCGCTCACCAGCCCGGTGACGACCCGCGCTCTCGCCGAGAAGCACGCGACGGCGTTCGCGATGGAGGCGATCCCCCGCATCTCGCGGGCGCAGGCGATGGACGCGCTCTCCTCGCAGAGCAACGTCGCGGGCTATCGCGCGGCGCTGCTCGGCGCCGAGGAGATGGGCCGCTTCTATCCGATGCTGATGACCGCCGCCGGCACGATCCCACCGGCGAAGGTGCTCGTCCTCGGCGTGGGCGTGGCCGGGCTGCAGGCGCTCGCCACCGCGAAACGCCTCGGCGCGCGCACCACCGGATACGACGTGCGACCCGAGGTGGCCGAGCAGGTCGAATCCCTGGGAGCGCAGTGGCTCGATCTCGGGGTCGAGGCGAGCGGGGAGGGCGGCTACGCGCGCGAGCTGACCGAGGAGGAGCGCGCCCGCCAGCAGCAGGCGCTGACGGACGCGATCAAGGGCTTCGACGTCGTGATCACGACGGCGCTCGTGCCCGGCCGGCCGGCGCCGAAGCTGGTCACCGCCGAGGCCGTGGAAGGGATGAAGCCGGGCTCGGTGATCGTCGATCTCGCCGGCGAGGCGGGAGGCAACTGCGAGCTGACCGTGCCCGGCGAGACCGTCGTGCGACACGACGTCAAGATCGTCTCGCCGCTGAACCTCCCGGCCGGCATGGCCGAGCACTCCTCGCAGCTGTTCGCGCGCAACGTGCTCGCGCTGCTCGAGCTGTTCATCGGGGAGGACGGCGCCCTGAACATGGACTTCGAGGACGAGATCGTCAGTGGCTCGTGCATCGTGCGCGACGGCGAGATCGTAAATCCCGGGGCGAAGGCCGCCGTGGAGGCGTCGGCATGATCCTCGCGAGCACGCTCACCACCAATCTGGCGATCCTCGTGCTCGCCGGCTTCATCGGCTTCGTGGTGATCTCGAAGGTGCCCAACACGCTTCACACGCCGCTGATGTCGGGCACCAACGCGATCCACGGGATCGTCCTGCTCGGCGGCCTGCTGATCATCGGCCTCGCCGGCAACGGGGCGTTCAACAAGGTGATCCTCGTGATCGCGATCACGTTCGGCACGATCAACATCGTCGGCGGGTTCCTCGTGACCGATCGCATGCTCGAGATGTTCAAGTCCAAGCCGGATCGGGGCAAGAAGGAGCCGGACGCCACGGAGGCCGAGGAGGAGAAGGCACCGTGATCGCCCCGCCCCTCGCGAGCTCCTTCCTGCAGAGCCAGAGCTTCCGCGACGTCCTGTACATCATCGCCTTCTCCCTGTTCATCCAGGGTCTGCGCGGGCTGGCGGGCCCGACGACGGCCGTCAGGGGCAACCGCATCGCCGCAGTGGGCATGGCGATCGCGGTGATCGCCACGCTGCTCAACCCCTTGGAGGGCAACTGGGGGCTGATCGCCCTCGGCGTCGCGCTCGGCACGGCCGTCGGGGTGCCGGCCGCGCGGCAGGTGAAGATGACGGCGATGCCACAGATGGTGGCGCTGTTCAACGGCGTGGGAGGCGGGGCGGTCTTCCTGATCTCGTGGGCCGAGTTCCGTCTCACCGGCGGCTTCGCCCACACCGCGACGTACATCACGGTCTTCTCCCTGTTCGCCGCGATCGTCGGCTCGGTCTCCTTCTGGGGCTCGAACATCGCCTTCGGAAAGCTGCAGGAAATCATCCCCGGCCGCCCGATCTCCTTCGGCTCGGCGCAGCAGATCGTGAACCTCGTGCTGGTGATCCTCGCGGTCGCCGCCGGGGCCGACATAGCGGCCGGCGACCAGTCCGAAGCGATCTTCATCGGCATGCTCGTGTGTGCCGCGCTGCTGGGCAACGCGGTCGTGTTCCCGATCGGCGGCGCCGACATGCCCGTCGTGATCTCGATGCTCAACGCGGCCACGGGCCTGTCCGCGGCGGCCACCGGGATCGCGCTCAACAACCCCGCCCTGATCGTCGCCGGGATGATCGTCGGGGCGTCGGGATCGATCCTCACGAACCTGATGGCCGTCGCGATGAACCGGTCGATCCCCGCGATCATCGCCGGCGGCTTCGGCGGCGGGGGTGCCGTCGAGGGCGCGAGCGGAGCCGGCGAGCACGCCGGCACCGTGCGCTCGACGACCGCCGCCGACGCCGCGATCCAGCTCGCCTACTCCAACCGCGTGGTGATCGTGCCCGGATACGGGATGGCCGTCGCTCAGGCGAAGCACGCCGTGCGCGAGCTGACCAAGGAGCTCGAAAAACGGGGGGTCGAAGTCAGCTACGCGATCCATCCGGTCGCCGGGCGCATGCCCGGGCACATGAACGTGCTGCTGGCCGAGGCCGACGTGCCCTACGACCAGCTCAAGGAGATGGACGAGGCCAACCCCGAGTTCCAGCGCACCGACGTCTCGCTGGTGATCGGCGCGAACGACGTGACCAACCCCGCCGCCAAGAACACGCCGTCCTCGCCCATCTACGGTATGCCGATCCTCGAAGTCGCCGACAGCCACTCGGTGATCGTGATCAAGCGCTCGATGAACCCCGGCTTCGCCGGCATCGAAAACGAGCTCTACTACGACCCGAAGACGGAGATGCTGTTCGGCGACGCGAAGTCGGCGGTCAGCGAGATCACCGCCGAGCTGGCCCAGATCTGAGCCGTAGCTCTGCGAGACTGCGACCGTGATCGACCGCGGTCAGGCGATAGCGGCGCTATCGACGGAGGAGTTCGACGTAGTCGTCGTGGGAGGTGGCATCACGGGCGCCGGCGTCGCCCTGGACGCGGCAACGCGCGGCTACAGCGTGGCGCTGCTCGAGCGGGCCGATTTCGCCTCCGGGACCTCGAGCCGCTCGAGCAAGCTCGTCCATGGAGGCCTGCGCTACCTGCAGAACTTCGACCTCGGGCTTGTGCGCGAGGCGCTGCTGGAGCGCCAGCTGATGGTCGAGCTCGCGCCCCATCTCGTGCGCCCGCTGCCGCTCGTCGTGCCCGCGTTCGAGGGTGCGCGGCCGGACCGACTGATGGGCGTCGGGCTGAACCTCTACGACGTCATGTCCGTGACCGATCGCCGCTCCGCCGGCGACAAACTGCGCCCGCGGCGCAACCGCAAGGGCCGCGGCGAGCGCGCGCCGGGCGACGCTGCCGTGCCGTTCGCCGACGGCGGCGAGTCCTGGAGCCCGGAGCGCCACCGTGTGATCTCCGGAGAGGAGGTGGTCGAGCTGCTGCCCGCGCTGGCCGCGCGCGAGCCGACCAGTGGCTACCTGTTCTATGACTGCCAGACCGACGACGTGCGCCTGGTGCTGACGGTGCTCGGCGAGGCCGAGCGCTTCGGCGCCGTCTGCGCCAACCGACTCGACGTCACCGGGCTGCTCGAGAGCGACGGCCGCGCGCAGGGAGTGAGGGTCCTCGACGTCGAGAGCGGCGAGCCGTTCGACGTGCGGGCGGCGAACGTGATCAACGCGACGGGCGTGTGGGCGGACGAGCTGCGGCCCGATGAGCTTCACGGAGAGGCGGAGCTGCCGAGCATCCGGCCCAGCCGGGGCACCCACATCACCGTCGATCACGACGCCCTGCCGCTCGTCGGCGGCGCGATCGTCCCCGCCGGGGCGGGTCGCTCGATCTTCGCGCTGCCATGGCTGGGCCACACGCTCGTCGGCACGACCGACAACGACTACGAGGGCCCGCTCGACCACGTGCAGCCGTCCAGCGAGGACGTCGACTACCTGCTCGAGGCGGTCAACGTCTTCTTCGGCTCCTCGCTCGGCCCCGGCGACCTGGCCGGAGCGTTCGCGGGTGTGCGGCCGCTGATCTCGACCGGCGACTCGAAGAAGTCGGTTGACATCTCCCGCAAGGCCGAGCTGTATGAGACCTCCTCCGGCATGATCACGATCACCGGTGGAAAGCTCACCACATGGCGGCGCATGGCCAAGCTGACGGTGGACCGCCTGGTCGAGCGCGATGCGCGGGACGCTCCCTGCCGCACGCACGAGATACCTCTCGGCCAGGCGATCGCCGTCGAGGAGCTCCCGCGCGTGGAGGGGGTGCCCGACGCGTCATATCAGCCGCTCGCCTCTCGCTACGGGCACGCCGCCCGCGACGTTCTCGCGCTCGCGGCCGAGCGCGGCGAGCTCGCACAACCGATCGTGGACGGAAACCCCGACCTGCTCGCCGAGGTCACGCTCGCCGCCCGTCGCGAGCAGGCCCGCAGCATCGGCGACGTGCTCCTGCGGCGCACCCGTCTCGGCCTGCTGGCGGCCCGCCAGCTCTCCCCGCCGGCCGGCGGCGGCGGAGCGAGCCACTCCGCTGCGGTGCAGCGGGTGGGGGAGATCATGGCGCGCGAGCTCGGCTGGAGCTCCGAGCGGCTCGCCGTCGAGCTGGAGCGCTTCGCCGAAGAGGCCCGTCTCGAGGGGATCCTCGCCGGCGCGCACGCGGGAGCGCACACACCTTGAACGCTCCGCATCTGCGAGTGCAGGCCGTCGACCGCGTGCTCGAGCTCGGAGAGCGCCCGTGGCTGATGGGGATCGTGAACGCGTCGCCCGACTCCTTCAGCGACGGCGGTCGCCACCCGAGCCCCGACGATCAGCTCGCGCTGGCGGCCGAGCTGCTGGCGGCGGGAGCCGACATCGTGGACATCGGCGGCGAGTCGGCGAGCACCGGGAGACCGCCGGTGGATCCGCGGGAGGAGATCGAGCTCGTGGTTCCGCTCGTGGCACGGGTCGCCGGCGAGCTCGGCGCGATCGTGTCGGTCGACACCTACAAGCCGGCGGTGGCCCGCGCGGCGATCGCCGCCGGAGCGCGCATCGTCAACGACGTGAGCGGCCTGCGCGATCCGGAGCTCGCTGAGATCTGCGCGCAGTCCGGCGCCGCGCTCGTGTTGATGCACACCCGCGCCGCGCCCCGCCAGCGCATGCAGGACCCGGCGCTGTACGGCGACATCACCTCCGACGTGCTCGCCTTCCTGCGGGACCGCATGCAGCTCGCGCTCGACCACGGGATGGCCGCCGAGCAGCTGATCCTCGACCCCGGCCCCGACTTCGCCAAGACGCCCGCCCAGACGGTGCGCCTGCTCGCCGAGGTCGGGCGCCTGCACGAGCTCGGACGCCCGCTGCTGATGGCGATCTCCCGCAAGGACTTCATCGGCGCGCTCACCGGGCGCCCGCCTCGCGAGCGGCTCGCCGGGACGCTCGCCGCGCTCGCGCACGGGGTCCAGCAGGGCGCGCACATCTTCCGCATGCACGACATCGCGGCGGCGGCGGACTTCCTCGCCGTCTACCGGGCGCTCGCAGGCGAGCTGGAGCCCCAGAGCGAGCTCGCGCTCGCCGATGAGCTGCGCCACGAGCCGCTCGCCTCGGATCCGCCACTTCATCAGGAGGGCTCGCAGCCGCGCGAAGAGGTCGGCCGGCCAAGGCGCTAGGCTTGCTCGGACAGGGGTGCCCTGCGCTGTCCAACGCGCAGGGACGCCAACCGCCCATCCACAGAGAGAAGGAACATCGCATGCCAGTACTTGATCGCTCCGAGCTGGAGGCAAGTCCGCTCGCGGACCTGCACGCGATCGCAGATCAGCTCGGACTCGACGGCTTTCGCCGTCTGCGCAAGGCCGACCTGATCGACGCCATCCTCGGCGAGCCCGCTGCGGCCAGCGACGGGGATCGCGGGGGCGAGGACGTCTCGAGCGGGGGCGAGGAGGACTCGGAAGCCGCCGAGACGGACGAGCCAGCCACGCGTCCGCGCCGGCGCCGCTCGCCGCGTTCGCGCCGCGCCGGCGCCGGAACCCGGGAGGACGTCGGCGAGTCGCCTGAGGAGGACGAGGCGGCCACCGCCGGCGAGGGCACGGCCCGCCGCAGCCGCAGCCGCGGCGCCCGCCAGGGAGCCTCCGGCGAGCGCGCGACGCGACGCGCAGAGCGCCCTGAGGATGAGGACGAGGCGGCCGACGCGCGCGTCGTCGACGGCGTCGTCGAGCTGCTCGGCAACGGCTCCGCCTTCCTGCGCGTCTCCCCGCCCGATCCCTCCGACGAGGACGTGTACATCTCCGCCGCCCAGGTTCGTCGCTGCGAGCTGATCTCCGGCGACCGCGTGGCCGGGCCGGTGCGCCTGCCGAGGCGCTCCGAGCGTTACCCGTCCCTGGTGCGCATCGACACGATCAACGGCGCGTCGGCCGACGAGGTCTCGGAGGGTGCGCGCTACGACGACCTGCCCGTGGAGTACCCGCGCGAACGGCTCGCGCTCGGCGCCTCCGACCCGACGCTCGAGGCGATCGAGTGGCTGACCCCGCTCGGGCGCGGCTCGCGCGCAGTGATCGTGGGCGCGCCGCGAGCCGGCAAGACCGAGACTCTGCGCAGGCTCCACGAGGCGCTCTCGGGCCGTGAGGACCTCGAGCTCACCGTCGTGCTGGCAGGCGTGAGGCCGGAGGAGATCGCGGATTGGCAGGAGGGCCCGCAGGCGCCGGCGGCCGCGCTCACCTTCGCCGCGTCCGCGGACGCGCAGGCGCAGGCCGTCGAGCGCGCGCTCGACGGGGCAAGGCGCGTGGCGTCGCGAGGAGGCAATGCGCTGGTGCTGGTAGACACGCTCGACGGGCTGCCGCCGCACGCGGCGCGAAAGGCCCTCGCCGCGGCCCGCAAGCTGCGCGACGGAGGCTCGCTCACCGTGATCGCCACGTCAACGCTTCCGGTCGGCGGCGAGACGACCGTGATCGCGCTCGATGTCGCCCTCACCTCCACCGGCCGCCAACCGATCCTCGATCTCGTCGCCAGCGGCACGCTCAAGCCGGAGCTGCTGGTCGGCGAGGACGGAGCCGGGGCGATCACCCGCGCACGCGCGGCCGCGCTCGAGGCGACCACCTAGCCGCGAGCGCTCAGCGGCGGTAGGCGACCCGGCCCCACGAGGGCTCGGGCGCCAGCTCGATCGGCTCGCCGCTCCGGTCGGGCTGGACGTAGGCGAAGCTGCCGCTGTCCTCGTCGAAGGCGAAGGACAGCTCGCCCTCGTTGACGCGCTGGTCGAGCCAGGCGCCGCGGAAGACGAGACGGCGCAGCCAGTGGACCAGTGACCGCTCGGCCGGTCCGATCAGCTCGGGCCAGCATTCGTTGACGTGTTCGCCCAGCCCCGAGGCGGGATCGCAGATCTCGCCGTTGACCGCGAGGTTGACGAGGTCTTCGAGCTCCTCCTCGCCGAGGCGTCCCCCGACGAAGCCCAGCTTGATCGCCGCCTGCTCGCAGCGCTCGGCGAAATCCTCCTCGTTGAAGGTGAAGCGCAGCTCGCCGTATTCGAGGACGAAGTCCTCTCCCGAGTCGTAGTTCCCGCGGCGCATAATGTCCATATCGAGGCCGGGAATCGCTGGGACCCGGTTCGTCGGGATCATACGTCCGTCTCCTGCTTTTGCGGCTGGCGTGCACGGGATTTTGCACGCCGCCGCCATCCGACGGATCCCTGCGAGGGCAGCCGTCTGCGCGGGCGGGCGCCGTGCACCGCGCTACCCGTATATAGGCTGCGCGGATGGCCCGCCTGAGCGAGCACGGACTGCGACGGGTGCTCGGCACGAGCGCGCTGTTCTCCACCGCCTACGGCAACGTCGGCTCCTCGATCTACTACGCGCTCGGGCTCGTCGCCTCCTACGCGCTCGGCCTGACGCCGATCGTCTTCGTGATCACCGGGGTGATCTTCTACCTCACCGCCGCCACCTACGCCGAGGCCACCGCGATGTTCCCCGAGGCGGGCGGCTCATCGAGCTTCGCCCGCCACGCGTTCAACGAGCTGTGGTCGTTCTTCGCGGCATGGGCGCAAATGCTCAACTACACGATCACGATCGCGATATCCGCGTTCTTCGTGCCCCACTACCTGGGCGGCCTGTTCTGGCCGGCGCTGCAGCACGGCCCGGGCGACGTCCTGTTCGGCATCGGCGTCGTGGCGACGCTCTCGTTGATCAACGTCGTCGGCGTGAAAGAGGCGGCCGGACTCAACATCGTGCTGGCGATCACCGACCTCGCCACGCAGCTGCTGCTCGTGATCGTCGGGGTTCTGCTCGTCTTCTCGCCGCACGTCCTCGTCCACAACATCCACCTCGGGGTCGCGCCGACCTGGAAGAACTTTCTCGTCGCGATCCCCATCGGGATGATCGCCTACACCGGGATCGAGACGATCTCCAACATGGCCGAGGAGGC
>DATMQX010000179.1:0-5267 GCA_035567055.1 Solirubrobacteraceae bacterium
CCGCTTCCGAGCGCGATCTCGAGCAGGTCAGGGACGCGATCGACGCGGTGCGGCCCCTCCTCGAGATCCTCGAGCGCAGGGTGCCTGAGGGCGTCCGCCCGCTCCGCGACGCGCTCGCGCAGCTGCAGATGGCATACGCCCGGGAGGTCCAGTCGGGAGCTCAGCCGGGCGGGGGCGGCGGGGAGGGCGCTGAGGAGGGCGCCCCGCCGCCGGCTGCCGGCACCGGGCAGGCTCCGGGCGCCGCCGAGGGCGATGAGTCGCAGTCGCAGCGCCCTGGTGAGCCTGGTCCGGCTCAGAAGAGCGGCCGGCTTTGGGTGCCCGGCAGCTGAGCTGCCGCCAGCCGGCCTCTCGCGGGCTCGCACGATAGACTGCGCCCGCGTTTGCACCGGGTAGGCGCTCGCACTGGGTGACCCGGGTCAGCAAAGGTGCGCGCGAATATCCTCGCGCGGCACGCCAATCAGACCGCGGAGGATTTTCTGTTGAGCAGCTTTCTGACGAACCATGGGGTCGTCGTCGCCCTCGTTTGTGCCGCCTGTGCCGTGGTCTACGGCCTGGTGACCGCGCGATCCCTGCTCGCGCTGTCGCCGGGCAACGAGCGCATGCAGGCCATCTCGCTGGCGGTCCAGCAGGGGGCGCGCGCATATCTGAACCGCCAGTACACGACGATCGCCGTCGTCGGGGTGGTGCTGTTCGTGGCGCTCATCTTCGTCCAGAACATCGCCGTCGCATGCGGGTTCGCGATCGGCGGTCTGCTCTCAGGCGCAACCGGATACATCGGCATGAACGTTTCGGTGCGCGCCAACGCCCGCGTCGCCGAGGCGGCGCGCGGCGGCGTGGCGCCCGCACTGCAGGTGGCCTTCAGGGGCGGCGCCATTACCGGCCTGCTGGTCGTGGGCCTCGCGCTCACCGGCGTCGCCGGCTACTACGGCGCGCTCACGGCGATCTTCAACGACAGCCAGAAGACGGCCGTCGACGCGCTGATCGGCCTGGGCTTCGGCGGCTCGCTGATCTCGGTCTTCGCGCGACTGGGAGGCGGGATCTTCACGAAGGCCGCCGACGTCGGCGCTGACCTGGTCGGCAAGGTCGAGGCCGGCATCCCCGAGGATGACCCGCGCAACCCGGCCACGATCGCCGACAACGTCGGCGACAACGTCGGCGACTGCGCGGGCATGGCGGCGGACCTGTTCGAGACCTACGCAGTCACGGCCGTCGCCGTGATGCTGCTCGGAGTGCTCACCTTCCATGAGTCCACCAAAGTCGTGCTCTATCCGCTCGTCCTGGGTGGCGCCGCGATCATCGCGTCGATCATCGGCACCTTCGCCGTCCGCACCCGTACGGACAACGTCGAGCGCGCCCTCTACCAAGGCCTCGTCGTCTCCGGCGCCATCGCCGCCGCGGCCTTCGCGCCGATCACCTACTGGTTGATGCGCGGCCTCAGCTTCAGCGAGGTGGGCGCGTCGGTCAACACGCCCGAGTGGTGGAAGTTCTACCTCTGCTCGTTGATCGGGATCGCCGTCACGGCATTCCTGTTCGTGATCACCGACTACTACACCTCGACGCGGTTCTCGCCCGTCCAGAAGACCGCCAAAGCGTCGATCACCGGTCACGCGACGAACATCATCCAGGGCTTCGGCTCAGGGCTGCAGGCCACCGCGCTGCCGGCGCTCGTGATCGTGCTGGGGATCCTCGGCGCCTGGAAGCTCGCGGGCGGCGGCGTGACGGGCATCTACGGCATCGGTGTCGCCGTCGTGGGGCTGCTGTCGCTGACCGGCCTGATCGTCGCGCTCGACGCCTTCGGGCCGGTCACCGACAACGCCGGCGGGATCGCCGAGATGGCTGACCTGCCAGAGGACGTGCGCAAGGTCACCGACCGGCTCGACGCGGTGGGCAACACGAC
The DNA here is from genome assembly GCA_035567055.1 of Solirubrobacteraceae bacterium. Classification (GTDB taxonomy): domain Bacteria; phylum Actinomycetota; class Thermoleophilia; order Solirubrobacterales; family Solirubrobacteraceae; genus Palsa-744. The sequence goes on from DATMQX010000179.1 coordinate 1,898, forward strand.
CAAGGCCGTCACCAAGGGCTACGCGATCGGGTCGGCCGTGCTGGCCGCGGTGGTGCTGTTCGCAGGGTTTCAGAAAGAACTCGAAGCCAAGGTCTCGCACGCGATCTCCTTCGGCATCAACGAACCACCCGTCCTGATCGGGCTGCTGGTTGGAGGGCTGATGGTGTGTCTGTTCGCGTCGCTCTCGATCGAGGCCGTCGGGCGCGCGGGCGGGGCCGTCGTCGAGGAGGTGCGCCGCCAGTTCCGCGAGCATCCCGGAATCATGGAGGGAACCGAAGATCCCGACTACGCGAGGTGCGTTGACATCGTCACGCGCACGGCCCAGCGCGAGATGATCCTGCCCTCACTGCTGCCCATCGGGCTGACGCTGATCGTCGGGCTCATCGACCAGCAGGCGCTGGGCGGGCTGCTCATCGGCGTGATCGTTGTCGGCTTCTTCTTCGCCGTCCTGATGACGGCCGGTGGTGGCGCCTGGGATAACGCGAAGAAGCTCATCGAGGATGGCGCCTTCGGCGGCAAGGGCTCAGATGCCCATGCGGCCTCGGTCACGGGGGATACGGTCGGTGACCCCTTCAAGGACACCGCGGGGCCTGCGATCAACCCCATGATCAAGGTGGCGAACATCGTCGCCATCCTCATCATCCCGTTGATCACCTGATACCGATGTCGGCAGGGGGCTCCCGTCCACCGGCGGCCGCGCCCGCGCACAGCCTCCGGCCGACAGGGCCTAAGCTCAGCTGAGATGACCGGCAGACAGGTGCATCGCACGGGCACGTTGGTGCTCTCACTGCTGATGGTGGTGATCGGCGTTGCGCTGATCGTGCAGGCTCTGGTCGGGAACGGCAGCGCGGCCTCGCCGCGGCTGCTGCTCGGCGTGCTGTTCACGGCTGCGGGAGTCGCGAGGATCTACCTGGAGGTCAGGAGGGGCCGGCGGGCATGAGCACGCCGGGCGGGTCCGAGGGCGGCAGCGTGCCGGACGACGACCGCGCGGGAGCCGGCCGCTCGCAGGACGGAAGCGCCGACACCGGACGGCCACGCCCGGGAGGCGAGGTCGAGCGGGCGGCGGTGGAGCTCGCGGCGCGTTCGCGGATGGTGTTGCGGCGCAGCATCGGCTCGCCGCTTGTCTTCTCGATCGTGTACACGTCGCTGGCGAGCGCGATCTACTTCTCGCTCGGGGTGATCGCCGGTCACGCCCTCGGTCTCACCCCGGCGGTGTTCCTGGCGGCGGCGCTGCTGTTCGCGCTGACCGCGCTCACGTATGCGGAGGGCGCGTCGATGCACCCCGAGCGCAGCGGGTCGACCGTGTTCGCCCGCTACGCCTTCAACGAGCTGGTCAGCTTCGTCGCCGGCTGGGCGATCCTCCTGGACTACATCATCCTGATCGCCGTCACGGCGTACTCGGCGACGCAGTATCTGCGCGTGTTCTGGAGTCCGCTCGGCAACAACGCCGAGGCGCTTGCGCTCTCCCTCGCCTTCATCGCGCTGGTGGTGTTGAGCAACATTCGCGGCTTCGGCTGGCGGCGTGCTCGGCGGATCGGCATCCTCGTAACCGGTGATCTCGCGCTTCAGGCGCTCATCGTGGTGCTCGGGCTGGTGCTCTTCTTCCACCCGGGGGCGCTGGTGAACTCGATTCACCTCGGCAGCTCGCCGACGTGGTCCGACCTGATCTTCGCGCTCACGATCGCGGCGATCTCGTTCACGAGCCTGGAGTCCGCCTCCGGATTGGCGGGCGAGGTGACGATCAGCCGGCGGGAGCTGAAGCGGGTGGTGGGCAGCGGGATCGCCACCGTCGTCGTCCTGTACACCGGCATCGCGCTCGTCGCCGTGATGGCGCTGCCGGTGCACGGCGGGCACACCGAACTGGCGGGCCGCTTCGTCAACGCTCCGATGATCGGCGTCGTTACGCACATGAAGCCGCACTGGCTCGCCGAAACGCTCAGATACGTCGTCGCCGGGCTCGGCACGCTCACGCTCCTGGCGGCGGCCAACTCGGCCATGCTCGGGCTGTCGCGGCTCGCGTACTCGCTGTCGACCAACCGGCAGATCCCGAGCGGCCTCGGGCGCCTGCATCCGCGGCGCTCCACGCCGTACGTCCTGATCATCATCGCCGGGCTGATCGCCGCGGCGCTCGTGGTGCCCGAGGATCTCGACTTCCTGATCGGCATCTACGCCTTCGGGGCGATGCTGGCGTTCACGATCGCCCACCTGTCGATCGTGCGCCTGCGCTTCACCGAGCCCGACCGCGACCGGCCATATCGAGTGCCGCTCGGAGTCAGGATTCGCGGCCGGGAGGTGCCACTGCCGGCCGTCTTCGGTGGGCTGGCGTCCGCGGCCGGATGGGTGGCCGTGGTGGTCGTGCACCAGCCCGCGCGCTACGTCGGCTTCGGCTGGATGATCGTCGGTCTCACGATGTACGTGCTGTACCGCCGGGCGGACGAAACGTCGCTGCTGCGGCGCGTGACGGTCTCGCCGCAGGTATTGCGGGCCGACCCCAGGCGCGAACGCGAGTCCGACTACGGGTCGGTCCTCGTGCCGCTGTTCGGGACCGATCTCGACGACGACATCGTGCAGACGGCCGCTCGGCTGGTCTCGGGCGAGCCAACCGATGAGGCGGCGATAGATACCGCCACGATCGAGGCGCTGTGGGTGTTCGTCATACCGATGTCGCTGCCGCTGGACGCGAGCCTGCCGGACGCGCAGATCAAACACGCTCGTCAGGTGCTGGCGCGGGCGAAGGCGGTGGGGGAGGAGTACACGGGCGTGCAGGTGGCGACCGCGACCGTGCGCACGCGACGCGCCGGGTATGCGATCGTCGACGAGGCTCGCCGGCGCGGCGTGGAGGCGATCGTGATGGGCGCCGAGGAACCGTCGCGCATCCGCGGCGGCGCGCGCCTGGGCGGGCGTGGCGGGCCGTTGGAGGGTCCGGTGGGAGACGTGACGAGGTATGTGGTCAACAAGGCGAACACGCGGGTGATAGTCACGGCGCCGCCTGCGCGGGACCCCAATCGGGCGACCGGCGACCCAGACGCCGAGTCCCGGGAGCAGGCGCAACGGGTCGGCGCCCGCATCGTCTAATCTCCGGCTATGTTCGTCCTCATCGTCGGAGCCGGGCGCGTCGGTGCGGCCGTGGCCAAGTCCGCGCTTGCCGCCGGCCATGAAGTGTCGGTGCTCGACGAGGACCCGCTCTCACACGAGCGCCTGGACGCGGGCCAGGACAAGAGCTGGGAGGACTCGGGCGGCCAGTTCACCGTAGGCACGGCGCTCGAGACCGACGCCCTGATCCAGGCCGGGATCGAGCGCGCCGACGTCTTCATCGCCTCGACGGCGGGTGACAACACCAACCTCGTGATCGCACAGATCGCACAGAAGC
>DATMQX010000180.1:0-2286 GCA_035567055.1 Solirubrobacteraceae bacterium
CGTTGACCGCGTCCAGCGCCGCCTGCGCAGCCAGGCCCACGCGAAAACGACGAGCAGCGCGATCACGAGCGCCGGCGGAATCACCGCGACCAAACCGAGCGACCCGAGCGCGCCGAGCGGCGCGCCGATCTCGAGGTGAGGGATGAGGCGCGCGATGCCGCCGGCCGCCCAGTGCGACGGGAACTGCGTCGCCGCCAGCGCCGAGAAACCTGGCGACGGGTCGACCGGCACCCATCCGTGACCGGGGAACCACACCTCGACCCAAGCGTGAGCGTCGCGTTCGCGCACGAGGGACTGGTCCAGCACCGGGTCGTACGAGCCGGTCGAGTACCCGGTCGCCAGCCGGGCCGGGATGCCGAGGCTGCGCAGCATCAACGTTTCGGCGGTCGCGAACTGCTCGCAGTATCCGATCTTGACGTCGAACAGGAACCAGTCCACCGGGTCGCGCCCGGCTGGTACGTGGCCCAGCTGCTGCGAGTAGCGGAAATTCGCCTGAAGGTAGTTCGTAAGCGCCATGACCTCATCGAACTCGGTGCTGGTGTGTCCGCTGACCGCCGTCTGCGCGAGGTCACGCGCCCGCTGTGAAAGCGCGGAAGAGTCGAGGTACGACTGACCGACGCCGTCTGTAAGGCTCAACGCCACGTCGGCCTGGAGCTCCTTGGCCGTGAGGTTGGGCAGGTAGGACACGACCGAGTAGGTCTGGCCCGGCCGAAGCAGGTCCGGTGTGAAGAATGTCCCGTATGCGTCCTCGCGCAGCGACGTGACAGGCGCGTACAGGCTCTCAATCGGATACGCGGCGCTGATCACGCCTGGCAGCGGGCGGAGGACCCGGAAGACCTGAACGAAGGTGCCCAGGTTGTTGGGAGGCGCCGGCGGGAGCAGCCGTGGCGGAATGAACGGTTGCATCATGCGAAAGCCGCGCGCTGAGGTGGTCCAGACCCCTGACCGGTAGGTGTCGAAAACGAGCCCGCGCCAGTAGGCCGGCGCTGCGGTGCGGACATACATGACGGGCGAGTCGCCCAGCCGGCCACGAAAATGGAGGTCGACGCTGCTCGTCGCGCCCGAAGGGTCGCCGCTCAGCTGGACCAGCGGCAGGGCGGGGTTCTCCAGCTCCCCCTGGAAGCTGACGAAGTTCGGTAGGGAGACAACCAGCGGCGTCGGCGCGAAAGATGCCGGCTGAGGAATCAACACGAACCCGGCCAACCCCAGGGCAAGCGCGCCGAGGACGACCGCCGCGAGCGCGGCCGGGGGAGCGCTCAGGCGAGCGTCCATGCGGCGCAGGTGCGAAACCATCCAGAAACCGGCAAGGCAGATCGCCCAGAGCGCGATGAGGATTCCGAAGGGATAGTCCCAGGCATAGACGGCGGCCAGGTAAAGGATCGCGAGGCTGATCCAGAGGCTCGAGTAACAGTTGCGCCGCGTCTTCAGGTCGAAGCTCGTCACAGCGACCAGGGCGATGGCGAAGTTCGCCTGCGGCAGCACTCCTCCAAAGAGCGCGAACACCGAGTCGGCGATGAAGTAGGCAAGCCCGGCAAACACGAGGGATGCCAGCAGCGCCTGGCCGAGAATCTTGCGTTTTCGCAAACGCCCCCGGTAGCTGATGACGTGGCCTATGCCAGTCGCCGCGACGCCGGCCGCGGGCACGATGTAGTCCTGCCCGTAGAGCACGATCGCGAGAGCCGCAACGCAGAAGCCGGAGAAGACGAACGCACGCGCCTCGAGCGAGTTCTCGACCGGCGACGCCGGGAGCCGGGGCAACCTCACAGCGGCCAATCCGTGCCGACGTGCTGCACCGGCCCGTCCAGGTCGAAATCAGCGTCCCCCACAATCCAGGCACGCACCGAGCCGCCACGGCGCCGAACCATCTCGAGCGCCCCCGCAACGTCTTTTTGATCGCCTGCTGCGACCGCCACCGCCTCGTTCACTCGCGGCGCATCGACGTCCTCGCCAGTCGCCGCCTGCGTCGGGTAGCGCGCCAACCACTCGAGCGCAGCCCAGAACGAACGCGCTTCGCCCGGCTCGCTCGGAGCGAGGCCCGGGCCCCACAACATCACGCGTCCACCGCCGCGAATGCAGTCCCAGGCTTCGGACGCCGCGATGCGGGCGACCTGGTCGGCCACATCCGCGGTGGCGGGATTGGGGTCGCAGAAGATGCCCAGCGTCTGCACGCCGGGCGGCTCATATTCACGCACGACGAGCTCTCCGTGCCGGGCGCTCGAGCGCCAGTGGATCCGGCGGAGCGAATCGCCTGGGCGATATTCGCGGACACCGAACAGCTCGGTCCCG
>DATMQX010000181.1:0-3518 GCA_035567055.1 Solirubrobacteraceae bacterium
CGCGGGCTTCTTCGACCACACGCACGGGCGACCGTACAATGATCCGCACGGAACGACCCCGGGAGGACCAGGCGTCACATCGCGCTGACATCCGTACTCGGTCAGGCCGGCGCAGCGACTCACGCGTCGTCGCGGCATGAACGTGCTCGCGCAGGCGCTGGCGCCCGTGCACCAGCAGTATCTGCTGGAGGCGCGCCAGATGCAGGCGCTGTCGTTCGTGGTCCACATCCCGCTCGTGGCCTTCGGGATCTCGTTTCCCGCGATGGTGCTGTTCGTCGAGTGGCTCTCGCTTCGAACCGGCGATCCGGTCTATGGAACGCTCGCCCGCCGCTGGTCACGTGTGCTCGTCGCGCTGTTCGCGGTGGGCGTGATCACCGGGACGCTTCTCAGCTTCGAGATGGGCCTGCTGTGGCCGAACTTCACCGCCACGTTTGGGAGCGTGTTCGGGCTCGGGTTCGCAATCGAGGGCTTCTCTTTCTTCATGGAGGCGATCTTCATCGGCATCTACGTCTACGGATGGGACCGCCTCTCGCCCCGTGCTCATCTGGCGACTGGCATCCCGATCGTCATCGCCGGCTTCACGGGCTCGTTGACGGTGATCTCGGTCAACGCCTGGATGAACCATCCGGGTGGCTTCCACCTCCTCGCAGGCAAGGTCGTCGACGTGGATCCTTGGAGAGCGCTGTTCGCGAACGGCTATCTGTGGCACGAGCTCGTACACATGTACATCGCCGGCTACATCGTGAGCGGCTTCGTCCTGGCTGCGGCCTACTCGTTCGCACGCCTGCGGGGGCGATGGGGCCGATACGAGCGGACCGCGCTCGCGATCCCGCTGACGATCGCCGCGCTGGCCTCCCCGGTTCAGGTGCTGGTCGGCGACTGGGCCGGGCGCGAAGTCGCAACGCACCAGCCGATCAAGCTCGCGGCGATCGAGGGCCTCGCCAGGACGACGCGCGGCGCTCCCGAGCATCTTCTGGGGTGGTACACCGAAAGCCAGGTCAAGTACGGGATCGAAATCCCGCACGGGCTCTCGCTGCTCGCGTTTCACAGCTGGAACGCCACCGTCCAGGGTCTCGACACGGTCCCGCCGAGCCAGCGCCCGCCGGTCAACATCGTGCGGATCGCCTTCCAGACGATGGTCGGGATCGGGACCCTGCTTGCCCTGCTCGGGCTCACCTACCTGATCATCCGGATCAGGCGAAGGCGACTCCCCGAATCGGCCTGGTTCTATCGCGCCGTGCTCCTCGCCGGGCCGCTGGCGGTCCTCGCGCTGATCGCCGGCTGGGTCACCACTGAGGTCGGACGCCAGCCGTGGGTGGTCTACCGCGTGATGCCCACGGCTGACGCCGTCACGGGTGCCTCCGGAATACCGGTGGGCTACGCGACGCTCGCCGTCGTCTACATCCTCCTCGCGTGTGGGGTGGCGTGGGTGCTGCGCCGTCTGTCACGCGCGCCGCTGGACGTCGCCCCCGATCAGCGCGGGGTCTAGCGATGCTCGAGGCCCTCCCCATCGTCTTCTGTCTCACCGGGCTGGCGCTCTACACCGTGCTTGCCGGCGCCGACTTCGGCGCCGGGTTCTGGCAGCTGTTCGCCGGCCGCGGACCGCACGCCGAGAGGGTCCGTGATCAGGCACACCGGTCGATCGGCCCGGTCTGGGAGGCGAACCACGTGTGGCTGATCTTCGTGATCACGGTCTTCTGGACGGCGTATCCGACCGCCTTCGGCTCGATCTTCACGACGCTCGCGGTGCCCCTCTTCATCGCGGCCATCGGGATCATCATGCGGGGCGCCGCCTACGCATTGCGATCCGGGACCGAGAAGCCGATCGAGCTGAGATCGATCGACATGCTCTTCTCGATCTCCTCGCTGCTGACGCCGTTTGCACTCGGGGCCTGCGCCGGCGCGATCGCCTCCGGGCGCGTGCCGGCCGGGCGCACGGCCGGGGACATGTTTTCCAGCTGGGTGAACCCGACGTCGATCCTGGTCGGGGTTCTCGCCGTCGCGACGTCCGCATACCTGGCGGCGGTGTACCTCGCCGCCGATGCCGCGCGGATGGGCGACGTGGATCTCGAGCGAGCGTTCCGTGTCCGCGCGCTGGGATCGGGAGTCCTCACGGGAGCGATCGCCGTGGGCGGGCTTGCCGTGCTGCACTCGGACGCGCACTCGCTCTACCACGAGCTCGTCGCCGGCGATGCGCTGATCGCGCTGATCGCGTCGATCCTTGCCGGGTCGGCGACACTCGGCTTGGTCTTCGTCCGCCGCTTCGAGGCGGCGCGCTACAGCGCCGCGCTCGCCGTCGCGGCGATCATCGCCGGCTGGGCCCTGGCACGCTGGCCGACGCTGCTTCCCGGGCTGACCGTGCAGCAGGCGGCCGCGCCGCACGACACGCTTGTCGCGGTCGTCGTGTCCGTGCTGGCCGGCGGCGCGATCCTGTTCCCCTCGCTCGCGCTGCTGTTCAGGTTGACGCTCACGGGCCACTTCGACCAGATCCACGCCGCTCCGAGGAGCAGCGCGGACCAGGTCCTCTCAGCGTCGATCCCGAGACTGGGCTCTCGCGTTGCGGTCGCGTGCCTGATCGCCGGCGTCGGGCTGCTGAACGTTGCCGAATCCGCGTGGGCGCACGGGCTCGGCGTCGCCAGCCTGTTCGCGTTCATCGTCACCGGCTTCCTGTCCCTCCAGCCGGAGACGGTGGGCCCTGAGGAACGCTTACGCGGTGAGGGCGGTCACCCGGCGGAGCCCGGCTCCTGACTGGCGCTCACCTCGACGACCAGGTGCTTCGTGACGGGCTGTTCGCTCTGCGTGCTGACGTCGGCGATCCCGCAGAGGACGTTGAGCTCTGGCATGTAGCCGGCCGCGCAGCCGGGCGGGATCTCGTAACGCACGGCACGGTAGCCGTGGACCTCCCGCTGCGTGCCATCTTTCGAGAAGCTCGTGACGTCGACGAGGTCGAACTCGTCGAGGCCCCGCTCGCGCATGTCGGCCTCGTTCATGAAGACGACTGTGCGCAGGCCTTTCAGACCGCGGTAGCGATCGTCGTTCGAGTAGATGCTCGTGTTGAACTGGTCGTGCGAGCGGACCGTCGTCAGGGTCAGACGTCGGTCTCCGGGATCGACGTCGTCGGGGAGTGGCGCCAGCGAGAACTCGGCACGACCGGAGGGGGTCTGGAAGACGCGGTCCCGTGCGGGTTGCGCGATGCGGAAGCCGTGCGGGTGGCGGGCGCGCCTGTTGAAGTCCTCGAACCCGGGAAGCACCTGTGCCATCGTGTCGCGGATGCGGTCGTAGTCGTCGGCGTAGTCCTGCCACGGCGTCTTGCTGCCCGGCAGCGTGGCCTGGGCCATGCCCGCGAGAATCGCGCACTCGGAGCGAAGCTGGGGCGAACCGGGGGGCTTCATCCCGCGGGAGATGTGCACCATCGACATCGAGTCCTCGACGGTGACCCCCTGCTCGCCGCTCGCCTGCTCGTCCTTCTCGGTGCGCCCGAGGCACGGGAGCATCAGCGCCCGCCTGCCGTGCACGAG
>DATMQX010000182.1:0-3228 GCA_035567055.1 Solirubrobacteraceae bacterium
GTCGCGTCGAAGGCATGGCTGTCGCGGCGTGAATCCTACCAGAATTCCAAGGGGCAAGGCAGGCCGTGACCTCAGCGGTAAATCGTGTTCTGAGGACGGTCTATCTTCAGTGACTGACTTCAGGAATGCACGAATGTACGAATGCACGAATGTCGGTTGCATTCGTGCATTTCGTGCATTGACGGATTTTCACCTCACGGGCTCTTGACGACCTCCGCCAGCGTCCCGTCGTCCTTGCTGATCTCGGCGCTCCGCAGCGTGCCGGCGAGCGGCACGCGCATGTCCACCGAGCGATCGGTGACCGGGACGATGACGTCGACCGGCTTCCGGGACGCGTACTGCAGAGTGACGGTGACCGGGACGTCGAACAGATCGCCCGTCTGCTCGACGTGCAGCACCACGTCGGCGCCGTCCACGCGGTAGCTGAACTTCAGTTTCGGCAGCGTCGATCCGTAAATCCACCGTTCGAAGAAGCGCTCGAGCGGCCGGCCCGTTTCCTGTTCCATCGCCCGCCGGAAGTCCTCCGTGCCCACCTTGTGAAAGCGCGCGGACCGGTAGAAGCGGCACAGCCCGCGGAAGAACGCCTCGTCGCCGACGAGCCGGCGCAGCATGTGCAGGACGGCGGCCCCCTTGTTGTACACCAGCGCGCGGAACGTCCGGCTTTCGCCGCGGATGTGGCCCAGGCGGTAGCCGAGATAGATCGGCCCCTCGTCGCTGGCGGCGATGCCCCAGCGGCGGAGCTGCCGCAGCACGCCGGTGAACGTCTCATCGCCGCGCTGATGCTGCGCGTAGAGCGCGGCGAAGTACTGCGCGAACCCTTCGCTCAGCCACTGCTCGTGATAGTTGCGCCAGCCGACCGCCTGGCCCCACCACTGATGCGCGAGCTCGTGCGCGAGGAAGAACTCCGGAAAGTTCGTGAACGCCGCCGGATCGTTGCGCCACACGAACGGCGAGGTCGGCAGCGGCTGATTCAGCGCCGCAAAGTACCCCGGACTGTGCCCGCCCGGCAGGTCGCTCTCGATCAGCGCGACCGTGAAGCTCGAATACGGCGAATCCCCGACGACCGAGGCGTAGTACTGCGCGATGTCGACCGCGCGTGGGGCCAGCTCCCGTCCACGCTGCACTTGACGCGGGTTCGCTTCGACCGACACGTGCAGGCTGTCGTAGGTCGGCCCCACGAGCGCCGGCAGCCCGCTGTCGTCGGGCGCGCCGGTGCGATCGAACGCGACGGTGACCGTCTCCGCGCGCACGAACCGGCTGACGATCAGGGCGAGATAGCGCAGCGGCTGCGTCGCGCGGAACACATACAGTTTTCGAGACTGCGCCGGATCCTTGGCCGGCTCCAGCGTCGGCGATCCGGTGGCGAGCTCGCCGCTCGCGACGCACTCGAGCGCGGCCGGCACGCTGACCCGCAGCGTGGCCGTCGCGTAGTCGGAAATCGCCCCCTGCGGGTACCAGTAGCTGCGGCTGCTGTACAGAAAGCTCGGTTCCGAGGGCATCGTCGGGAAATCGGCGGCCAGGCGCAGTTGCCCGTCCTGGGCGCCGCCGCCGGGCGCGAGGGCTTCGCGGTCGGCCGACTGCGGCGCGAGCCGCCCGGCATACACAATCGTCAACGTCAGCACCGTGTCGCGCGGCACCATGGTCGGCAGGTTGACGACCACGGTGTTCTGATTCTTGACCCGGATGCCGAAGAGCCGCCCGAACCGGTCGCTGACGATCGACTGGACGACGAGCGGATTGGCCAGGTGCATGGAGATCGAGGCAATCGCGTACGCCTTCACCTTCAGCAGCACCGTCGCCCGGCCATCGAGCCACTCGCGCTCAGGCGTGACCGTCAGATCGATGGAGTAGTCCAGGATGTCGTAGTCGGCGAGATCGTCCTCGTTATAGAACCGGCCCCGCCGGGCGACCTTCTCCGCCGAGGCATACAGCGCGATGTTGCGGTGATGCTTCCGGTCGAAGACGGTGATGTCCTCGGCCTCGGCCCCGGAGCGCGCGTAGGTGAGCGTCTCGAACCGGCGCGTGTGGATCTCGGCCAGGAAATCGCCGGCGCCCGGCAGCAGCGACCACGTCTCGCGGCTCAGATCGCCGAGATCGAGCCCGAAGGATTTCGGCGCCTCCTCGCGAAACACCTCGTCGGCGCGGCGGAAGTCGCGCGGGTCGACGGGCCGCGCGGTGAGCTGGGTCCGGGAAACGAGGGCGTCGAAATCCCCGGGGTTCAGCCGGACGAACGCCGTATCGAAGCGCGACTCCAGGGTCTCGGCGCCGCTGAAGATCTTGACCTGCCCCCGTTCCATCGGCGGCGCGGGATGAAACTTCACCTCGCCCCGCCCCATCAGCACGAGGCCGGTGACACCCTGATCAATGCCCGAGACGAACACCGATCCGTCGGTCAGCGTCAGGTCCAGGTCCTCAGCGGAGATCGTCAAATCGTGGGCGTCGTACTGCGTGGCCTGATCGAGCGCGATCCGGTACAGGCTCTCGACCACATTCAACCGCTCCTCGTCGGCGATGCGCCACTCGTCCAGCTCGGCCGCTCTCGCCTCGTGCACCTGTTTCAGATCGACGCGCCAGGTGGAAATGCGCCCGCGCGATCCGTATTCGGCGAAGACATCGAGGATCAGGCGATAGCCGGTGCCCGGCAGCGGCTGGCGATCGCGTTCCTGCACGACGCTCCTGGTCACCCCCGGCATCAACTCGGCCGAGGCGAACCCGAGCGCGCGATCGCGGTCGGCCGACCCGGCCAGCAGGGCGAGGAACCCCGGCGCGTCGGCCCGCTGGATGACCTGCTCGAGGCGCCGCAGCATGGCCGCGATGGCGTCGGCCTGCAGCTCCGGCACCCGCACCCCTGCCGGCATGGCGTCCGGCGCCGTGAGCGTCAGCGCGATCGTGACAGCCAGCGCGCGAAAGGACCCCATCCGTGAGAACAGCCACACGCGAGCGATCCGCCATCGAGGCGGGCTGGCACCCGCAGACGCGTCAAGGACGTCAGCCACGCCGGGCGGTCCATCGCACCAGGCCCCACGGGCCGCGGTGACCGGTCATGCGCATCACGACACTCCCTGATCGCAACCGCAGGCCGTCTTGTCGAGCATGTCGTGATTGTTCTGCGATGGAGTGCGGGTGTGAGGGACCAGTTCGCCGCAAGACGATGAGGCCACTTGCGATCGATACGGTGAATTGGACGGCTGGACTTGCGGGCGATCAACAGGACACGCACGGGTGCCG
>DATMQX010000183.1:0-96008 GCA_035567055.1 Solirubrobacteraceae bacterium
CGGGATCATCGAGCGACTGTGCGTGCAGGCGGACCTGCCGAAGCCGAGGGTCTGCGTGATGGAGACCTCGATGCCGAACGCCTTCGCGATGGGCCGGACGCGAAAGACGACCACCGTATGCGCCACGCGTGGGATCCTCGAGCTGCTCTCGCCTCCGGAGCTGGAAGGCGTGCTCGCGCACGAGCTCACACACGTGATCAATCGCGACGTGATGGTGATGACGCTGGCGGGCTTCTTCGCATCGCTCGCCGCGCTGATCCTGCAGTTCGCCTTCTTCTTCGGAGGCGGCGGCAACAGCGAAGAGGAGGAAGACATCTTCATCGTCGTGCTCGCCTCCTTGGTCGTCTACGCGGTCTCCTTCCTGCTGATGCGCGCGCTCTCGCGCTACCGCGAGTTCGCGGCCGACCGCGGCGGGGCGGTGCTGACCGGGCGCCCGAGCGCGCTCGCGTCGGCGCTGATCAAGGTCACCGGCACGATGGAACGCGTGCCGAGCCAGGATCTGCGCTCGGCCGAAAGCTTGAGCGCGTTCTTCATCGTGCCGGCCAAGGCGAAGAAATCGCTGTACAACCTCTTCGCCGACCACCCGCCGCTCGAGCAGCGCCTCGCCGCGCTCGAGCGGTTGGAGTCGCAGCTGCAGAGCGCGGTCTGAGGTGGGCCTGCGCGACATCCTCACGGGCCGCCATGAGGTGAAGGGCCCGGCCCCCGATCGGCTGTTCGCGATCGCCACCGCTTACGTGACGCTCCAGGCCGAGCATCAGATCGAGCCCGCGGGCTCGGCGGCGATCGTCTTCCAGGCGCTCGCGACGAGCGAGTTCGAATCGACGCTGCGCGAGACCGAAGAAGTCGTGACCGCAACCTGCGGGGACAGCGGCACGACCGTCAAGACCGAAGACGACAGCTACGGCTACCGGTGGATGATCCTGAACAACGCACCGGGGACGCCCAGCGTCGAAGACCTCGCCGTGGGCCTGAACGCAGTCTCCAGCTCGATCGAGACCGCCGGCCATGGCGAGCGACTACTCGCCGCGGTGTTCGCGTTCGTCGACGCGCAGAAACGGCGCATCTACTTCATCTACAACTACAAGCGCGGCTTCTGGTACCCGTTCGTCCCGGATCCGGGCAATTCCCAGCAGCGCCTCACCGAGCGAGAGCTGCAGCTCAAGGCGCAGATGGACTCCGAACTGCCGATGGAGCCCGAACTGGAGCGGTGGTTCCCCCTGTGGGGGATACCGATCTGAGCGCCTCGGCGGCCCGCGAGCGCGGCCGTCGCCGAGAAGACAGCTCGGTACCCTGCAACGCGTGAGCGCCCCAGGGACTCCGCCGCCGGCCCCCGTGGGCGGCGCCCCGCCCGATCCCGCAGTCCCCGAGCCGCCGCGCCGTGGCCGTTGGCTGGCCAAGCGCTTCGTGCTCGGCGGGCTCGGCGTGGTGGCCCTCTCGGGCGCGACCACCGCCGTGGTGGCCCTCAACGAGGTCAGCAAGGTCGTCGAAGCGCTCGGCCAGAACAGGGCCGTGAAGCTCGCGCCGAAGGTGCTCGCTCCAACCAGCCGCGGAGCGCCTCAGACGCTGTTGCTCGTCGGCGATGATCGCCGGCCGCCGCCGAAGAGCAACCCCAACGGGTTCGTCGTGCCCCATTCGAACGAGATGCTGCTCGTGCGGATCGACCCGAGCAAGCCGACGATCTCGATGCTCTCGATCCCCCGCGAGCTCCAGGTGAGGATCCAAGCTCCCGGCGCCCAGCCGCTCGTCAACAGGATCAACGTCGCATACACGATCGGCGGGATTCAGCTGATGACGGAAACGATCAAGCGCGTGGTCGGCATTCCGGTCAACCACGTCTTCGTCGTCACCTTCCCGAAGTTCAAGCGCGCCGTCAACGAAATGGGCTGCGTGTACATGACGGTCGACCGGCGCTACCACCACGTCAACGAAGCCGGCGGCGAACAGTACTTCGAGATCAACCTGCAGCCCGGCTATCAGCGCGTGTGCGGCACGCAGGCGCTCGAATTCGTGGCGAGCCGCCACGAAGACACGTCGCTCACGCGGGACGCGCGCGACCAGCGCTTCCTGCTCGAAGTGAAGGCTCAGTACGGCGCCACACTCTTTGAAAATCGGGAAAGGTTCGAGCGGATCCTCGGCCGAGCGGTTGAAACCGACCTGCACGGGAGCGGGCAGGTGCTCGACCTGCTCGAGCTGCTCGTCCAGGCCCAGGGGAAGCCTGTGCGCCAGGTCCCCTTCCAGGTGAACCTGCTGCCGAGCTACGACACGGCGACTCCCCAGCAGATCCACGAATCGGTGCGCTCGTTCCTGGCAGGCACCTCGGCGATCAACCGGCAGAAGCTACGCCAGCAGGCGCACACCCCCCGCCCGCACACGCACGCCAGGGGATCCTCCGGGCCCTCGCTGGCGCCGACACCGGGGTCCGCGCTCGCACACGCACGCCTGGCGGCGGCCAGCCTGCCGTTCCCGCTCGAGTATCCGCGCGGCCGCGACAGCTTCGCGGCCGCTGTGCCTGACAGCGTGCGCGTGTATGACATCCGCGACCAGCGCGGCCGCCTGCAACCGAGCTATGTGATCGTGGTCAACCGCGGTCCGCTCGGCCAGTTCTATGACATCCAGGGCACCTCCTGGGCCGACCCGCCACTGCTCAGCAACCCCAGCGAGACGGTCCGCGCGGGGGGACGGACATACGACCTGTTCTACGCGGGCGAACACGTGAAGACGATCGCCTGGCACGAAGGCGAAGGCACCTACTGGATCCAGAACACGTTGACCAACAGCGTCTCGCCGGAGACGATGCTGGCGATGGCCGAGCAGACGGTGCCGGTCGTGAGCGGCGGTGCGGGCGCTCCCAGCCTGACGGCGGGGGTCCGCCCCCTGCCCCTGCCCGCGCACGCCGCCACCAGCAACGGCCTCGCCTCGCAGCTCGGCGATCTGCTCGGGCTCGTGACCCTCGTGGGGCTCGCTCCACTGGCGCTGTGGGTCCTCGCCCGTCAACGCCAGCTCCGGAGCCTGCGCGAGCAGGTCGCCCATGCGATGGCGCTCGAGGCGCGACAGCGACCGCTGCTCGCCACCGCCGCGGAGGTCACGAGCGTGCCCGCGCGGAGCGGCCCGTCGGTCTATCGCGCCCCGAGGCGCCTGCGCCGTGGCGTACTGGCGGGCGGCCTGGTGCTGGCGCTCGCAATCGCCGCGGCTGGCGCCGTTCGACTTCTGGCGGGCAGCAACGCCTCCCGCCCGCCTGTGCCGGGTACGCCGGTGCCCGTGGCCGTGTTCAACGCCACGAGCGTGCCGGGGGTCGCGCGCAGCGTGGCCGCCACCTTGCAGGCGGGCCACGTGAGGCTGGGCAAGGTCGGCGACATCAGGAACGTGGGCCTGGGACGCGGTGCGTACGTGCTCTACCCGCCGGGCACCGAACCGCAGGCGCGGGCGGTCGCGCAGCTGATCGGCGGGCTCTCCCCGACCGTGACGCCGATCCAGCCGCAGGTCGAGAACGCGGTCAACGTTCGGCAGGAGATCGTCATCGTGCTCGACTGACGCATGACGATCGCCGGGTGCTCAGGGCGGGGTCGCCCCGTGGGCGACGGCCTCGACGTTATGGCCGTCGGGATCGAGGACGAAGGCGCTGTAGTAGCCGTCGGAGTACTCGGGCCGCAGGCCCGGCGGGCCGTTGTCGCGCCCGCCGGCGGCGAGGGCCGCAGCGTGGAAGGCGTCCACCTGTTCGCGGCGGTCGGCCGCGAAGGCGACGTGGATCGGGGCGAGGGCGGGGTATGCCGTGGAGATGGCGAAATCGTCCGCCTCTTCGAGCCCGAAGGTGATCTCCGGAGATCCCTCACGCCCAGGGTCTATCTCGCTGAAGCCCAGCGGGAGCAACGCCCGCGCATAGAACTCGCGACTGCGAGCGAGGTCGCTCACGCCGACGGTCACATGGTCGATCACCACACGGCGTCTCGGCACACACGCAAATGTAGCGCCGGCCGGACGTGGGCCTAGTCCGGGATGAGCCCCTCTCCGGTGAACTCGGCTCCGGCCTCGGCGAACGTCAGGTCCGGTGGCGGGAGGATGTGGTCGGAGGCCTCGAGCTCGTCTTCGGCGATTGGCTTGCCCTGCGAGCGGACGAACTCGATGAGGGCGCCGTAGGCCTCGTCGAAGCCGTCTTCGCCGCCGCTGTCGACGACGGCGACGACGGCGTTCTCGAGCTCGTTCAGCCTGGCGGCGTCTGCATCGGCGAGCTCGTACTGGTCCTCGCCGGAGATCCGCACGATCATGTCTGCTTACCCTCGGCCGGCGTCTGGCTCTGGGAGGGGATCTGACCGGCCGCCGGCGCGCCGCCCGCTCCGATTTCGCCCTTCATCTTCGCGAGCTCGTCGTCGACTGCCGGCTGGCTCGATAGCTGCTTGAGCTGCTTGTCGATGTCGTCTTCGCCCGGCCCGAGCGCCGTGAGGTCGTCGAAGGTGCCGGCCGCTTCGAGCTCCTGGACGGCGTCGGCGCGGGCGCGCATGTTTTCGGTCTTGTCGACCGCGCGTTGCATCGCGAGGCCGACGTCGGCCATCTGCTCGCCGACGCCCGTCGCCGCCTCGGAGATCCGCACCTGCGCTTCGGCGGCCGAGTACTGAGCCTTGATGACCTCCTTCTTGGTGCGGAAGGCTTCGATCTTCGCCCGCAGTTTCTGCTCGGAGTCGGTCAGCTTCTGCTGCTGGTCTTCGAGTTCGGTGACCTGCGTGTCGAGCGACTGCAGCTCGGTCTGGGCCACGTTCTTGCGTTCCAGAGCGGCTCGCGCAAGGTCTTCCTGGCCGGCGGCGACAGCCTGTCGCGCCTGGGTGTCGAGCTTGACCACGCTCTGCTGTAGCGAGGACTCCTGCATCTGCAGGCGCTTCTTGGCGGTCACCACGTCGGCGATCCCCTTCTTCACGTTCTGCAGCTGTTCGACCTGCTTCTGATAGCTGTAGTCCAGCGTCTCGGCGGGGTCTTCGGCGCGGTCCAGCAGCTTCGAGACCTTCGCCTTCACGACGGTTGACATACGCCCGGTCAAGCCGGCCATCTGATCCTCCTATTTCCTTTCAACGGGGCGACCGAGCGAGATCGGTCAGCAGGCCAGCCTCAAGCCTAGCCGACCGGGCGTCAGAGACCGACCGGGTGGCGGACCGTGTAGCCGACGTTGCCCGTGCGCAGCGGCCGCCAGCGCGGACCCTGCTGGTTGGACGGGTCGTCCGCGGCGCTCGTGTCGAGGCGCAGGCCCGCGACCGTCATGTACGCGTGACCGGAGTTGGAGAAGATCGTGACCCAGCGTCCGAGGCCGCGCGAGCCCCAGGCCATGAATTCGGAGGAGTCCTCGGGGGTCGCGAGGAGGCTCGCTCCGTGCAGCGCGAACGAGACCGTGCCCGAGCAGTCGTATCCGGGCGAGCTGAACGATTGGTGGCCGCCGCCGTAGATGTAGGGCAGGCCGATGATCTGATCGCCCGCCCAGATGATCTGCTGTACCGCGGCAGGGACGGACATCGGCGCGGCTGCGATTCCGCCGACGTAGCGTGCGGTCGAACCCGGGACGAGGAGCTCGGGCTTGGTGATCGCAACGGCACCGACCGGGCTGCCGCCGGTTGCGGCCCCGAGCCGGCTGGCGAGGGCGGGAGGAACGTAGGGGACGATCGCTCCCGTCGCGGTCTTCTCATACACCGGACCCCTGTAGCTGAGGTTGGAGGAGCGAGCGGTGACGGGCGCCGTGTGAATTCGGGGTGCCGCCGGAGGCGTGACGGCCGGTGCGGGGCTGGAGGCCGGGGCGCCGGCGGCGGCGCCTCCCGTTTCGCCCGCCAGAGCGGGAGTCGCGAAAGTGGCCAGGAACGTAGAACTACAGAGAACAGCGCTGAGAGCCCGCACCCGCAAGAAAACAACCTCTTTCGTCGGCCTGCGGGGTTAGCTGACGGGCTAGCGCTGAAAGAGCCTGCGCTTCCCACGGTTCTACCGTGGGATTCGCCCCAACAACCTGGGTCCCCCGTTCCCTGACATCTGGTCAGAGATTCGGCGTTCTTGGCGGGGCAGCCTAGCAAAGCGCGATGACGCATGTGCGACCTGCAATGGATATTTGCTCGTTCTCCCCGCAAACGCCGTCAATTCTGGTCGCTGTTGACCCTCGCGGGCGAGCTTCGGGGGCCTCTCGACGGGGCCGGCCCCAGCCGGCGTAGAGACCTGGAACCGCGCGCCGAGGCGCTCGCTAGGGTGCTCGCAATGCGCTGCACGCGCCCACGCAGGATCGGGATTCCGATCGCCGTCGCGCTCGCGGCGGCGCTCGCAGGCTGCGGCAAGTCGGCCGTGAGGGCGCAGCACGGCGGTGGGCCCGCGGGGGCGATCGCGCCGGTGGCTGCCCAGGGCGCGGTGAGCGTCGTCACGAGGAACACGGCGCGTGTCGGCGGCGCCGACGCGGCCTCCGACGCGGCCGCCGTGGCCCGATCCGCGTATCCCGCCCTCACAGCGGCCACGCGGCCGCAGGCGGTCGTGGTCGTGGACGAGCGTAACTGGGGAGCCTCGCTGGCCGCCTCCGTGCTCGCGAGCGCGCCGCTGCGGGCGCCGCTCCTGTACAGCGTCGGCGCCACGCTGCCCGAAGTCAGCCGCGAGGCGCTCGAAGCGATGCGCCCTACCGGGGCTCCGGCGCTCGGCGGTGCCCAGGTGATCCTCGTGGGCAGCTCAGCCGCGGTGCCGGGCGGGTATCGGGTACGCGCGGTCGCTACGCCCTCGGGCGATCCCGCGGCGGCCGTGGCCGTGGAGCGGCTGCTGGCGAGCAGCCACGGCTCGAGGCGACGACAGGCGATCGTGGTGGCCGCCGACGCGCCGCGCGGGCTTCAGATGCCCGCCGCCGGCCTGGCGGCGGAGAGCGGCGCGCCGATCCTCTTCGCGGCCACCACCGGGGTGCCCGCGGCTACGAGCGCCGCCCTCTCACACCTGCGCCGTCCGGCGATCTACCTGCTCGGGTTTCCGAGCATCGGCAAGGGGACGTTGAGCGAACTCGCACGATTCGGAGCAGTGACACCGATCTCGCAGGCGAGCACGAGCGGCGAAGGGCCGACTCCGGTCGAAAACGCGATCGCCGTCGCGCGCTTCACCGACGGGGTGTTCGGCTGGGGCGTCAAAGAACCGGGTCACGGCCTGGTGTTCGCGAACGCGGCCCGCCCGCTCGACGGACCCGCCGCGGCCCTCCTGTCGGCCACCGGCGACTACGGACCGCTGCTGCTGCTCGACAGCCCTGCCGCGGTGCCATCGGCGCTGGCGAGCTATCTCGGTGACATCCAGCCGGCGTACGGACGGGCACCGCAATACCAACCGGTTCGCGGCGCCTACAATCGCGGTTGGCTGATCGGGGACGAAAGCGCGATCTCGCCGGCAACCCAGGCCGAAATAGACGCGATGCTCGAGATCGTGCCCGCCAGGGGCTCATCCGAAGAAACGGCAACCCCACCCGAATGACCGATCTGGCCAGAATGAGATGAGCGAAGCCGAGGATCCCAGAAGACTGGCGCGCGCCGAGCAGGCGCATGAGGTTACGGTCGAGGACGTGCGCCAGCTGATGGGCGCATCCACCCCCCACTTCGCGCTGCAGCTGCGCAATCGCGTCGCGAAGCTGATCGCCGATCTTCCCGCTGATCACCCTGCGCGCGTGGAAGGCGAACGGGAGATCGCGCGGCTCGAACGGCTGGGCCTCGTGGGCGAGACCCGCGGCGAGGGCCCGCACTTCGACGAGGCGCCGCTGCCGTCGCTGACGCTCGAGGCTGCGGACGAGGCGGACCGAGCCGACTAGCTACGCCGGGCGAACGTGCGCTCGCGGCGGGCGTCCACGAAACGGGCACGCAGCAGTTTGAAGAGGAAGGCGAAGAGCCCGCCGTCGAGGAGCAGAAGAGCGACCTGCAGCCAGCTCGGCACGGGCGTGAACGCCGCCACCCCGAGTGCCACAGCCGAGTGGAAGGCGATCGTGGGCAGCAGCGCGAGGATCAGCGTATGCGAGCGGTATCCGCTGAGGTGCTCGCGCAGGGTCACCTCGATGGTGCCGATGATCACGGCGGCGAGCCCCGCGAACAGCGCCGGGCCCCCGTTGGAGACGCCCCTGCGCAGGCCGACGACCGTGCCGATCGCCCCCACGAGGATCAGCAGCTCCGATAGTGGCAGCGGGTACCAAGGCGGCCGCGGCCGCGCGCCCGCCGCACCGGCACCCCTGGCGACGCCCGCTCCCCGCTGGCGCTCGGCCGCCCCACGTGGCCGCACGCGTCCACCCTTGCCGTGAACGCCTGGCGTCTGCCCGCTCGCCGCGGGCGGCGCGACGGCGACCCCGTCCTCGCCGGGCACGGTGGCGTCTGCCGCCTGCGCAGCCGTGCGCTGCGCCGTGCTGCCCGCGGGGCGGCGCTTTCGCGATCGTCCTCGGCGTCGCCTGCTGCGACTGTCAGCCACGGCGTCAGGAGCCCATTCTGGCTTCGCCGCGACGCATCGACGTCGATCGTAGCGCCTATGCTGAGGTCGAATGTCCGCGCTTCCGCCCATTGCACCGGCCGACGGGTCGGGCATCCCAGACAGCGCGCTCGCGGGACCATTTCCCGTCGGCGAGTACGCCGCTGCGCTGCGCGCCAAGCTGCGCTCGTTCGCCCGCGTGCAGCTGGTGGGCGAGCTCGTGAACCTGCGCCCGTCGCAGGCGCGTGTCTACTTCGAGCTGCGCGACTCGACCGGCGCGATCCCCTGCGCTGCGTGGCGCGGAGACTGGGAGGCGATGGTTGCCCGCGCCGGCGGTGCCCCGGCCGAGGGCATGCAGGTCGTGGTCGCCGGTGGCTGCGACTACTACCCCGGCAGCGCGACCTCCTCCCCCGGCTTCTCCTTCTCGGTGAGAGACCTGCGCGTGGCGGGCGAGGGAGACCTGCTCGCACGGATCGACCGCCTGCGCAAGAGGCTCGATGCCGAGGGCCTGCTCGGGCTCCAGAAGCTCCTCCCGCGGCCGCTGATCCCTCGTACGATCGGTGTCGTCACGGGTGAGGGCGGCAAGGCGCGCGACGACATCCTCGCCGGCCTGGCCCGGCGAGGCTGGGCGGGGCGGGTGGTATGGGGCTTTGCCCCCGTGCAGGACCGCCACGCGGCGCCGGCGATCGTGCGAGCCCTCGGTGACCTCGCGGCAGTCGGCGAGGTCGACGTCGTGATCGTCGCCCGCGGCGGCGGCTCGCTCGCCGACCTGCTGTGCTTCTGTGACGAGACGCTGTGCCGCACGGTGGCGCTGCTCGGAGTGCCGGTGATCGCCTCGGTCGGACATCACACGGATCGGACCCTGCTCGATGACGTGGCGGCGGTCAGCTGCTCGACACCCACGCATGCGGCCGAGGCGGCCGTCGGCGTCGACTGCGTGCGGGCGCGCGCCGACCTGACGGCGGCGGCGGGGAGGCTACGCGAGCACGGCCGCCGCGCAGTGGTCTCCCGGGCGAGGTCGCTCGCCGCGCTCTCACGCGCTCCCGCCGAGCACGTCGATCGCCAGCGCGCGCGCCTGCACCAGCAGCTGCGCGAGGTGCGCGCAGCCTGCCGCCGGCGGATCTCCTCCGAGCGCAGCGTCATTGCGCGGCGTGCGCTCGTGCTCGAGCGCAAGGCGAGCTCCTCGCTGATCGACTGCCGCGAGCGCCGGCCGCGCGAGCTCGAGCGCCTGGCGCTGGCGCTCGCCGGCCATGAGCCGCAGCGCACGCTCGAGCGCGGCTACGTCCTCGTGCAGTCGCCCGAGGGTGAGCCGCTGGAGACGGCCGCGGCGGCACGCGAGAGCGAGGAGCTTCGGCTTCGCTTCGCCGACGATGTGCTCGCTGCGAGGGTCCTCGGAGAATGACCGGCGTCGAGCCCGAGCCTCCCGAGCAGGCCTTGCCGGCCGAGCCGACCGCGCCGGGACCGCAGACCTACGAGGCCGCGGCGGCCCGTGTCGAGGAGATCATCCGGCGGTTGGACTCCGGGGACGCGAGCCTCAACGAGACGCTCGAGCTCGTCAGCGAAGGCAAGGCGCTGATCGAGCTGTGCGCGGAGCAGCTGGCGGCCGTCGGCGATGCGCTCGAGCAGCTGAAGCTCGACGAGCTCGTGAGCCGTCTCGAAGGCGAGGCCACGGCTTGAGCACCTGGGAGCGGCTCGCCGGGCTGCCGGTGGAGGTCGACGAATACTCGCTCGAGCCGCTCCAGGAGAACGTTTCGAGCGATTTCGAGCGCAAGAGCACGATCATCCGCTTGCGCGGCGGCGGAGAGGAGGGTCTCGGCGAGGACGTCACCTACGACGGCGTCGACCACGAGATCCTCCAGGCCGAGGGACCGACGCTTGCACTCGCCGGCCGCTTCACGCTCGCCACGTTCGCCGACCGTCTCTCAGAGCTCGAGCTGTTCCCCCAGCCGCCGCAGCGTGAGGTGTCCCAGCGCTACCGGACCTGGGCATATGAGTCCGCGGCGCTCGACCTGGCGCTGCGCCAGGCGAACGTCTCGCTGCACCAGGCGCTCGGCCGCGAGCCGCAGCCGGTGCGCTTCGTCGTCTCGCTGCGCCTCGGCGAGCCACCCTCGCTCGAGCCGCTCAGCCGGCGGCTCGCGCTGTACCCCGGGCTGCGCTTCAAGCTCGACCCGACCAGCTCCTGGGACGAGCGGCTGATCGGCGAGCTGGTCGATACGGGCGCTGTCGACTCGGTCGACTTCAAGGGGTACTACTCCGGATCGATCGTCGACCAGCCGGCCGACCCGACCCTCTACCGGCGCGTCGTCGAGGCGTTTCCGCAAGCCTGGATCGAGGACCCCGCGCTTACGGCGGAGACCGACGCCGTGCTCGCGCCCTACCGCGACCGCTTCTCCTGGGATGCGCTGATCCACTCGATCGAGGACATCGAGTCGCTCCCCTACCCGCCGCGGATGGTCAACATCAAGCCCTCCCGCCTGGGTGGCCTGCGCACCCTGCTCGACGCCTACGACTACTGCGCAGAGAGAGGCATCGGAAACTACGGCGGCGGCCAGTTCGAGCTGGGCGCCGGACGTGGCCAGAACCAGTACCTCGCCTCGCTGTTCCATGCTGATGCGCCGAACGATGTCGCGCCCAGCGGCTTCAACCTGCCGAGCACTCCGGCGGGGCTCCCCTCGAGCCCACTGCCTCCCGCGCCGTCAGCCACCGGCTTCCGCTGGGGCTGAGCTCCGCACAGGCGCAACTTCCATGCCGCGGTTAGGTTTGCCACCCTTAGACGGATAACGTCGCGTCGCGCCCGCAGGGCAGACGGCCGACCGGCGCTCATTCGAGATCTCGCTACGCGCGGAGGAGAACGTTGGCGAACACGCGCGCCCACAAGCGATCGGAAATCCTCGCCGCGACATTCGCGGCGACGGCGTCATGCCTGCTCGGCCTTGCGGCCCCCGCAGCGACTGCTGCCGGCGCGGGCGGGACGCTGGCGACCGGTGGCTCGGGCGGCTCGCCCCCGACGAGCGGGCCCGCGGTGAAAGGAACGGCCGTAGCCGCGCAGCCGGCCACTGCGGTGAGGATCTCGAGGGTCGCGTGCGTGCCGGCCGAACGGTGCAGCAGCAACCCGCACCAGGTATCCGTCAACGGGACGTTGCAGCTGCAGGGCACTGGCCTGAGAACCGGCATGGTGGTCGTCTTCCCGCGTTCGTTCGGCGCCCGCATCAGCCGCAACTCACCCGGGGCGCACCTGCGCCAGAGCGCCCTCGGACTGATCGTCACCGTGCCGAGCGGCGCGCACTCCGGCCGCATCATGGTGCTGCTCGGCCGCACCGGGCACACTGGCTCCTTCGGGCCGATCTACGTCTTCCACCATGCGCTTCACCCGCCCGCGCCGAGGAAGCCTCCCACCGCCGCGTCGGGAGGCGCCGGCGCGGTCAGCGGGACCGCCTTCGACGGTCAGGGGATGTGGATCTGGTACGTGAGCCAGTCCAACGGCGGAAGCATCCCGTCGATCGTCGCCCGCGCGCATGCCGCGGGGATCACCACGCTCTTCATCAAGAGCTCCGACGGCTCGCACAACTATTGGACGCAGTTCTCCTCACTGCTCGTCCAGGAACTGCACGCGAACGGTCTGAAGGCCTGCGCGTGGCAGTACGTCTACGGCAGCAACCCGGCCGGCGAGGCGGAAATGGGAGCGCAGGCGGTTGCCAACGGCGCCGACTGCCTGGTGATCGACGCCGAGGCGGAGTACGAAGGCCACTATGCGGCAGCGCAGACGTACATCAACGACCTGCGCACGAAGATCGGCCCGAGCTTCCCGCTCGGGCTCGCGTCGTTCCCGTATGTCTCCTACCACCCCTCCGAGCCCTACTCGGTGTTCCTCGGGCCGGGCGGAGCCCAGTACAACGCGCCGCAGATGTACTGGAAGGCCATCGGCGTGTCGGTTGACACCGTCTACGCCAACACGTACATCGGTAATCGCATCTACGGCCGCCCCATCTTCCCCCTCGGCCAGACATATGAAGGCGTCTCGAGCTCAGAGGTGTTGCGGTTCCGCGAGGAGGCGCCCCTCTATGGCGCCACGGGCCTGTCCTTCTGGGACTGGCAGGAGACCTCCTCGGGCGGCTGGGGCGCGCTGGCGGCTCCGCTTGCGCCGCTGAGCACCGTCACGCCGAACGCCGAATACCCCGAACTGCGCGCGGGGCGCAAGGGCGATCAGGTGCTATGGCTGCAGGAGCACTTGGCCAGCGCGGCCCCCTCCCAGGAAATCACCGGAAACTTCGGCTCGCAGACCACCGCGAACGTTCAGGCCTTCCAGACGGCGCACGGGCTTGCGGCCACCGGCGTGGCGAGCCCCGCGACGTGGGCGGCACTCCTGGCCCTGCCACCGGTCGCGGTCAACTGGACCGGTCGCGGACCGACTGGCTGAGCGTTCGTCGGGTGACGCCTGTTCATCCCGCCTTGGAGGACCCGCGAGGCCGGCCCGAAGGCCGGCCCCTAACAATCAGTCCGCCAGCTCTCGCGCCGGCTGTCGGATGGGTCAGACCCGCTGAATCAGCGTGGCGGTCCCGAGGCCGCCGCCGCAGCACATCGTCACGAACCCGATCTCCTTGTCGGAGCGCTCGAGCTCGTGCAGCAGCGTGGTGATCAGTCGCGCGCCGGTCGAGCCCAACGGGTGACCGAGGGCCATCGCGCCGCCGTTGACGTTCACGCGGTCCATGTCGGGGTTGAGCTCGCGCCGCCAAGCGGCGACGACGGGGGCGAACGCCTCGTTGATCTCGATCAGGTCTATGTCCTCGATCTTCATCCCGTTGCGGGCGAGGATTTTGCGCGTCGCCGGGATCGGACCCTCGAGCATTTTCACGGGGTCGCAGCCGACGGTCGTCTGGTCGACGATTCGCGCCCGCGCAGTGAGCCCGAGCTCCGCGGCCTTCTCGGCCGACATGAGCAGCACCGCCGCGGCGCCGTCGGAGATCTGCGAGGCGTTGCCCGCGGTGATCTTGCCGTCGGGCTTGAAGGCAGGCTTCAGCTGCGAGAGCGCCTCGAGGCTGGTGTCGGGCCGGATGCCCTGGTCGGTGACGAACGTGTCACCGTTGACCGAGATCGGCACGATCTCGCGCTCGAAGCGACCCTCCTCGGTCGCCTGGTGGGCGAGCCGATGGGAGCGCACGGCGAGCTCGTCGAGCTCTGAGCGGGGGATCTCCCACTGGTCGGCGATCATCTCGGCGCCGAGCCCCTGGCCGACGATGTTGTGCTTGGCCATCAGCTCGGGCGTGAACGCATAGCCGAAGTCCTCCTGCGTTTTCATGCCCGCGGCGAAGGGCAGGTGCCCCATGTGCTCGACGCCCGACCCGATCATCGCGTCGTGCACGCCGGCGGCGATCAGGGCCGCAGAGAAGTTGACGGCCTGCTGGGCGGAGCCGCATTGGCGATCGACGGTGGTTCCCGGCGTCTCGATCGGCAGGCCGGCCTGCAGCCAGGCGTTGCGCGCGATGTTGAAGCCCTGCTCGCCGAACTGCTGCACGCAGCCGGCGATCACGTCCTCCACCTCGGACGCGTCGATGCCTGAGCGCTCGATGACCTCCGTGTAGCACTTGGCGAGGAGCGTGTTGGGATGGGTGTCCTTGTAGTAGCCCTTCTCCTTGTGCCCGCGGCCGATCGGCGTGCGCACTGCCTCTACGATGACGACTTCGCGGCCCTCTGGTTGCCTCATTTCAGGAGTCCTCCTACGGTCTGTTGCCCAGCGTTTATGGGGAGGAACCGGATTGCCCGCTCGCCCGCGCCTGAGAGAGGAGGGCGCGTCTGGAACATGCCCGGACCCTGCACCCCTTACTCTACCGCCCTCAGCACCATTAGATTGACTGGTCAGTCAACACCTCGGCGCTAGAGAAGGACAATGGAGCAGACCGACACAACGAGCAAACGTCTCGCCGTAGCCGGCAGCGGCGCGATCGCCTGCGGCCTCGCGGCGACGGCGGCGCATCACGGCCCGGTCCTGCTGCTCGCACGCTCGGAGAGCTCCGCTGACCGTGCGCGCGAGACGGTCGAGCGGACGCTCAGCCGGCTCGGCGCTGACATCGACCCCGAGCACGTGCAGATCGTCACCGACCCCGCGGCGCTCGCCGCGGCGACCTTCGTCGTCGAGGCGGTTGTTGAGGACTTCGAGGTCAAGGCCGCGCTGCTCGGGGAGCTCGACGCGATCCTCGGCGCCGACGCGATCCTCGCGAGCACCACGTCGTCGCTATCGGTTCAGCGACTCGCTGAGGCCAGCGGCAGGCCCGAGCGCTTCGTGGGCCTTCATGTGTTCAACCCGGTGACGAAGATGAAGCTCGTCGAGCTGATCTTCCCGCGTGAGGCCTCGGCAGAGACGCGCACGCGCGCGCTGGCGCTCTGCGAGACCTTCGAGAAGACTCCGGTGGAGGTACCCGACGTGCCCGGCTTCGTGGTCAACCGGCTGCTGTTCCCATATCTGTTCAGCGCCGTCCGCCTGGTGGAAGAGACAGGCATGGAGCCGGCCGACGTCGACACCTGCATGCGCCTCGGCGCGGGACACCCGATGGGTCCGCTCGCGCTGCTCGACCTCGTAGGGCTCGACGTATCCCAGGCGATCGGCGAGACCATCGGAGAGACGGTGCCCCCGCGTGTGCGGGAGCTGGTCGCCGAGGGGGCCCTCGGACGCAAGAGCGGCCGCGGCTTTCATTCCTACTGACGGCCATCCGTCCAAAGATTTAGCCGAGCTGAAGCGAGTTTTAGCTGGCGTTCATCAAGGTGGCAATACTGGTACATGCGACTTGGATGTCGCAACGCACACCCGCCTCCTCCCAGTGCACACACTCCGGTCCGCTCCCCCCGCGGGCCGGAGGTGTTTAACGGCCCGGGCGCCTACGGCAGATGCCGCGTGGCGGGCGCCACTCAGGAGTCCGTGGCATCGCCGCTGTCGGGCCGCGACATCGGGCGCCGGGCGCGGATGCGCACCGCCTCGATGCGGTTGTCGCGTACCGACTCGACGCGAATCGAGTAGCCGTCGGCGCTGACCGTGTCCCCCCGCCTGGGCAACCGCCCGAGCTCGGCGAAGACGAAGCCCCCGACGGAGTTGTAGGCATCGGTGTCGACCGGAAGGTTGAGGCCGTAGTCGGCGAGGTCGGTCACGGCGACGTGCCCGCGCACGAACCAGTCGCCGTCGGCCAGTTTGCGTACCTCGCCGGCGGCAGGGTCCGTCTCGTCGGCGATCTCACCGACGACCTCCTCGATGATGTCCTCGACCGTGACCACGCCGACGACGCGCCCGTACTCGTCGACGACGACGGCCATCGAGGAGCGCTCGCGCTGCAGGTCGGCGAGCAGGTCGTCCAGCGGCTTGGTCTCAGGCACGATGAGCGCGTCGTGTACGAGTGGCTCGACGGAGGCGTGGGGACCCTCCTGCATCAGCTGATTGGAGAGATCGCTCACGTGCACGATCCCTCGCACGCGGTCGCGGTCTTCCTCTTCGGTTACGAGCAGGCGGGTGTGACCGCTGGAGATGCACAGGCGCAGGGCCGTTTGCACATCCTGGGAGACGTCGATCTTGACGACCGCGGGGATCGGCGTCATCACCTGGCGGGCCTCCTGTTCGTGCAGGTGGAAGACGCCTGTGAGCATGCCCGCCTCGCCCGGATCGATGTGCCCACCGACCTGCGACTCGGCGATCAGTCGCTTGAGCTCGTCGGGAGAGCCGCCGCGCCGTTCGGCGCTGGTGTCGACCCCGAGCACCAGCAGGATGCGGTTGGCCACCGCGGTCAGGCCGACGACGAGCGGATGAAAGAGCACGGTGAACGCCCTCAGCGGGCGTGCGACGCGCCGAGCGACGCTCTCGGCGCGGCCGATCGCATAGAACTTGGGAACCATCTCGCCGGCGAGCAGCTGCGAGAAGGAGATGATCGTGAACGAGAGTGTCACCGCGATCGCCACGGAGACGCCATGGCTGAGCGTGCTCCCGAGGGCGCTCTTGAGGATCGCCGCAAGCGCAGGCTCGCCGAGCGCGCCGATGCCAATCGAGGTCAGCGTCACGCCGATCTGAACGGAGGAGATGTATTCGTTGATGTTGCCGAGCTGGTCGAGCGCCAGGCTCGCGCCTTTGAGGCGTTCCTCGCGCATCAGCTCCAGACGCGCACGGCGAGAGCGCACAAGGGCGTACTCGGCGACCACGAAGAAGGCGTTGATCGCGATCAGTACGGCGGTGAGGATTAGCTTCAAGCCGTTCACGCCAGGTCGGCGATCTCCGACTCGCCATGACGCCGGGTGGCAATCAACCATCCGGGACGACGCGCGTGGAGGCGGGCCACTCGGGCCGAGCTACCTCGAGGTAGTTCTTCGTCGTCGTTCATCGCTTGCCGACCCGACAAAGGTAGCAAGGGGCCTGGTCGGACGCAGCAGGAGGTCCGGCGCGCCCGTCAGGCGAGCCGGTCGATCTGCCCCGCGAGCCCGAAGTCGGCCTCGGTCAGGCCGCCCTGCGAATGTGTCGAGAGCGTCAGGCGGACCTTGTTCCAGCCGTGCAGGAGAATGTCGGGATGATGGTTGGCGGCCTCTGCGAGCTCGGCGACCCGATCGACGAAGTCGATCGCCGCGGCGAAGTCCGCGAACTCGAGCTCGCGCTCGATCTCGGTGCCCGCCACCCTCCGCCAGCCGTCCAAGGCCGCGAGACGCTCGTCGATCTGTGCGTCGTCCAGCAGCGCCATCCGCTCGAGCCTAGCGCGCCGTCGCCGGGTCGTACAGTCCAATGATGCGCATCGTGAGCCTCGTGCCGCACGCGACGGAGCTTCTCTTCGCGCTGGGCCTCGGGCCCCAGGTCGTGGGAGTGACGCACGAGTGCGACCACCCGCCTGCCGCGCTCGAGCGCCGGCAGATCACGCGCGACATGCTGCCGGCCGGTCTGAGCGCGGCCGAGATCGACTCGGCTGTCCGCGAGCGCACGCTGAGCGGCGCCTCGATCTACGAGCTCGACCGGACGGCGCTCGCAGAGCTCGAGCCCGACCTGATCGTCACGCAGGCCCTCTGCTCGGTGTGCGCGGTCTCATACGACGACGTCGCCGAGCTCGCCGGTGAGCTGCCGTCGCGCCCGCGCGTGATCTCGCTTGACCCGAAGACGCTCGGCGAGACGCTCGGCGACGTGCGCACGCTCGCAGAGGCCACCGGCCGCCGCGCGCGGGGGATCGAGCTGGTCCAGGAGGCTGCCTCGCGGATCGACCGGGTGCGGCTCGCCGTGCGGGAGCTTCCGCGACCACGGGTGGCCGCTCTCGAGTGGCTGGACCCCGTGTTCGTCGCGGGCCATTGGACGCCCCAGCTGATCGAGATCGCCGGTGGCGTGGACCCGCTGGGGCTTCCCGCAGAGCCGTCGCGGACGCTCGCGTGGGAGGACGTCGCGGCGGCGGAGCCCGAGGTGGTGGTGGTCATGCCCTGCGGCTACGACGCGACCCGAGCCCACGAGGAGGCTCTCGCGTACGCGAGCGAGCTGGCGGCCCTCAGGGCCGAGCGGGTCGTGGCGGTCAACGCGTCGGCCTACTTCTCCCGCCCCGGTCCGCGGCTGGTCGAGGGACTCGAGTTGCTCGCGCGGATCATCCACCCGGATCGCTTCCCGGTCGCCAGGCCGTCGAGCGAGGCGCGCGCGGTGGAGCTCGCCGGGATCGCGGGCTGAGCGGCAGCGCCGGCCTGGGAGCTCGCGCTCAGGCGAAGCCCGACCCGGATGTGCCGGCCACCGCGATAGATGCGGCTACCGCGGCGGCGCTGAGCAGCAGGCAGGCCACGAGTCCGAGCGCCCGGGCGTTGCGTTCATCGGCCGTACGGATCGCGAGCGCGGCCACCGCGCCGCCGATCAGCCCGCCGACGTGAGCGCCGACCGAGATGTTGGCGAGGCTGAAGCTGAGTATCAGGTTGATCACGATCAGGCCGCCGATACCGGACTCCATGATGCTGATTCGCCGTGCGCGCAGCTCGACGACGGCAGCGCCCATCAGTCCGAACACCGCGCCCGAGGCGCCGAGGCTCGGCGCGGCGGTGGCCAGAACCACCCCGAAGGACCCTGTGAGAAGCGCGGTGAAGTAGATCGCCGCGAACCGCAGCGAGCCGATCGCTGGCTCCAGCATCAGCCCGAGCAGGTAGAGCAGGTACATGTTGAAGCCGATGTGCAGAAGGTTCTCGTGGATGAAGCCGGAGGTGATCAGCCGCCAGTACTGGTGTTCGACGGCTATGTGGTAGCGGTCGAGAAAGCCTTCGTTGACGACCGTTCCGTGAATGCTGGTGCCGAAGATGGTGAACTGTCCCTGCTCGGCGAGGAACACGATCACGTTGATCGCGATCAGCGCGTAGGTCACGCGAGGCTTCCTCGCCATGTCTCGCGCGCGCATGACTTTGGTCTTCTGTTTGGCGCACTCCGGGCAGCGCATGCCGACGGGCGTCGTGGTCATGCAATCGGGGCAGATCGGCCGCCCGCAGTTCGAACATGAAACCCCCGTCTCGCGCGAGGGGTGGCGGTAGCAGGTGGCCATCGGCGCCGAGAGCCTACCTCGGCTCGTGCCCACGCGGGCCGGCTCGGCTGTGGGCGCGCCCTACCGCTCGCCGAGCAGCCGACGCGTCTCGCGGCTGAGATCGCGCAGCGCCCGCTCGGCGCTCTCGCGCGCCCCGACCACCGTGCGGGGCGAAGCTTGAGCCCGCCGCCGGGCGCGCAGCAGCACGAGCGCGGTCCCGGCGGCGCCGCCCACGATCAGAGCCGCTGCGGGCCGAGCCCAGTTGCGGGGATCGCGCATCGCCGCCAGCTCCCACGTTTCGAGCTCGTCCGCGGCCATCTCGGTGATGCTCGTGAGCGTGCCCTCGAGGCGCTCGACCAGGCCCTCCGGCGGCTCGACCGGAGCGAGCGCTTCGCGCAGCAGGCTCTCGAAGTTCGATAGGGCCTCGCTCATGCGATCACCTGGCCGCGGGCTTCGAGCCCGTTCCCGAGTTCTCGTGCCCGTCGCTCGCCTGCACGGGACCTTCGCCGCCGTGCCCCACACGTTCCTCCAGCTGCTTGATCGCCCTGTGGATCAGAACCTTGGTCGCTCCGTCCGAGCGACCCAGCGCGCGGGCGATCTCGCGGTTGTCCATGCCGAGGGCGAAGCGCATGATCAACGCCTCGCGACGGTCGTCGGGGAGCTGGCGCACGCCCTCGAGCACCCGGCTGAGCTCGTCCCGCCCCTCGACCAGCTGCTCGGTCGTGTGCAGCGCGGCTAGCGTCGTGGTCTCGTCGATCGGCGTGGCAGGCTTGCGCGAGCGGTCGCGGTAGAGATTGGCGGCGAGATTGTGAGCGATGCGGATCAGCCATGGCCGCAGCGGACGGCCGTTCGATTCGCGCTGCGCGCGCTCGAAGTGACGGTAGGCCTGGAGGAAGGTCTGCTCGGTGAGGTCCTCCGCGTCGTGATGGTCGCCGACGCGATAGTAGGCGTAGCTGTAGACGTCGCGCAGGTGAGCGCGGTAGAGATCCGAGAACTCCGCGTCGAGCTGTGCCTTGGACTTCTGACTGACTTTGTCGGCCACTCATTGCACCCTACCCCTGCGTCGCCTCGAGCTCCTCAGGCCGCGCGCGAGATCTCCCCGCGCGAGGCCTCGTCGCGGTTCTCGCTGCTGGGCGCTCGAGCTCCTCCGAGCCAATCCCACTGCAGGCTGACGCACGCCCAGATGCGCTCGGTCACGCCGGCGGCCAGCGCAGGAGACGAGCACTCGGCGCTCGGGAAGCGCAGCGGCGCTCCGACGCGGATGCGCACCTTGCGCGGGCGTATGCGCCAACCTCTGCGAACGTCCTCGGTGCCGATCACCGCGACCGGCGCGACAGGAGCGCCGCTCTCGAGCGCCAGACGGCCGATCCCGCGGCGAGGCTGCCCCAGCGGCCCCGGCCGCACGCGCGTTCCCTCGGGGAAGACCACCACGCAATCGCCCCGTGCGAGGATCGCGCGGGCCGTGTCCAGCGCGTCCCGGTCGCCGGCCCCGCGGTCGACGGGAAAGGCGCCGAGGGCGTTCAGGACCCACGCCTGCCAGCGCTTTTCAAAGAGCTCGCGCTTGGCGAAGTAGTAGACGGGACGCCGCACGAGCATGCCGATCACGAACGGGTCGAGGAAGCTGCGGTGGTTGGATGCGAGCAGCAGAGGACCGCTCTTGGGCAGGTGCTCGCGCCCGATGCGCTCCATGCGGAAGTAGACCAGGAAGGCCGGCAGCAGCACGGCCCTCAGGATCCAGTAGAGAACCGGGTTCACACCCCGCCGAAGAGAGCGTTCGCGGAAGTGGTTCAGCCGCACCGCGGGAGCGGCGGGCGCGGGCGCGTCGGCGAGGTCCGCCGGCGGAGAGGCCTCCTGTATGTGGGGGTGCTCCATGTCCAGCAATACACCACGCCGGACGGCCTCGTTACAGTTGACGCGAGGGCCCCAATCGGCCCCGCGCCGGAGTAGCTCAGCTGGTAGAGCGCCTGTCTTGTAAACAGGGGGTCAGCGGTTCGAGTCCGCTCTCCGGCTCTCACAAAAATCCTGGAAAACACCCCTTTCTAGTCGCCACCCTCAACGTCGTCCCGACCGGAAGACCCCACAAAGTCGTCCGTGGTCCCATTGATGGGCCTAAACTCCCCGGCGGTCCCGCGCGTGGCCTGGCGGGTGAACGGGCACTCGGACGGCTCATCGGCGAAGCGCATCAGCTCCCAAATGGCCTGGCGCTCCTCCTCGGTCAGACGCCGGTGACGGGTCTGCTGGTAGACCTGCAACGTGAACGCTGCTGAGGTATGCCCGATCTGATCGGAGATCCAATGTGGATCGCGCCCCGCCTGAGCAGCGAGCATCGCCCACGTGCGCCGCAGCGAATGCGGCGTGATCTTCGGTAGCGACGCCAGACCCTGGGCGGCGCGCGTCTCGTTCGCCCGTTGGGTACTGCGGTTTAGCATCCCAGTGCGGAAGCGGTTGGGGTCGCGCCGGCGGCCGGTCTTGGTGCCGAAGAAGTGGTCGTTCGGGCCCATCGGGAAGCCATCGCGCAGGCGCTGGTCGCGGTAGCGCACCAGCTCGTCGCGATTCCACAGCGTCATCTCGACCTCGCGGATGCCCTTGGGGGTCTTGGCGTCTGGGAGCTTGAAGCGCGCCCGGGCGAGATCTACCTGAGCGCAGTGAAGGTTGCACAGCTCTGAGATCCTGAAGCCGCCCAAACTGAGCGTGGCAAGCGCGGCGCGGCGGCCAGTCCGGTGATCACGCTGCTTGTCTTGATCGAGCTCCCCTGCGGCCCTCAGCAGGGCCTGCAGTTCGTCGACCTCAAGAAACGTACGGACGGGCTTGGCTCTCGGTAGGAAGCGATCCTTGTGCTCACCAATCGTCACCGGGTTACGAGGGACGTACTCGTACTCCACCGCGCGTTGCATGACCTGGCTCAGCAACGCCAGGATCTTGTTGATCGAGGCGTTTGAGAGCGGCCGCTTGCGACGTCGATATGGCTTTTTCCCTCGTTGGTCGACCTTCTCTATGAGCGGTTTGCCCCGGGCCGCCGCGTCTCGGATCACTCGCGATCGCTTGACAAGGTCGTCACGAAAACGGTCGACTTGAACGACGTCAATCTCCAGTAACTCCATCGATCTGAAATGAGCGTCGAGATAGCCCAATCTCCACTCGAGATCTTCGAGCCACTTGTCACCAAGGCCTCGGTTCTTCTTTGCCTCCACGATCTCAGTAGCAAACGGACCGAACAGCTGATGCCCGTCGCGACGCCTCGGCGCTTTCTGGACCACAGATGTTCGCTTCCGCGGCGGGACCCAAGTGCCACGGTCGACCTGCTGCAGGATGTCCTCGAGCTCGATCTGGGCGCGGACTTCGTTCCAGCCCTGCGCGTTGGTGCCGAACACCAGCCGGTGGCGTCGCCCATAGGCATACAAGCGGGCGCCGAACGTGATCGTCTCGCCGTCCTTCCACCGACGTTCGGTCACCTCGCCGCCGTTGGGCCGTGCCACTAGCTCTCTCGATCGGGTCGGCGGGTACTGCTAGGGTGCATCGGGTTTCTCCAGGTCTCGCACCGGGGCCGGTTCGCGCCGCCTCGGCTTCTTCTTGATGGCGCCACCCTACCGCCGGCTTGCGATGGCCGAACGGGGCCGCTTGCGCGCGCCCATCGCTCTCTGCGCTGTCTGAAGGTCGAAGCGCAGTCGCGCCTTCGGTCCGTCGCCGAGGCGCAATGCACCGAGATCCGCGGCGTGCGCGTACACGTAATCAAGCGACACGTTCAGCGCCCTCGCCAGGTCCTTCGGATTAAGGAGCTGATGGGCGCCCTGGTCAGCTGGTCGGAGAAGCTGCACAACGCGGCGCGCAGCGCGCTCTGCGATCGCGTCGATGTCGTCGCCGTCGAGCGTCATCGCACTCCGCTACGCCGTCCATCTCGCTGGAAGCATCTAACCAAATTAGCAAAGATAGAGCTATGAAGCAAACGGGAGAGGAGCTCAGTCGAGTTCCACGTCCCGCGGTGCGATGCCCAGTCCGCGCCTGGCCACGAGCGCGAGCACCTCGCTCGAGACCCACGGTGTCGGGGCGCTCTTGCCGCCCTCGGGCAGCAACCCGATGCGGCGTCCGAGCCAGCTCGTCTCGCCGCTCGGGGTGCCGTTGCTATCGCGTTTGACGCGATCGCAGCGGATCGCGATCTCGCTCATGCTGAGTCCGCGTGTGTTGACCGCGGCGAGCACGGCTTCGCGCAGCCCCCGGTTGAGCACGATCCGGCTGGCGTTGATCCGGTGAAGCTCGGCCCGCAGCACGCACACGGACATGGCGTCGTCGCGGTCGTGCGTTGCCAGCGCTCTGGCGGTGAGGACGCGAGCAGGCTCGTAACTCTCGAGGTTGCCGATCACGTGGCGTAGGCTCACGATCTCCGGGTCGCCGCCGCTACTGGATGGTGGGTGGCTGTGCCAGCGCAGCTCTGGAATCGAGCTGCCCTTGCCGGTCGTGTGCAGGCTGTAGGTGTAGCCGCGGGCGTCGATCAGTTGTTCCTCCCTGGTCTCGCTCGGCTGCTCGAGCGCCGGCGCCGGATCGGTCGTGCGGCCGGAGGACGGGTCGTACGTGAGGTCATCCGGCTGCAGACGCCGGCAGTGGCGGCCCTCCGTGTCGGCGACGTACAACGACGTAATTATGTCCGCGTTCTCGGCGGGCTCGTCGGCCGCGAGATGCGCCACCAGTCGCTCGTCGCCGCGCGTCGTGGCGAGACGGTCGATCACCAGCCGGCTTCCGTTCGCGCCGGCACGGCAAACGATCTCGCGTGGCTCGCCGCTGTCGTCGGTGTAACGGCCGAGAGCGCCGCCGGGACGCTCGCGCCTGACCCTCACTCGGGTGGCTTGGCGCGGCCGACGGCGCTCTTGAGTGATCGCGCTCATGGCGCTCCTTCCGAGAAAGCCCCCGCGGGGTGCGGGGCCGGTTGCCCTGCCCGGCGCACGCGGAGCGTGCGATCATCGGGGAGGGCCGGCACCGCGCCAGGTGGCGCCGGGGCGCTTCAGCGGTGCCGTCCTACTGCGCTTCGTGCTCGATCGTGTCTCGGATGGCACTCGTCGCCATGGGGACCCGGTTGAGGCGCTGCGCGTCGCGCTTGTACTCGTCGATGAGCGCCTGCAGCGCGGCGTAGCCGTCTTGCTCGAGGCCCCGCTCGATGAGGTACGAGCGGCCGCCATCATCCGCCGGGCGGTCGGTCACACGAACCACCCCTTCCACTCGCTGGCCGAATATCACCCGCTCTTCGCCTGCTGCGGTGTAGCGCGCCAGCTCGGTGCGCTCGCCCACGGCCGGTCTCTCGGCCGCGACGGCCTGCGCCGGTGGAGGTGTGGTCTTCCACCTCGCGTGGGAGCCCCACCCTTCGATCTCGTCGGCCGCCGGCGCCGTGCCATACACGTCCTGCTTGGCGGCGCGGTCGTTCTCCGGGAGCTCGACATACCGGCCTCGCGTCTTCTTCAGCTCTGATAGCCGTTGGATTTCCCGGCTCGCCTGAGAGGCGCTGTCGGGGTTGGTGAAGCTCGTGCCGGTCTGCTCAGCCAGCAGGCGCAGGTAGCGAAGCTGCTTGAGTGTCGCCTCGCGAATCGTGCTCGATGAAGGGCTCATGGATCTCTCCCGTGAAGTGGTGGTTTGAGTACGCCCCGGCCAGAGCGGGCCGGCAAAGACGTGTCAAGCCCTGTCCCGTCAGGGATCGCCGCAGGCGACGCGAAGCGCAGGGCTTTACTCGCCGCAAGCCGGTCTGCTGGCCTGTAGGGGTGCGCTCAAAAGGCCGCCCGATGGGAGCTCGAGCCAGCAAACCCGCTACGTCCGTGCGATTCGAAGTGGCAGCCTTCCGGGTCGACCGCTAGGATGGCCAAATGGCCAAAGACAGGGTCGTCGAGAGCGATCGGCAGATACTCAGTGACTTCAGGCAGGCGATGGCCGATTGGGGTAGCGCGGTTGACGCCCACAAGCAGGCACCCCCCGATCACGACTTCGCCGGTCGCCTTGCGGTGCTCGCGCGGGGGGCGAGCGAGGCCGCGCGTGTGTGTAGCGCGGCCGACGCGGCAGGCTTCGCGTGGCCGCCAGCGCGCAAGGCCGACAGCGAGCCTCCGTACGAGCTACGCCCCGGCACGGGCCGGCGCGGACCGCACCAGCTGTGGCGATCCTTCGACCAGGCGATAGCGCGGCTGAGCGCGGTCGCTGCAGGAGAGGACATGCTCGAGGTGGCTCGTGCATACGAAGCATTAGCGACGGCAGCCTCAGAGCTTTCGGACGCGGTCGCGGCTGAAGATCGCGCGAGCTCCGCGCGGCCGCGGGCCCGGGCGCGGCGCTCGGGCTAGCGCGCACGATTCGCTGTCGGAGCGTCTGACGTACCGACGCCGTTTGAGCTAGCGATGCGAATCTCGCCAAGTATCGGTATCCTCGCCCCTGCGGGCCGCGCTTCGGCGCCTTTGCGGAGGTCCAGCACTAGACCAGCTCGGAGTAGGAAGGAATCTCTCCATGCCAGTCGTGCCCGACCCCGACGACGCTCGCCCTGATACCGGCGACATAGCCGCCTCACGTCGCCGTGCGCGCCGCGCCCGGCTAGGCTCGCTTGGGCGGTGTGATGCTGCTGTTCGCGCCGTCCCAGATCGACGGCTGGCGGCGACCGTCGCGCCGGCGGTAGGGCAGGCCGAGAGTCTCAGGCGACCAAAGGTCACGATGCGTCGCGAGAGGCGCAGTTTCGCCCTGGTGACGCAGGATCATCGCGTCCACGTCCTCGCGCTTGACGCGGTAGACGTGGCCGACCTTGACGGCGGGCAGCGCGCCGCCATGGATCCAGTTGCGAATCGTCTGGGGGCTCAGCTGGAACTCGCCCGCGACCTGCTCGACGGTCAGCAAGATTTGATCAGACATGGCAAAATAAGCAAAGATAGTGTTGTATGGGATGAATCATGCCGAAGCAGTGGTCGCTAACAGCATGGAGGAAATATAGTGCGTCCGGGCGACGATGACGGGACTCCCACCGAGGCCGATGACGAGCTCGTCGCCCAGATCATCCCGCTGCGACGGCGCGATCAAGCGTCGACAACGCAGACCCTTCCTGACGAGCAGAGCGAGCGGTTCCCTCGGACCCACCATTCCCTGCCGCCGGCGGAGCGGTCCGTGTGGGATCAGCCCACGACGGAGCTGCGCCGACGGACGCCTGCTCGCGCGCGCCCCGATGCACGAGAGCACAGCGAGCGTTCCTGGAGGAGCGAGCGGCCGCGATCGGTCAAGGTCGCCGCGACCGTGTTCGCGAGCGTGCTGTGCGTGGGTCTCCTTGCCCTGACCCTCGACACGCTCAAGGGTCGGTCTGCGCCTGCACCTGCGCGCGCGCAAGGCTCCGAGGGCAGCGCCATCTCGGCGAGCAACCAGGCTGGCACAGCCTCGAGCCGCAGCTCGAGATCGCCCGTGTCCGCCTCGCGCGGCCGCGCGACGCATCAGCCTAAGCGCCACCAGCGCCCGAGAGCACGCCACCGCGCTGGCCCGCCGAAGCGGGCCGCTTCCACGACGCCAACGGTCGAGCTCACGGTCGCGGACGCGGGCGCTCCAACCCGCAGCGGCAATAACACCGCGCCGGCGGCGGTCGAAAACGCTGCCTCTTCTGCGCAAAGCCGACCTCCGTCGCAGGCCACCGACCCGGCGCCGGCCCAGAGCCAATGCGTTCCTGGTGAGCTCGGATGCTAGGCCGATTCGGCGGAAGTGCCGCTCCAAGGCCTGGCCAGGGACGAGCTCGTCGCAGGCGAGCAGTGCTCATCTGCACGGTCCTCGCGACGGGCGGCCCGACAGCCGTGACCCTGTCAGCGGGGGCCCCGGCGTACGCCGGGCAGTGGGTCGAGGTGTCGTGCGTGAACCCGAGTCAGTCCGCGGCACCGAGCGAAGGATGGACGAGCTTCGCCGCAGGAGGCGGGTATGGCTCGAACAGCGGCACGGGGTGTGGGCCGGGCAGCCCCATGTACGCGATCCTCAGCACCGATGCCGCGGTCGGCGTCGGTTCAGCGGAGACACTTCAATTCACACCTCCGCCCGGATCGCGGTTGGTTGGCGGAGCAACCGATGTGAGCATGTACGCCGACGGCTTCGGGTACAACGCCTCGGGCACGGCGGTCGCGTACTCGCCGGAATATGCCTACAACGGCACGAGCGTCTTCTTTCAGTGCGCGCATGGCTTGACTCCGTGCGCGAATGGCACGAATGACTTCGCTGGGGTGCTGGGGATTCCCGGTGGACGTGGCGGAAACCTCTACCTCAGCGCAGGGTGTGGCGGAGAAGGCGGCCAAGCCTGCAACTCGGGAGGCAGCGAAGGCGGCTGGTCGCTCGTGCGGCTGTGGTGGGCCAACCTCCTGCTGGAAAGCAGCACCGCGCCCAGCGGCTCGGGATTCAGCGGGTCGCTGCTAGCGCCGGGCGCCCACGGGACAGCCGATCTCCAGCTGTCGGCCACTGATCCCAGCGGACCCGGGGTGTATCTCGTCACGCTGCAGATCGACGGGCACACGGCCTACCAGGGGACTCCGGACGGCAACGCCGGTCACTGCGTCGCGGTGGGCTCGGCGTGGGGAGCCTGGATGTTCGACTACCAGCAGCCGTGCAAGCAAGCAGAGACCGTCGACGTTCCCCTCGACACGACGGGACTGACCGATGGGCCGCACACGCTGAAGGTGATCGTCACCGACGCAGCACAGAACTCGAGCGTCGTCTACGACGGGACGATCACGACCGCGAACCGCACGACGGTCAGCGCGCTGCTCAGCTCGCCGCTCGCTTCCACGCCCGGCAGCGAACCCAGCTATGCGATCGTCCTCGACAGGCCGACCGAAGCGCTGGGCAGACACATCAGGCGGTCGTTTCTAGGCTCGGCGCTGACCCTCTCGGGCGAGTTGCGGGACCCCTCCGGGGTGCCGGTGCTAAACGCGACCATCTCGCTGGTCGCACAGGACGGAAACCCGCCAGCGGGCGCGTTGATCGTCCTCGCACGCACGAGCAGCGACGCAGCCGGCCAGTGGGTCCTGCACGCACCCACGGGTCCGTCGCGCCTGCTGAGGATCGTCTCGGGCGGCGCCGCGCGGCAGGCAAGCCTCGGCGGCGGAGTCGCCCTCACCGAGACCGTCTCCCCGATCCTCGGTCTGCGGGTCCGCACGCCCGGCGGCGCACGGCTCGTCTTCTCCGGACACCTGGCAATAAGCCCGCTCGGCGCGCCGCGGCCGCTAGTGATCATCGAGACCCGCGCCGGCCCCGCTTGGGAGGGTGTCGGCACCCCTGTCCGCGTCGCGCGGGATGGCAGCTACCGCTTTGTGTATCGCAGCTCGCCGCTGACCCTCGGGCGGCGATTTGCGTTCCGCGCCGTGACGCCAGCGACGAGCCTGTGGCCAACAGCGACCTCGCGCGTACGCTCGGCGGTGGTGCGGTGATACACGCAGGACGGGAAGAACGATTCTGCCGCGCCGCTCATCGGATGTTGTGCGCGATCTCGATGATCGGGGCCTTGACCGGGCTCGCGGTGCCAGAGACGGCCCGGGCCGGCACGATCGCGGTCGTGTCCTGCAAAACGCCCGCGGGCGCCCCCGCCCCGACCGAAGGTTGGGAAGAGGGCTGGACTGGCGGCCCGCTTCCCGACGCTGGCGACAGCAACGAATGCCCGTCGGGCGGGGCACTCTCCTCCTTCGTCGGCGACCGCGAACCACAGCCCGGCAGCAGCGGGCCGTACTGGCAGTACACGCCGCCGGCTGGAGACCTGATCGTCGGCGGCGAAGTGTCCGCTTTCTTTACGGTCCCGGGCGCGGTTAGCGGCTATGGGGGTGCCTCAGGGCTTCTTGCGCCGAAGTTCCTCTTCGACGGTGCTGATTGGCTCGGCGGTACGAATGCCGGCAGCGTCGAAGCCGCCTACTCACTGGTTGGTCATACGGGAGGAAACGTATGGATCTATGCGTTTTGTGAGCCTCCGGGTGCTAGCTGTCCGGCTGGTGGCAGCTACGCCTGGTACTGGTCGGTTGCTGACATGAAGTCAGCCACGATCGAGTTGAATAACTCAGATACCCCGCAGGCAGGCAGCGTCAGTGGCACCCTGCTAGCGGGGACCGCAAGCGGAACGGCACACCTGGACCTCACGGCTAGCGAGTCTGGGCCAGGCCCGGGAATCTATGCCGTCACCGTCTTCGTCGACGGGCAGGTGCTCTACAACGGAACGCCTGACGGCAACGGCGGCAGGTGCACCAGCGTGGGCCACGACAGCAGCGGAGTCATTGAGTTCCTATACGCGACGCCGTGCCCACTCAGCGAGCAGGTGGACCTGCCGATCGACACGACCAAGCTGAGCGACGGACATCACGAGCTCCGGGTGACTGTCACGGACGCCGCGGGAGTCGCAGAGGCGGTCTATGACGGCACCATCAGCACGGCGAATCGCACGACGGTGAGCGGGCTACTCAGCTCGCCACTGGCCGCGTCGCTCGGTGGCGAACCGACTTATGCGATCGTGCTCGACAGGCGCAGCGCCGTGCTCGGCGCGAGCCTGACGCGCTCCTTCGGCGCCTCAGCGCTGACGCTATCGGGTGAGCTTCGCAACCCCGCCGGTGTGGCGGCGCCCGGTGTGCCCGTGTTCCTCCTCGCGAGGGCGGGCAATCACCCGGCCAACTCGTTCACGGTGCTGGCGCGCACGATCACCGACGGTGCGGGGCGGTGGGCGCTGCACGCCCCCAAGGGACCCTCGCGGCAGCTACGCATCGTCGACGGCAATCCCGCGCAAGATGCCCCCGCCGGGGCTGGCGTCGGGCTCACCGAGACCGTCTCGCCAACGCTCGGCCTGCGGGTACGCACGCCGGGCGGAGCGCGGCTCGTCTTCTCCGGGCGGTTGGCGATAAGCCCGCTTGGGACGCCGCGGCCGCTGGTGATCATCGAAACGCGGACGAGCCGTGAATGGGAGGCGGTAGGCCACTCGATACGTGTCCGAGCCAACGGCTCGTACAGCTACCTCTACGCGAGCTCGCCGCTGACGCTCAGACGGCGATTCGCGTTCCGCGCGGTCACGCCTGCCACCAG
The DNA here is from genome assembly GCA_035567055.1 of Solirubrobacteraceae bacterium. GTDB lineage: Bacteria > Actinomycetota > Thermoleophilia > Solirubrobacterales > Solirubrobacteraceae > Palsa-744. The sequence goes on from DATMQX010000183.1 coordinate 29,934, forward strand.
CCTGTGGCAGACCGGCAGCTCACCCGTTCGTGAGGCGGTGGTGCGCTGATGCGCGCACGATTCGTCCTCGCCGGCGCACTGCTCGCGACGGTGGCCGCCCCCGCCGGTGCCACAGCCGCGACACCCGCGCTGACCGCCCAGGCGCAGGCGGCCAACGCCGCGTTCCTCGCCTATGCTCCCGCGCCGCCGCACGGCGCGGGAGCACTGTGCCTCGTTGACACCGGAGTGCACGCCAACCCAGACACGACCCCCGGGCTGCTCTCGGCGACCGCGCTCGACGGCGGCAGCGGAGAGGACTCAGACCCGCAGGGTCACGGCACGACGATGGCGATGATCGCCGGCGCCGCGGGTGTCGGCATGGTCGGCGCCTGGCCGCAGCTGAAGATCGTCTCGGTCCGTGCGAGCAGCCAGCCCTCCCCTGGACAGGCGCCGACGTTCGAGTTCAACAATTATTGGGAGGGCATTCAGCACTGTCTCGAGCACCAGAGCCTTCACATCTACGCGATTGATCTCGCGCTTTCGTCAAGCATTCCACCGAGCCCCGATCAAGCGCAAACCATGCAAAGCGCCGTCGCCCAGGCGGACGCAAACAACGTGGCGATCGTCGCCGCCGCCGGCAATACCCCAGGTCCCGTCGAGGAGCCCGGAGCGGAGCCCGGGATCCTCGCCGTGGGAGCGTCTACCGCACAACCCGATCAGACGAGCAGCGGAGCTGAGGGATCGGTGTGCTCGTTCTCCGCCAACCAGGGCCTGACGTTCTACGCGCCGGGCTGCGGCCTGAACGAGGCCGATCCGTTCACCGACCAGCCGAACTGCTGTGGCAACGGGACCTCCCAGGCATCGGCATTCACCGCGGCCGTGCTCGTCGCGCTGATGAGCTACGACCCGAGCCTCACCTCCAAGCGCGCCGAGCAGCTGCTCGTGAGCACGGCAACGAACGGTGATCTCAACGCCGGCGCGGCGTTCGCGGCCGACGGGCTCGGGAGCGTTGTGGCGGCAGGCAACGCGAACATCCCCAAGCCGCCCGCGGCATCCGCGCCAGCGCCGACGGCGGCGGCCGGGGCACCGCGGGGACCCGGCTCTGTCGCGCTGCGTGTACTGCGCTGGCATCGAGGTCTGCTCACGATCGGGATCGCTCAGATGCCCCACGGCGAGCGCCTGCACGTGCGGCTGGAATTCGCCCACGGCGCACGCCGGGTGATTACAAGGCGCTCCCGGCTCACGATTCACACGAGCCGCCCGCGCGCCGTCGAGCTACGCCTCGTGTTGGGCAAGGCCGACGGCCCGGTGCTGAAGGTCACGCTGGAGCGATGAGCACAGCGAAGCTTGTACGGATCGCGGCGGGCTGGGCCTGTCTCATCATGGCTCTGGCTCTACCGGTGTCAGTTGCTCGGGCGGGCAGCTACACGGTGAACGCCTGCAGCCCATTCACAACCGCTGGCCCGTGGAGCCAGGTCGACACGTTCCCCGCGGGCCTCACGGTCGGCAACATGTGCGGAGGGCCTGCGGTCGGACCGTTGGGGGGTGGAAATGAAGGCGCGTTGTACGCCGAGGACAACGCGCAGAGCCCGGGCACGCATATCCCGGGCGGTGCACAAGCCGGTTGGGCATTCACGGCTCCCACCGGAACCACCATCACAGGCGTTAGCTACTACCGCAACCTCAATGCCATGACTGACAACCTGATCGTTGGCCTCTTTCAGGGGAGCGCTGTCGGCCTCGAGACATGCGAGGGAACGTTCCTGAACAGCTTCATGTGCAGCGTCCCGAACAACCAAGCACCTGCCACGTTCTCCGGCCTCTCGACCACCGGGCTCTTCTTCGGCGTGCAGTGTCAGCTTCAGAACACCGAGCAATACTGCCTTTCCGGAAGCCCCGGCGATCAGCTTGCCACGGCCGACATGTACTCGGTGACGGTCACGCTGACCGAGCAATCCTCCCCCGTGGTCTCGGGGGAGAGCGGACCGTTGTGGGGTGAGGGCGTGGTTTGGGGAACCGTGCCGTTGGGCTTTCAGGCGACTGATCCGAGCGGCATCGAGCGCCTAGCGGCGAGCGATAGCGGATCGCTTGGGGCAAGCGCACAGGAGTCGTGCGAATTCACGCAGACGGTGCCCTGCCCGCAGCTTCAGCCGGGCGGGCTGAGCGTCGACACGACGCGCTTCCCCGACGGCCACGGCCAGGTCGCGCTCACCGTCAGCGACGCAGCGGGCAACACGACCGTCGCGACGTCTCCCCCACTCGTCATCGACAACAACGGCCCCCCCGCCCCGGCGAGCCTGACCGCAAGCGCGGCCGGCGCCTCGAACGTGGTGGACCTGGCGTGGAGCGATCCAGCGAACCCTCCCCAGCCCGTCACCAGCGCGTTCGCCCAGCTGTGCCAGGCGACCTGCGCGCCGCCCGTCCCGGTGAGCACGGGCGGCGCCGGGCAGATGACGGGTCCAGGCCCCGGCAGCTACACGGTCCGGCTGTGGCTGCTCGACAGCACCAGAAGGGGCGGCCCGCAAAACGCAGCGACGACGGCAGTCACGATTCCCTCGCGTTCAGGGAACGGCGGAGGCAACGGCGGTCCCGGTGCGCTTCGTCCGCTGCGCCTCAGCGCGCATCTTCGCGGCGCTCGCTTGACCGTCACCGTAAAGGTCCCCCCTGCCGAGCAGGGCCTCGTTTCACTTCACCTGGATCTTCCTCGCGGCAAGCGGCTAGTGGTCCTGGAGACCCGCAAACTGAGAGCAGGCCACGGCGTGGCGCGTACGGTCTTCGTTCTCTCCGAACACATTCGCCGGGCGCCGAGGCTGGTCGTCGCCGCTACCGCCGCGGGCGCTCGCTCAGCGCGGCTGACGCTGGAGTTTCGAACCGGGCACTGAGCGCTAGCCCAGTTGCGCAATCGCTGTACCGACGTTGACGTCGATGCCGAGAGCGCTTTCGATGCGGCCGGCGAGCTCGTCGATTGTACCTGCGAACTCGGTGACGGCGTCGAGCGCGCCGTCCTCGCACCATCCAGCTATATACGGGATCGTCTCGCCATCGACCGCGAGGCCGACAGCGGCCGCCGTGATATGTGTAACCGTGTCCACGATGACCTCGGCCTGGGGGCGGGAGTATTGGTCGTAGGTGACTCCTAACGCGTGTGTCACCTCATGAATCAGGGTTCGTAGCTGAGCATTCGCCGGGACCGCCGCGTCAACCACGATCTGCTTGTGATTTGCATCGCACCAGCCGCCTGCCGAACCCGGGATGTTCTCGAACGACACCGAGTAGCCCAGTGACTCAGCAAAGCTGCGGAGCGGCGCAAGCAGGTGTGCGTGCGAGTCACCGGTAAGCGGTTCCCGCGGTGGCTCGAGCGGAGCAGGCGCCACACCGGGCAACGCATGGGTCTGCGAACTCTCATATACTGGCACGCTGCGAAAGAACAGCCGCTTCTCGCCGGTCTCCTCCCCGCTGGCGTCGCGCTCGACCACGGCCATCGGCGCCATGACCCACAGCGCATACTGGCCCTTGGTTACCTGGCGACCGAGCTTCTGCCACGCACGAAACCCAGCGACGCGGCGCGGCTCGATCCCGCGTTGATGGCACTGCAACGCCAGCAACATGCAGTTGCATGCACTGTAGTTGTGGAAAACCGCTCGGGCGCGGACCCAACGACGCCAGCCGTCGCTGCTCAGCAGGGCTCTGGTTGCAATTTCGACACGTTCGCGGTCCTGCGCGCGACGCTCCGCGCGACGGGCCTCTGACATGTGACGCTTGGTCGTGGCCATGGTGGCTCCTTCCGATGGGCCCGCCCGCTGCGGGCCTGGGCCGTCCCCCAACGCACCCGGACGGGTGCGAGAATCAGACGGCCGGACCGAGTGGGCTCGGGCTTCGGGCGAGGGCCGTCGTTGCGAGGCCCCCGCCCTGAGCCTCTCGGCGGGCTAGCAGCCGCTGACTTCCTGGGCCATCTCGGCGTTCTCCGCGTCATCTTCGGACTCTGTGGTCGCGCTGCTGGCGCCGAGCGTGGACAGCTCGTCCCGGCGATTGGCGTACGCGCGTGCCTCGCGCTCCAGCGCGCGCTGCAGCTGGATGTGCGAGGCCGGAAGCACCTGCTTGGTGACGCGCTCGAACGCTTTGCGCGCGGCTTCCTTGCGAGAGCGCGGGAGCACCGAGCCGCGCCGCTTGCTGGCCGGGAGCACCAGGTCGTGCGCGTAGTTCTGGGCGGCGAAGACGACCAGCACGCGCCCGTAGAGCTCACCCGCGCTGCGGGCGCCTTCGACGAACTTCCAGAGCCATCCTGCGGCATCCTCGACCTCGCCGTACTGCACCTTGGTTCTGCCCGGCTCGCCGCTCTTGAGTGTCGGGGTCGTCGTCGTTCGGTGTTGCTCGAACACCAGCCGGATGCCGTTCGCGGCGATCGTCGCGAACGTGTGGTCCCCAGTGCCGAGGTACCCGCGCTCGTCGGGCCCGAGCAACCCAAGGGCGAAGAAGCGCGCGACATCGATGTCGCCCGGGTCGACCATGGCGAGCTTTTGCAGCAGCGCCGTTCCGAGGTCGAGGTTCGTGCTGTGCGCCCGGGCGGTCAGTTGACGCACAGTTGCTCGATGCTCGCCCTCAAGCTTCTGTTCGGGCGTGCGCTCCTCCATGCCTTGCGCCTTACGGCTGGCGCGCTCGGACGCGTCCTGCTGCTTGGCGACTCGCAGCTCCTCGAGCGTACGCTCGATCGCGTGCTTGGCGAGCTCGCGAAACAGCGGCCGGTCGGTAATGACTGGCGTGCCGTGGTCGAACTCGATCAGCACGCCCGCCGCCCGTGCCTGGTCTACCTCCGACTCGACGAAGCGGATCGCCGGCGGCCCGTAGGCGTGCCGGTCGATCTGCTTGTGCAGCTCCTGCGCCTCGGCGTAGGCCGCCTCGGTCTTCTTACCGAGACGGAGCTCGGCGATGTCGTGGTGGCTCAGCGTTGCCAGGTAGGCGGCGAATACCTTCGTCGCGCCTTCGCGGAGCGCGTGGCCGATCGCCCAGCCAGGGTTGCTCGTGAACTGCTCGCCACTAATGTCGCCGGCCGCGACAGGGGCCAGCACTGCCTCGCAGAGCTCGGGGGAGACCTCGGTGATCTTGCTCAGCGTGCTCACGGCGCTCACCGGCAGCTCGCCACTGCCGATCAGTTGCTGCGCCGTCTCGGGCAGGTCGAGGATCTTCGCCCGCGCGCTGACGAGCTTGCGGTTCCAGCCCAGGACCGTCGCGGCCCCGTCGAGGGTGTAGCCCTCATCCAGCATATGCTGGATGGCGCGTGCCTCCTCGAGAGGCGAGAGTTGCTTGCGGACGACGTTCTCTGCGGCGCTGTCGGCGCTCGAGCGGTCCTGTGCGCGGAGCGTCACCTCGACTTCCTCGAGACCGAGCTTGCGAGCCGCCGCATGCCGGTGGTATCCGGCTACCAGGCTGAAGCGGTCCCCGGTTGCGCGTACCGCCAGAGGAACGATCAGGCCGCGTAGGGCGATCGAGCTGGCGAGGGCGTCGACATGCTCCTCGTCCAGGTCGCGAACATTCTCGCCCAGGTCGATCAAGTCGAGCCGGACGCGCTGGGATGTAACGGTAGTGGTGCTCATCGATGAACCTCCGAATTGCGCTGGCCCCGCCCGTTGCGGGACCGATCCCCATCCCCATCGCACGCCGGAGGCGTGCCAGCCTTTGGGGTGGGGTCGGCCCGCTCGGGTGCTGGCCTGCGATCACCTGCTGGTCCGCTGGGGCGTGCTGCGCGCAGTCAATCCGTGGTGGCGGCGCTATTCCCGTCAGCCGGCGCGACGTAGCGCCACACGCCGGCGGCCGCCGGGGACCGGGTGCTGCCATGGTCCCGCGCCGGCGGGCGTGTGCGACGAACCGAGGAGCACGCGGACGAGTGCTCGTGCCTGCTGCTCATCCTGGGCGGGACTCTCGTAGTGAAAGCCGGCGTTGCCGACGAGGGCCGGGACGAGATAGTCGGTTACTTCGACGCAGTAGAGCTGGCTGTCACACACGACGCACCCCGAAGACGCGGTCCAGGCGGGTACGTAGCGTGAGGAAGTCGCTGCCCCTAGGTGGGATCCGCCAGAGCAGTGAAGCGAGGGTGTATATGTCGCCGCCGAGCGGGCGGCCTCCCTGAGTCCGGCAGCCGAAGCATGTCCATCCGCGCTCGGGGTCGGAGTACACGTGCAGGCTCGCAGTCCGGTCCTGGTGGAATGGACAGTGGATCTTGCCGAAGCTGTCGACCCGCTCGTTGGTGAGGCGCTCCACGTAGACCCGTGGCGGGATCCGGCGAAGAGGATCGGCGAGCAGCGCCTCCTGGCGAGCGCGCCCGCTGACACGGAGGGGCGTTGAGAATTGCCGGGGCAGGTCGCTTTCCAGCTCGGCAAGGCTGTAGCGCCTGTGCTCCTCGAGCGCAAGCAAGCGCACTGATGCCGGCGGCGAGTGCTTGCGATTGAGTGCCCCCACTGGGCGCAAGATCCGCGCGGCGTCGGCCGATCGCCGATCGGCCCCGAGCGCCGCGGCGAGGCGCCGGTTTATCGACTCGATGCGCTCCAGCGCGAGCGGCTCACCTAGAAACCAGTAAGCGTGGCGATGCTCATCGCTGGAAGCCACGACCATCGAAGGCGCGGGGCGCAACCGCTCGAGCGCGAGGACCGACCCGGCGTCGTCACAGTCGGCCCAAACGACATTCCAGTCCGCGATCAGATCGGTCCGGCCGCCACTTCGCCGGGCTCGTGGGACGACGCCGACGAACACGTCGCTCACCGCGCTGCGCGCAAGGATCGTGCCGGCCACGACGTCGAGCTTCCCTGCGGGATGGAAGCTCTGTTGCATCCTCGTCGCGCGGCGGACGCGCACCTCGACCCAGGCCGCGGTGGGCGCGCACTGGTACAGCGCCCGTAGGTAACGCTCGAGGGCGGCGCGATCGCGGTGTGGACGGTCACTGCTCATCTGGATGGCCTCCGGATACGACGGAAGGGCGCCCGGCGCGCAGCCGAGCGCCCTCCGGGCGGCGGAGCTCAGGCGGCCGTGGCCTCCTGCGGCTCGGATACCTCCGAGCCGTTGCCGCGCGGTGCGGCAAGGAACTCGACGTTGCCCACGATCTCGTAGTCGTGGCGTTTTGCGCCCTCGTCGCTCTCCCACTCGTGGTAGGAGAGGCGGCCGTCGACGGCGACGAGCCAACCCTTACCGAGAACGCGGGCTGCGGCCTCGCCGGGCTTGCCGAAGCAGGCGACGTTGATGTAGCCGGTTTCGCGTCCGTGGGCCAGGCCCTCGACGGCGAGGCGCAGCTTGCACACGTTCTCTCCGTTGGGGAGCGGGCGCAGCTCGGGGTCGGCGGTTAGACGGCCTGTGATCGTGGTGCGGTTCATTTTCGGATCCCTCCTTGAGGGTGGTTGGTGGTGTGACTGACGTGGCCCAAACCGCCGTCGGGCGGCGGGCGGAGCCGAGCTGTGCGAGGGAAGCCCCCGTCTGGGGGCCGAAGCCCCGACGACGACGGCGAAAATCGGGCAAGGCAGAGGCACACCAACAAGCGCCCGGGAGGGGCCGCGGAGACGCAGTGATCGCTTTGGGTGTCATCGCCCCGAGCCCGGCGGCCGTAAGCGGTGGATTGCGCGGCCGAGCAGGCTCAGGGCCCGAGTCGGGCCGGTTCGTGGCCGGGGTTGCGCGGCGGCGAGCACGCGTAGGACGGGGTCGGCGTAGGACAGGCGCAGGCGCAGCCACGCCGGTGGCAGGCGACCGTAGATGAGTAGCGCGGTGTCGCGCTCTGATTGGCGTATGCGGTGCGCGGGCGCGAGCGAGCGGAACTCGCTCGAGATCGTCTTTGAGCCGTGGCGGAGCACCCCCTGGCGATGTGTGGAGCGACGCGTGATCTCCTCCTCGCCGAGGGTGTCGCGCAGGTACTCGAGCGTCGCGCGGTCCCCGATCCCTGAGCAGAACAGTCGTGCCCGGTGGTTGGCGATGATCGTTTCGGCGCGGTCGCGCCCCCAGCGGTCGGCGGCCTGGCTGACGTTCTGCAGCACCGTGAGCAGCTGCACACCCTGCCCGGGACCGGTCGAGGCGAGCTCGTCGAGGTTCTGAAGCGGCGCGATGTTCGCGACCTCGTCCAGGGCCAGCAGCAGCGCGGGGTCGATCGGCTTGCCGCTGCGGGCGGAGCGCTCGAACGCACCCGCCGTGATGTCGGCGACTACGGCGGCAAACAGTCCCCGCAGGCGGCGCTGGTCATCGGCGGGAGAGATCAGATACAGGGTGTTGGGCCCGTCGAGCAGCCAGCCCGGGGTGATCGGGCTGTCGCCGATCGTGGCGGCGGCGATCTGAGGCTCCTGCCAGGGGTCCAGTGCGGTGGCGACCGTCTGGAACAGGTTTGAGCGGAAGCGGGCGTCGGCTTCCCAAACCGACCGCAGCGACTGCAACGCGGCCTTCGCGCCGGGGGTCACACAGTCACGAAGGAGCGCCGCGGGCTCGTCTTCATCGACGGTCGCGATCCAGCCAAGGACCTCTCGCATGGTCAGGTCGCCGTGCGCGCCCGCCATGAGCAGCGGCGCGAGGTAGCGCGCCCCGGCGGGCCGCCAGAACGCCTCGTCGGCGGAGCGCTGTGGGCCGTGCTCGCCGACGCCGAGCAACCGTGCGGCGGTGCGCCTGGCGCCTTCCCAGGAGCGCGACGCTGCCAGCGGCGACCATGGGGTGTGTGGCAGCAGCGTGCTGGCGGTCGGATCGAACACCGCGACCTGGCCGAGCGCCGCGCGCGCGGCGTGCGTGTCGTGGACGACGTCGCTCTTGATCGATGTCGCGAGCGCCGGGCCGTTCCACTCCAGCAGGGCGGGTATGACGATGCCGGTGGTCTTACCGGACTGTGAGGGGCCGATCGCGAGCACTGAGGCGCGGGGCTCCGCGGCGATCGTGGCGCGCTGGTGGATGCCGAGCGTTACGCGTCCCGGCTCGGGGCGACGGACGTGCAGCGGCGTGAGGTCGCCGTGGGCCGCGAAGCGTGCGGCATGCTCACGGGCGGGACGGCGCCTGGCCCACGCGATCAGGATCGCGCTCGCGGCGAGCAGAGCGGTCGCGGCGAGTAGCCACAGCACACCGGCTGGTGGCGCCGCGAGCACGGGTGAATGTAGACGCGGTGGCGAAAGGCGGGGTGTGAGCGGCGGGCTCCTCACAAGACGCGCTCCTGGCGGATGGCCATCGCGGCGTCGGTGGCTGTGAGCTGGCGCTCGCGCGCCGAGCGGACGTGGCGCACCTCGTAGGAGCGTCCGCCGATGCGCCACAGCGCGACACCCTGCGGGTACTGCGCGATCCGCTGTGCCTCGGTTTCGGAGAGCCCGAGGATCGTGCTGGCGCGCCGCGCCTCCTCAGGGTGCTGGCGGTAGACGATGACGGTGCCCGTCTCGGCGAGCAGGCCCTTGGCGAGCGCCTGCTGACGGGTGCCGGCATCCCCGGCGGCGTCGAGATCGGAGAGGCGGTGCAGCACCATCCAGTGCTGCACGCCGGTCTGGCGGCCGAGCTTGAACGCGGCCTGGTAGTACTCGCCGAGCCCGGCGACCGGTAGGGCCCGCCAGGCCTCGTCGTTGACGCGGATCGTCTTCTGCTGCGCTGCCCCGCCGGCCTGAGCTTGCTGGGTGCGCTGCATGCGTTGCGCGTCGAGGAACGCGGTGGCGCAGACCATCGTGATCGCGAGCGCGAGGTCGGAGGACGCGCTCTGCGCGGCGATTTGCGAGATGTCCAGCGAGATGACGGGCGCGTCCCAGACGTCTGGACCGGCGCTGGTGGGCGCGTCGAACATGCCCCGCAGCGGGCCGTGGCAGAGCCGCATCAGCGCCAGCGCGACCTCGCGCAGCGCTTCGCGTGCGTGCTCGCGCGAGAGGTCAAGAGCGTCGGTTGTGCGCTGCGCGGGGTCGCGCAGCTGCGCAACGACGTGGCCGATGCACACCTCGCCGGGCTCGGTCTGATCGGCGGCGGCGAGCGCCTCGATCAGCCCGACGGCCTCCGTCTGGCGCAGGGGCCGTGCGAGCATCGCCTGCGCGACGGCGTGCAACAGGCCCTCGCGCAGCTCACGCCCGCCGATCGGGGTTAGAGGGTTCAACCTCGTGTTGCCGCCGGGCGCCAGGCGCAGCACGACGCCGCCGAGGGCCGCCACGAGCTGGGTGTACTCGCCCTTGGGGTCGATGATCTCGCAGCGGCGGCCGAACACGCACGAGCGGTAAAGCCAGCTCTTGGTGAGCGAGCTCTTGCCGAAGTCGGGCATCCCGAGGACGAGGACGTTGGCGATCGAGAGGACTCGCCGCTCATACAGGAGCCACGGGTCATAGACGAACGAGCCGCCATGGAGGTCGGTGCCGATGTAGACGCCGCGCGCGCCGAGGCCGGCCTCGGCGACGGCAGGGTAGGCGGCCTGGAAGTGGGCGGTGGAGAGCTCGTGGCCGACCTGCTCGGCCGGCCGGTACAGCCGCGCGAAGCGGGCGGTCGGTGGCTGGGAGAGCTCGCGGGTGAGGCTGTCGTGTCTTGCGCGGTGCTCGCGCGCGGCCGCACGCGCGTCGGCGCGTTGCTCGCGCCGTTGGTGGCGGGTGCTCACCTGAGCCCTCGGCAGAGCGGCAGGCTGTAGGTGAAGGCCTCGGCTTGCTGGCCCCACATGCGCTCCAGGCGAAGGGGGGCGCGCTTGGCCTCGAGCTCGATGCGCGAGACGTCTGACTCCAGGGCAGAGAGCGAGTCTGGCTGCCCTGCGGGGACGCTGACTGTTACGTAGGCGGCGTAGCGGACGGCGGCGTGGCCTTCGGCGAGCTCACGCTCGCGCTGAGTTGCCGCCTGGTCGCGCTGGGATTGGCGCTGGCTCGTGCGCTGCCCGACGCGGGAGCGGAGACTCTGCTCGGTCGCGGTCTCGGTCGCGGCGCGCTCGGCCTGCCGGATCGCCCTGCTCGGCCCGACGAGCTCCATGCACATCGCGATCGTGCGGGTCGTGCGGCTGTCCATCAGCAATGGCTGCAGAAACAGGGCGCGGACGTCTATGCGGGGCCACTCCGCGGCCCATAGGGTGCAGTGAAGCGCCCCGTCGGCCGCGAGATGCGACCAGTACTCGTCGCGCCCGAATGGGGCGGCGGTGTGCGGTGCGATCCCGGCGTCGCCGAGGAGGGTGCGGTCGAGCTGGCGAGAACGCCCCTGCCGGCCCCAGGGGTCGTATGCGTCGCGGACCTGGGCGGCCAGGCCGCGGCGCGTGAGCACCCCAGTTGGGATGATGGCGGCCCGGTCGAGCAGCTCGATCAGCTGGCCGAGTTCGGCTGCGATCAGCGCGAGCGCACCGAGGTCCCCGCCGCCGAGGCGGCCAATGGCCCGTCGCGCCGCGGGGCGGTGGGAGTCGATCTGCAGCACGAACGTGAGCTCGTGTTCCTCGGCGACGTCACCGGCGCGGCCGATCAGGTCGAGGTAGGAGATCAGCTCCTCGGGCGGCTCACTCAGGCGAGCGTCGGCACGCTTGGCCTGGAGCAGGTAGTCGCCGAGCTGATCGCCGTCGCCAGGGAGTGTGCGCTCGACCCACGCGACACGCCTGACGGCGCAGTCGTCGCGCGCGAGCGCGGCGAGCACGGCGCCGTAGTCGGCCAACCGCTGCTCGCGCTCGGGTGCGCCGAGAAGCGCGAATGCGCGGCCGCGCACGCTCACAGCGGCGGTGAACGTCCGTGCGTGCGCGTCCTTGATAACACCGAACCGGGCGTTCGCGTAGCGCGCGAGCTCCCCCTCCAGGAACTCGAGGCCGGCGAGCTCAGCGGGCAGCGAGCGGGGGTCGCTTGCGCGCCGCGGGTCGAGCTCACCGCCGGGCAGCGCGACGAGGTGCCCGAGCTGCGCGCGCTGGGAGCGAAACCGTGCATGCCCACGCTGGCGTGCGAGCAGGAAACGCGTGAGGACCGGCGCCCACTGCTCGAGCGTGCGACCCCGCAGCGGCACGAACAGCACGCTCGCACCGAGCGTGAGGAGCCCGAGCACGAGCGCGAGCGCTGCAAGTCCGCCGGTGCGCAGGGCGGCGAGCGCGGCGGCGCCGAGCACGGTGAACCCGAGCAGCTGCGGGATGCGCAGCCCGAGCAGAAATCCGCCCGCGGGGTGCGGCGCGAAACGGTAGCTGCGCTCGGCCATCTAGCCCTCCGCCTCCTCGCTCTGGCGTTTCTCACGCGCGGGGCCCGCGGCGCCGGCGAGCACGGCGGGTTGCCCTGGGCGCTCGCGCGCCGGGAGCACCGGCGCCGGCGCGCCGGCCGCGTCTCGGTGGGAGCGGCTCGCGCCCGGGGCCGGGGAGTGCTCATGTTGCTGGGGCGGCGCCTCGCTGGGGCGCGAGGCGCCGGCGGAGCCCCCGCTCGGGTGGGGAGAGGGCCCGTTGGTGGAGGCTCCGCCGGCAGTTGATGGCGATGCGGTCTGTGGCTGCTCTGAGCGCGCGGTGGTCGCCGAGGCGGCGCCGATCCCGGCGGCGGCGCCCACGCTGCCCGCGCCGATGCTCTCGCCGCCGAGCGGCAGAGCTCCATCACCCGGGCCGGCTGGTGGCGCGCCGCCGCCGCCGCCATGTGAGGGTCCGCCGCCGGGTGGCCTGCCGATCGGGCCGCTCCCCGGGGTCGTACCGCCGCCCGGGCCGGCGCCGCCGCTAGCTGATGGGCCTCGACTGGACGGGCCGCCGCCCGGCTGTCCGCCTGTGTTGCGAAGGCCGCCGGCGGTGCGCAGCGAACGCTCTTGGCCGTGGACGGCGCCGACGGCCGACGAGCGCACGCTGGCTGTGAGATGGGCGCTCTCGGCATCCGCCGCGAGCAGGTACATCAGTGCCCACGGCGCGAACGCCGCGAGCGCGAAGATGACCGTCGCCGCGAGGATCGTCCCGACGGAGCCGGAGGCGCCGCCGCCAAAGGACAGGCCGGCGGCGGCCGCGTTGCCGGCGAACGACAGCACGATCAGTGCGACCGGCTTGAGGATCACGAGCAGCAACAGGAGCCGTCCCAGGCGCGCGGGCCAGGAGGCGAGCGCGGGCCAGACCGCCGCCGCGAGGGCCACCGGAAAGAACAGAACCGCGAGGTAGATCGCGGCGTCGCGGACGATCAGCTCGAGCCACACGAAGATCGCGGCGAACACCTCGACCAGCGCGATCAGCATCGCCAGCGCGGAGGACCCGAAGCCGCCGAAGCCGCTCGTGCCCCATGCATGCGCGACCGTCGCGTAGAAGGCGTGTGGGGAGCTTGTGAGGACGGCGCTCGAGATTTGGTCGGCGACCCCGAGCGCGATCACGGTCAGCGCGACGAGCAGACCCGTGCCGATCCCGGCCCGGGCGATCCCGGCGAGCGTCGCCGCGAGCGCCTGCGGGTTGCGGCGGATCGCCGCCGAGGCGAGCGCGATCAGCGTGACCAGCAGGCCCAGCGCGGCGCCGAGGTCCGCCATTGGCGCGAATTGGGCCTGGAACCACGCGGACTGCAACTGCGGCGTGGTCGTGTGTTGCATCTCGCGCGCGACGAAGGTGGTGATCTGGGTCGCGGCGCCGATCATCCACTTCGCGACGAGGTCGAGGATCCCGTTGCCGACGGCGCCGGCGGCTTCCCCGACGAGCCCGCCGAGCGCGCCGGCGGCTTCACCCGCCGCTTCACACGCACCGCCGACGAGGCCGCCAATCACTGGGACTTCGACCGTGCAGGCGCCGTCGTGGTGTGCGCTCGCCGCCACGTGCAGCGGACGGCCGGCCTGGGTACCTGCGGGTGGTGGCAGCGCGAGGGCTCGCGTGCAGAGCACCGCAGAGAGGAGGGTCAGCGCCAGCGGAGGTGCGAGGGTACGAGGGCGGGCGTGCAAGTTCACCCGCCGGTGCCGTAGAACGGTGCGCTCATACCCGCCAGCCGCGCGAATGCCTGCGACTGGTCGTTGGGCCCGTTGACGTAGACGATCGACGGCACCGGTGCCGGCACCGCATCGGTGCTGCTCGCCGCCACGAGCCAGCGGCCCGACTGCCAGCGAAGCGTCGTGTCGACGAGATTCCAGCTCTGGCGCGGGGTCAGGCGGGGTCCCCACACGAACCCGCCAAGCCAGCTCGTGACGGTCGCTTCAGTTGCGATGTAGCTGTCCAGGCGGCGCGCCGCTATCACGGCGATCCCATGACCGCCCTGCTTGTAGTTGGCGGTGTTCTGAATGTCGCCGGCGCGCAGCTTGCGTGCCTGCGCGAGCGCGGCGGCGCGAGCTTCCGGGGTGTAGGCCTGGGCGAGGAGTGCGGCGAAGGAGCCGGGGTCCTGCTCGATCGACTGCGAGGCGATCGCGAGATAGTTGTCGGCCGCCGCCAGAGCCCCCGTGGGGGAATGTTCCACCCCGACGGGCACGCCGCCCAAGAGCTCGACTGGGCTGAGTGGCGCCGCGGGCCCGGGTGCGCGCCCACTCCCCACAGCGCCGAGGAGAACCGGTGCAACTGCCAGCACGAAGCCAGCGAGCGCACCGGCGAGCGCCGAGGACGGCGAGAAGCGTCGCTTGCGCATCGCTAACCGAGCCCGTAGGCGAACTGGAGGATCGCCGCGGCGGCACCGACGAGGAACGCGACGCCGACGCAGACGGCCATCCCGATCTTGCCGCCCACGGCGGTGTGGTCGTTGCCTATGCGACCTCCGATCGCCCATACGGCGCCGCCCATCAGGAAGCCGGCCAGGCACGCCAGCAGCGTGTAGACGGCGATCACGTCGATCGCGCTCTGGATGCCGCTCGCGCCGGGCGCATGCGATGGGTCGGGCGTCACCTTGAACGTGAAACTGGCCGCCGCGGTCAGGGTCGTCATGTGCAGATCACCTCCGTTCCGTGGTCTATCCGATCCGCTAATCTATACCAAATTAGCAAAGACAATGCTATTTAGTGTTGGAATGCCTGCGTTGCTCAAATACGCTCAGCCGACGGCGACCAGTCGATGAAGGGTCTGTTCGCGGTCGCCGCTGCGCTGGCTACCGGGCTCACCGCGATCGCCGTGCTCGCCGTCGTGGCGAGCTCCGGTGGGGGGACGGGCTCGTGTCTAGGTACTGCCCCTTCGTCCCCGGCAGGTGCCGGGACAGCCGCGTGGTTCGCGACGGCGTATGGCCCGCCGTGGGGAGGCATCCAGGGGGGCGGGGTGACCGCCACGGGACTTGACCTGACTGCCGGACAACCCGCGCTCGAGGTGGCCGTCGACCCGAACGTGGTCCCGCTGCGCAGCTACGTGCACGTGCAGCCCAACCCGTTTGGGACGAGTGGGGCCTTCTACGCCGGGGACACCGGTGGGGCGATCCTCGGCAGGCACGTCGACATCTATGACTGGCGCGGGCGCGCTAGCCAGGACGCGTGGGGAGCACGCCACGTCTCAGTGACGCCGGCGCCGAACCCTGGCGCTGGGAACCTGCTGGGTGGCGTGTCGCCGGCGCCGCGCTTGGGTGGCATCGAGACCGGGGGGTGTCCAGCGGCGCTGCCGGATGGGGCGATCGGGCTGACGGCGGGCCAGACTGCCCGGATACTCCCGAGTGGCAGCGCTGCTGCGCCGCGGGAATCACCCGCCGTGGTCAGGAGGGCAGTAGCGGCCGGAAACCTGATTCATACGCGGCCCTACCCGGAACCGGTAGACGTCCACTACGGTTCGCTGGCGACACTGTGGCCCGCGTATGACTGCTCGGGAGCCACGTCGTTTGTCCTGTACGCCGCGGGCTTGATGGGTCCGAGCGCTCTGGACTCCACCGGCCTCGAGACCTACGGGCTGCCTGGGCCGGGGCGCTGGATCACGATCTATGCGAACAGCGCGCACGCCTGGATCGTGGTCGCCGGGATCGCACTGGATACCGCCGGCTACGGTGGGCCCGCGATCCCGCCAGGCTCGGGCCCGCGCTGGCGCTCAGCACCCTTAGCAAACCTCGGCGACGGGGCCACCTACGTCGTGCGTCACCCCTCTGGGCTGTGAGGACCGTCGGCATTGCGATCCTCGTCGGCGTGCTTGCCCTGGCCGGCTGCGGGGACTCAACCCAGGAATCTTCCGCTCCCCTGGGGAGATCGCTCGAAGCCGAACACGCGTCCTCGAGTCCCAGCACGGCAGGTGCGGGTGACCCGCCGGCCGAGCGCGGCGGTGTGGTGCCCGAAACGCAGGCCCGGCTGGAGAACGAGCCGGCCAAGGGGGCCATCGCGCAATCTCCGCAGGCGGCGCTGCGCCGATACGCGCTTGCCTACGTCAACTGGCGCGCGATGGGCCTAGCGGCCCACGAGCGGCAGCTGGCGTCGCTGGCGATCGGCCCGGCGAGGCTCGCCGCAGAACAGACCGCGGCGTCGCAGAGCGCCGCCACGACTCTCGCCGCTGACCATGTCGAAAACCGCGGCGTGGTGTTGGCGATCGCGCCAGGGCAAGGTCGCGCGCGCTCTCGGTGGGTGGTGGTTACCGATGAGCTCACGACCGGCACCGGCCCATATGCGGGCCTTCCGAGCGCAGTGCACGTGACGCTGGCACAGGCCGCGCGGGTTGGGTCGGGGTGGCTGGTGCGCGAATGGCTGCCGACCCGGTAGTAGAGTTGGCGAGGGGGCCGCCGCCACCATGCGGACGGTCACGACAGCCCTCTCGCCAAGAGACCCGCACGCACGAGCAGGGGATATCTTTGCGCGCCGCACAGGCCCCCCGGGGCGCCTCTCGCTAACTGAGAGAGAGCCACCCAAGGCAAAAGCACGGACCATCATGGTCGGCTTTCACGAGCCCGCCTAGTCAACAGCTAGAACGTTCTACAGCTTGTGAACTGGCTTCAATTGCCACGTCTTAGTCAAGCCGGCAGTTGACAGGTGAGACGCGCCTGCCAACTAAGCGTCACTAGGTGCGAAGCCAAAAGCAACGTCACGGCCACCACGGCATCAGCGCGGCGCGCACGCCACGCCAAGGCCGTCAGCTGTTCCCGTCGCCCGGGCCTCAAGAGCGGTAACGGCCCGGAACTGCCGGGGCTTCAGCACCGATCTGCCATTTAGTCGGCCACGAGACCTCGCAAAGGCTGGCTTGATTTTGGGTGGCGGTGAGAAGTTAGGCGCGTCGGTGAGCGGTCCTAGTCCGTAGAACATCTGCACGGTGATCTAGCGTCATAGCGGGTCGGGCAACTGTCGATGGTGCGCCGTTATGGTCTGTCAAGGTGGTTGGCATCAGCCGACGCTGTTGGTGGTGAAGCAGCCAACCGAATGCCCACGGTCACCCACGATGCACCGTAGAACGGTGGGCACCGTCCCCGGCGCGGTTGCGCTGCTTGGCGGCGCCACGGCTTCAGCGCAGCGGCCGGCCAAGCGATCCGACTTCGCCGCCATCAAGCATCTAACTTCGGTACGCCGAGTCGTCGCTTCACGTGAGGTTGGTCTCTGTTTCGCTGTGCACGAAGGGCCCGTTTGCGTTGGCGCACTATGTCGGCGGTCAGGAAGGGTGGCTCGTACTGAAGGGCTCTCGAACACGGTGGCGACGGGTGGCGACGATCTCTGACCAGGGCCTGCCGTGTGGCCTCGTGCCACCCTCCGTGGTCGCCTGTCTGCACCTCGGGGGCCACAACGTGGGTCTAAGCCCTGCTCGGCGAGCTAGACAGGGCTGGCGCTGAAGGGCGGGGCGAGGACCCGGGCTACACACCCTGCTGACGCCTACTCGGTTCCTCGTTTGAATAGCCCTCGTATTGCAGCCCTTATCCGGCCTGCGGACGGCTTCGCCGCCTCCGAGCCCGAACCCGCGCTCTCGTGGTTTACAACCCGCTCATGCGCCGCCACGTGCCCTTCGCGGGCTCTCTCCCGCATGTGGTCGATCTCGCGCCGCGTCATTCCTGGCGCCCACCGCACTTTTCCGCGCTCGAGCCAGTAGTGCGATTGGCATGGGAAGTTCCAGTTCCCGACCGAAGGCTCCAGCGAGATGCTCTCCCCGTCGAACGTCATCCGCCAGCGGTTCGGACGCAATGGGGTGTACACCGGGTTGCCGCACCCGCAACAGCACAAGTGCCCCGCCGTCGCGAACGGGATAGATACATACAGCACGCCATCCGTGAACTCGTCGGGCAGCTCATCGACGAACTCGTGGGACATCGTCGCCGCCTTCGTCATGCCTGCTCCTCGTTGACTATCTCGTTGTCCGACACCGTGTACAGGGTTTGGTGCTCTCGCCCAAGGTCGGCGTAGAACCCGGCAAGCTTCTTCCACTTGATCACCGCGAGCGCGCCATTCAGCGCATTGAGGTCCGCGACCTGAATGTTTCTGTCGTAGTCGTCCGGCGCCGCGGTCACGAACGGCATTCGGCTCTTGGCTGCGCGATACGTCGGCGAGCTGGTCGTTACCCGCAGCACAGCGGCGAGCGCATCCTCGCCCTCATACACCCCCATGCCTGTGTCGATGAAGGCCACGCCGTACTCTTCGAGGCTCTCGACGATCAGACGCCTGGCAGCGCCGTCATCGACCGCCACGAATACGAAGCTCATGTCGCGCAGGAGCTCGACGTTCTCCTCGTCGATGTAGCAATCGTGCGGCACTACATCGCGCTTCATCCTCGAGTACTGCTGCGCCCAGTACTCGACCTTCTGGGGCACCCCCACGAGCTGCTCTCTCCCTGGAGCGCCCGGCGCTCGGAAGGCGTTGTGCTGTACAAACCGATCGCCGTCGTAGAGGTGGATCTCGCGCACGGGAGTCTTCACCACGAGATCGAGCACGTAGGCTCCCGTTCCACCGAGGCCGACGATTGCGATTCGGTAGTCCCTAAGCCGGTCCGAGAAGACGCTGATCTGCGCGCGCGTCGAGGCGGTGTCGCTGTAAGCAAACCGTGGGTCCTCGTCGTCGTCGTCGTACACCGGAAACGTCGTGGCGGTCGCCTGCGGTTCGAGCTGCCTTGCAAACCGGCTCACGAGCGAAACGTACGTGGTCATCTTCTGGTGGTAGTCCACATAGCCGCCGTCGGGTTTGCTCGAGAACGTGTGGTCGATCTCCACACCCTCGGCGAGCACCTGATGCCCTGATGAGTTGATGATCTTCGACAGCGGCTGGCCATCGGCGTCGCACGGGGTCTCGCCGGCGAAGAACGCCACGTGGTCACTCGGACGCACCGTGACGTCACCTGAGAGTTCGAGTCGGCTCACCAGCGTCCCGTACGCAACTTCCCTGCTGGGGGTTACGTACGGGACGTGCTTGAGTACCAGAAAGTCGGCGATCGTCTCGACGTCGTAGCCGTCATCTCGCAACCGCACGAGATCGGCGCTAAGACTTATCAGTCGCTGTGACATCGAAGATTGTGCCGTCCTTGATCGTCACGGTTTCGCCTTGGACGAGCTCGCCCTTGTGCTTCTCGCCCGCCGCCTTGCGATAGTCGATTGTGTATTCGTAGTTCGGGCCCGATGGAAGGGGCTGGGCAAGGGCGACCACCTGATCGAAGGTCAGCTCGTCCTCCTCCACCTCCTTGCGCTTCGTGTTCACGAAGATCGTGATGTCCTGCTCGCGCTCCTGCTGCACTGCTCCTGCATCTGCCATTTCTGGGTCCTTTGTCCGAAGTTGCTGGGCGCTTTCTGCCCTTACGTATTCAGAACAGCGGATTGCCCCCGGCGTTCAGCTCGGCTCCGGGTCGCCCGCGACGGCAGTTCGGGCGCAGTGTTCAGCCAGGCTCAGCCTCGGACGCGGTCGATCGCCTTGGCGCTCATCAGCGCGTAGACCATCGCCTGTCGACTTACGCCGAACTCAGAGCACAGGCTGCGAACGGACGGCTTCCTGGCCAAGGCCGCGGTGAGCAGCTGGCGTGGTATTAGCACCTCCGAGGCGAACGCGTTGGCCTCCGGCTCGACCTTTGAGCGCTCGCCCTCGTGACGCATCACGAAGTGGCCGATCTCATGCGCGATCGCAAACCGCATCACGTTCTCGGAGACCCTCGCCGGGATCTCAATCCTGCTGCCCACCAGCAGACCGTCGTGTTCGAAGCTCCCGATCACGACCTCCAGGCCCATCTCGGCGGCCACGGCCTGCAGCTGGTAGGGCGGCCCGGCGATCACATAGTGCCGGTGCAGCTTGCGAGCTGCCTCCCGAGCCAGCTTGAACTCTGGCTGCTGGCGAACACCGGCCGCCTCGCTGCTGGGCACCAGCGCCCGCGTGCAGATCGGGCACGGGTCATCCACGCTGCGGGGCTCGGGGATCGCGTCGCTCTCCCAGTCCTTGTCTGGGCCCGCCGAGGTGTCCACCCGGTAGCCGCAGAACTCGCATTGCAGTTCGTGCTCGAGGGGATCGTAGGCATCCTGGGACTCGAGATCCTCCGAGCCACACTCCGGACAGCAACCCTCAAACCGGCTCTTCAGGGCGAATTCTTCGCCACATTCGCGGCAGATCATCACGGTCACAGGCCGAGCTCCCTTGCCAGCTTGGACGTGTAACTCGCCGCTGCCGCCGCGGCAGCATCCGGGTCGCGCCTGGCCCTGGGCGTGACCCCGCGTCGACGACGGGCCTTGGCAACCCCCACTGTTTGGGGCGACAGGACATAATGGGCACGCACCGAAGCGTCGGCGAGCGCCAGCACCCGACGGCTCACCAGAAGATCAAGGTCACGGATCGCCCGGGCAAGCGCCTTCACGGGAACGGTCTGCACCGGATCTACCTGCCCTGCCTCGAACGCCGCCCACACCGCCGGCTGCAGATCGAGCCGCTCGCTGAACTCGTCGAGCTGTAACCCGACCTCCTGCCGGCGATGTTGCATAACCGGCCCGAGCTCATCGGCCACATGCAGTAATGACCAAGGCCGATAGAAAGCACGCAGCCCATCCGCGAACGCGGCGTGAGCAGCCAAACGCGGATCGCTATCTCCCAGCACAGGCGGCCCAGCAGCGTCCGGAACCTGCTGCCCACCGAAAAAGGCGTCATAGCCAGACGCGAGGCGGGCCAGCCGCTGCTCAGACAAGACGCCGACGGCCTCCACGGCCTGCTCAATCAGCAGACGGTCACTGGCCCAGACGGCGGCCAGAGCCTGATAACCAAGCACGCCGGCCGACAGGCCAATGTCGGCGTCTGACGCCCATTGTGTGTGCTCGAGCACCGGCATCACAAGCACATGTGACGCCCCGGCGTCCAGTACCGCACCGACTACGTACTCATCCGTGTCCGGCGCCCAGAACGTCCACACCCCCCCCGACCGCGGCGGCGGATCGGCAATCGCATGAGTCGTGACCGCCGCCCGCTGGTGCTGCAATGCCGGTTCGGTGCCACCGAGTCTCCTCACAAGCCCCCGGCATCGCGGGCACACCGAGAGATGGGCGGCTAACACCGACGACGCATCGGCGGCACACAGCTCGGTGAAAGATGGACAGGTCATATCTTCTCTTCTATTAACAGAGCATCGAGCACAAGCTTCAGAACATTCGGTGCGTCGGCTCCCAGACGGGCGAGAATTCTTTCGATTTGCCTATGCTCGTGCGAGAGCGTGCCCGTCGAGCAGCCCAGCCGCAAGGCAAGCTCGCGGCCAGGGATTTTCTGCTCCAGGCCGATGAGGACCTTCGCCTGGCGCTCGGTCAACTCCGCCAGCGTCGCGGTCACGAGCTCGGCGACCACAATCTCCCGCAGCGGGTCACCCCCAGCCTGCACGTCGGCGTCGGCGTCGAACTCCACAGCCGGCAACGGATCCTCGATCGTGAAACGCAGCTGCAACGCGCGGACGATCATGCCCGCGGTCATCGCGCCTGCCGCCAGCAAACCGCTCACGAATCGCTCGAAGTCCTGCGCGTCGAGCAGCGGCGAGAGCTTGCGCGCGTCGAGGTCATAGCGAATCACGGAGAACTCCCCCAGCGACCAGGCGACCCCCAGAAGCCCGCGGTCGTCCCCAATGAACGGCTCCTCAGTCCCACCCACGATCCGCCACAGCCGCCCGCTCCCGGACCCGGCGCCGGTAAACCGCTCATCAACCTCGAGCAGCTGGGCCACCCGCTCATACAGGTTCGCCGACTGCGAACGCTCCAGCGAGTCGACAAGGTGCTGGCGCACCGACGTCTCAGCCATCCGCCGGAACACCCGCAACGCGGGAGCGCGCTGAAGCATCGCCAGCAACTGCCCACGACCAACCAGCCGGACAGCCACCCAGTCGGCGAACACTTCCTCGACCGCCTCATTGCTCCACACACCCACGGGCGAATAATGCGCCGGCAGCCCGGCAGTACGAACCAACAGGCTGACCGTCCGGCGGCACTCCTGGAGCAGCGGCGTCGGCGGGTCGCCGCCAGCGAGAACCGTCGCCCGGACTAAAGCGTAGTCCGCGTCGATCACGCCGATGGGTGCGGGCTTTTCGATTTCAAGGACGCTGGGGCTTTGGTTTGATTCCAAGGCCGTTTTGTGCTTCGAGGAGGGTGGCCATGTGATTGATTCTCAACGGGACGGGCCACCTCGGCGTTGAAGTGTGGCCCGCAGCATCACAAACAGCTCGATCATGTCCTCGATCGCCTTCACGGCCGCTCGCAGGGCCGGCCTCCATGGCGCCGGCGGATGATCCCGCACCCGCGTTGCGCTGTAGAACTCGGCCGCAGCCTCCCGGGCGAAGTATCTGCGGAGCATCGCGCCACAACAGGTCCGCCACTGCGCGAAAAGCGCCATCCAGCGCTCGACGCCAACGTCGTCCGTGAGCACCTCCGCAGATTCCAGTAGCCGCCGTGCGACCGCGATCTCGCTTCGCAAACACGCCGCAAGCGTTCCAGCGTCGTCATCGCGGATGCCCCCAGGCTGCCCACATGGGGCAGGGTGATCTAGCGTCATGGCGGGTCGGGCAGTGTCGATAATGCGCCGTTTTGGTCGGTCAAGGTGGTGGGCATCTGACGATGAAATGCCGGCGCAGCAGCGACGATGATTCGGAGCGGAACGCGCCTGTCGGTGGCGCGGGGCGTGCTTGCAGATTGTTATCCGATGACCTCGCTGCCGGGTGTCGGGGACCCGGTCAGCTCAGCGACTCGTTCACGGCGCGCGTTGGATACGTGAACGCGCACGGTCTCTTCTTTGTTGTTGGAGATCCGGATGTTGAAGCGGACGAGGTAGCCGGGCTCGCCGTCGACCCGCGCTTCGCCGACGCCGCGGAAATGGCTTGCGGCTCGCGTTGCGACGCACTGGACGCCCAGGAGCCTCGTGAGCCGCAGATGGTGTCCTTTGTTCCACGATGCGACGAGGCGTTGTGGTGCTGTGAGATCGGTCGTGAGGTCGTTGCGCACGACGATATGTCCGGGTTCGGTGTCGAGACGTATTTCGCCTCTTACCGACGTGCATGTTGGGGGCGGATCGGTGCCCTGGACGGCCTCTACGGCCGCTGCGCACGGACTTGTCGACGGCTGGTCCTTGGCGTCTCCGCCGTAGGTCGCCTGCCAGTAGTAGGTGCCCGGCCTTAGGCGCATCGGAGGCGATTCCGAGCTCTGGCGGATCAGGCGTGGGCCTGCCCAGGCGACCTCGTTCGTGCAGGCGCTATTCGAGTAGACCGCGTATGAGACGGTACCTCGCGCACTGGACGCGTTGGTGCCGGTGAGCGCGACGGCTGCTCGGACAGGCGATTTGTCCGCAACGCTGATGTCCGCACCGGACTGTTCTGCGCCCTGGAGCGAGACCGCGAGGGCGGTCGGTTCGGCTTTGGTTTCTTCGATGCTCCCGTTGCCAGCGTCCTTGGCCGGCTTGGCGTAGGCCACCGGGCCTAGCGGTAGGTACAGGCCCGCCGACACCGACAGCGAGACGGCGACCGCAATGGCGATCCGTCCGGGTGTACCAAACACTCGTCTGGCTGACTTCATCATCATGCTCTCCATCTCCAGTTCTCTCGTTGACCTACGTGTCGCGAGAGAAGTGAGCCGTTCGGCACACCCCCCCGATCGAGGCCTTGATTGAGCGGGGCCCCGACGTGTGCTGCTCAGTCGATGGTTCTCATGCTTCGACCGCTGCGCGCCGCGGCGATCCGATCAAAGAAGCCGCGGCGCACAACTGGCCGGGAGCGCGGAGGGGGCGCGCCGGGGTTCTTCGAGCGCTCCGAAGGAGTAACGGTCACGCTCGAGCAACTCCGGCGGGTGGGACGTGCTTGGGTATCGGCGTACCCACGCTCGCGAGCGCTGGGCGCTCGTTTGCTGGCGAATCGAGGCCGCTCCGGACGACATACTCTCTGAGCTCCAAGTAGTCCTTCAGGTCCAGCCGTTTTACTGCTGCGAAGCGGGCGCAGAACCACACAAACAGCAGCTGCGCAAGCACCCACATCGCGATCGTGTACAGGATCGCGTTCATGTTGACTCCCTCCTTGAAGGCGATCATCGCCACGCGGCTCATGCCCAACAAGCGACAGCATGCAACGTTCTAGCGCTTGAAAAAAACTGCGCGAATGTCTAGCGAGGGTCGAGGTTCTCGAGATTGTCCATCTTTGTGCTGTCGGGGTTGGTCGCGACGTAGGGGCCGAGGGTGCATCCCTCGTGCGGACAGGCATCGACTATGTGGATCTGGGCGCTATGGCCGTCGGCGAGGGTTTTCCAGCTGTCGCCCTCGCGGATGCTGTCGATGACTTCTTGGCGGGTGTAGCGAATCGGCCCGGCCGTGCAAAGCTCGCTGATGTGCCTGTGGGTTGCGTCGTCGGACAGCGTCTTACGCGCCCCGATGACGATGTGCTCAGCGATAGCGCACCACTGCGGGGAATGATCGCCACGGCCCGCTCTGTTAGTAAGTCACGGAGTGCAACGTTCGAGGGCTTGGAATGGAGGCCGTGACAGTCGGCGTGGTCCTGGTGGATTTCGAGGCCGCTTTCGGCCTTAAAGAGGGTCGGCACAGTGGACTTGCATCGGCCGAAATCGCAGCTTTGTTGTGGGACTTCGAGGGTTCGAACGGAGTACGCACGTTTGGGCGACTAGAACATTCGTCGTACTGGCGCAGCATGCACTCCGTCAAGGGGGTCGGGCCACGCCGACACGTTCGGGCCATGCATGTGACACCACCCCACTCGCAACCAGTCCGAGAGCGGAGCACGCTGCCGTCCGCAACAGCGGGCGAGCCGGGCGCGGAGGTACGTCGTCTCGGCGAGGAGCTGCGGTCTCTTACGGGCGAGGTCGTGCACAGAACCGTGGCGCGCAGTCACGCCTCCGGCGTCGTCCTCGACGCCGTCGTTGAGCAGCGCTTCGAGCGAGTCGGCGAGGTCTCGACGATCGCCGTGGCGAGATGGATGGCCGGCGAGAGCCCCGAGGCCGCGATGGAGGTCGGGCACGACGTGTGGCAGATATTCGGCCAGCTCGCCGCGCAACGCGCCGCCCCGCTCAGCGAGGTCACCAAGCGCTGCTGGCGCTGGCGCGACGCAGCCTCAGAGGTGCTTGGGGAAACAGCGGCACGCCTGGAGCTCGCGCCGCACGCGCTCTCGCACGCGCTCGAGATGCTGGAGATAAGCCTGCGTCTGACGCTTGTGCAGATGTGCGAGTGCTTCGATTCCGAGCGCCAGCTTGCCGACGAAGAGCTCGACCGCCGCCAGCAGGAGCTTACGTTCATGGCGACCCACGACGCGCTGACGGACCTGCCGAACCGGGCCCTGGTCGTGGATCGTCTCGAGCAGATGCTGCTCCGCGCTCGGCACTCAAAGACGCCGGTCGCGGCGTTGTTCATCGACCTGGACGGCTTCAAGAACATCAACGATACGCTCGGGCACGCCGCCGGCGACGAGCTCTTGCGGGCCGTAGCGGCACGACTCGATGGCGTCGTGCGCGATGTCGACGCGCTCGGGCGCCTCGGCGGCGACGAGTTCGTGATCGTCGCCGCCGAGATGTCCCTCTTGGCCGGCCCCGAGCTCGTCGCCGAGCGGCTCCTGGACACGCTCAAGGAGCCCTTCAAGCTAGGAGACGAAGAGATCCCCGTGACCGTCACCGCGAGTATCGGGATCGCGTCTGGAGAGCGCGCGTCGGCGGCGGAACTTCTTCGCGACGCCGACATCGCGATGTATCGCGCCAAGTGGGCCGGTCGCAACCGCTACGTGGTGTTCGAGTGCGAGATGGGGGACGCCGTGCAAAGCCGCATGGAGCTCGAGATGGACCTCCGCGTGGCGCTGGACAACGACGAGTTCTTCCTGGCGTTCCAGCCGACCTTCAACCTCAGCGACATGAGCCCGAACGGCCTCGAGGCTCTGATCCGCTGGAATAGCCCGACACGAGGAATCGTTCAACCAGATGACTTCATCCCGTTGCTCGAGGAGACGGGGCTGATCACGAGCATCGGCAATTGGGTGCTACAGCGGGCCTGCGCGCAGGCCGCCGCGTGGCGCGACCAGGGCTATCGGATCGGCATTGCCGTCAACGTTTCGGCGCGCCAGCTCGACGGCGATGAGATCGTCGACCACGTCCGGCGCGCGCTATCAGACAGCGGCCTGGAGCCGCGGGCCCTCACGCTCGAGATCACCGAGACGACGCTGATGCGCGACGCGAAAGATACGGTACGGCGGCTGACCGACATCAAGAGTCTCGGGGTCCGCGTAGCGATCGACGACTTCGGCACCGGCTACTCCTCGCTCAGTCACCTGCGCCAGTTCCCCGTCGACGCGCTGAAGATCGACCGTTCGTTTATCACCGGGCTGGCGCACAACCTCGAAGGAGAGAGCCTGATCCACACGCTCGTGCAGCTCGGCAAGGCGCTGTCGATCGAGACGATCGCCGAGGGCATCGAGCAGCCGAACGAGCTCTCGTTGCTGCGCGCCGAGCACTGCGACGGCGGGCAGGGGTTCCTGTTCGCAAAGCCGCTCGACGTAGCCGCAACCGAGCGCTTCCTCGAGCACTTCCTGAAGGACGGAGGAGCCGTCGCGACCGCCCCCCAGCAACCTCTGTAGCGCAGGCCGGACGCCGCTCGCTGAGGGTCGTCACCCGTGGCTTTCGAGGCCGCTTTGGGCTTTGAGGATTGTCGGCATGACGACATGCTGACCGTAGAAGCTGAACCGACATGAGGGAGGGTTGGTACCGAATTCGCCCAAGGGGCGGGGCCCGTCCTCATGCTGGCTCCTCGTGACGTTCGAGAGTCTGGACCAGGCCCCTGCCGTCGGCCGTCAGCCGCCAGCAGTTTGGCGCGCCGTGATTGTAAGGAGCGCGGTTGTGGATCAGGCCGAGGTCCTCCATGCGAGAGAGCATCCGTGAGGTCTGCGCCTGGTCGCTCATGCCGATCGCAGAGGAGATGTCTCGGTTGCTCGCATTCGAGTGGTTCGCCAGATACATCAGGGCCTCGTACCTACGTGGCGCGGGCGTCAACCCCGGTGGACGGCTCCCGTTCAGCATTCGAATCCGGTGAGCGACGCGCGGCAGAGCGCGGCGGAGCGCGGCAACGTCGCGCTCCCAACAACCCGCGACGCTACTGGCGAAAAAGATTGGGCGCCGCGGCGGGGAGGATGCTGCCGCCGCGGCGCCCCCCGGGGGCCACCGGAGAGGGATCCATGGACCCGGATACGACAAGCGCTAGTGCCGATGAGGAGCGACACACAGGCGCCGTGGCGGACGGGAGAGGGGACCCGGCACCGACTGTGCGAGCGACCCGCCACGCGCCTCATGATGGTTGGGGCTCCGCTGCGTGGTAAGCGACGGGGTTGAACGTTCTATGCCTTGTCGGCCGAGTCAGAGACTAGTCGCTCGACGTTTTGGCAGCGACGTCCTCCAGGGCGGCACGTGCGTGGCGCACCCACGCCCGCCTGGCTGCGACGGTCAGCTCGTTCTCGGCGGGAAGGATCCGCGCGATCAACGCGGCGGCGGGGCCGTCGGGTAGTCCGTCGACGACGAGGATCTCGCCGGTGCCGGTGCCGTCGTGCTCGAGCAAGGCCTGCTCGTAGCGGTCGAGGATCTCAGCGACCCAGCTGGTGTTACCCGCGAGGGAGGCGAGGCCGAGCACGAACATCGCCTGGCGGCGGCGGTCCTCGCGGACGTAGCCTACGAGCCACTCACCATAGGACACGATGCCGAGCGGGGTCGCACGGTAATTGGGCTTCGGCTGGCGGCCGGTGCGCCCGCTGGGGATCTGTTCGACGAGGGCTCTGGTCTCCAGGGCGCCGAGCGCCGTGTAGACATGTGAGGTGCTGCTGAGCGAGATCACGTCGGCATAGATCTCTTGGAAGCGCTGGGCGAGCTCGAACGCGTAGCTCTCGCGTTCGATGATCAGACCGAGGAGCGCCCAATTGACCGGCGAGGTCATTGGGGCCGGGGTCTTTCGAGTCACGACGTGGTCGCGTATACGGAGACACGCCCGATCTTGCGTTGGAACTCTTCGCCCTCCCGTGTAAGCCGCCAAGCATTCGTCGCGCCGCGGGTGTGACCGGCACCGGTGTTCTCGATCAGGCCCAGACGGGTAAGACGGGCAAGCAGCTTTGAGACCTGGCCTGCGTCTGAGATGCCCGCGTGCTCGGCCACCACTCGGTTGCTGAGAGCCGGCTGATCGCCGATGACGGCGAGCACCCTCATCGTGCGATACGTCAGACGGAAACCGACAGCCCGGTCCTCGCGAGCGGCGCTTCCGTTGCGCCGTGCGGTCGCATGCTCGGGCTCACGACGGGACTCCCTGCGCGCGGCGCGCTGGCCGAGGTACGGCAACACGATCGTGGCCATTAGCGGGTTGCGCAGCTCAACCAGCGAGCGGCCATCGCGCGAGACCAGGCGTGCGTGGACCAGCCCGAGGGCGCCGCTGAGCGCGCTCTGCGCGGCGAGACTCGGTGGTTGTCTGGTTGCGCGCGACGCGGCGTGACCTTCACCGATGATCACCGCGAGCCGCGTCATCGCCCGCTCAACGGGTGGGTATGTGCCCCTGCCGACCAGCGCTTGCGTGACCCAAAGCAGCGCTAGCTCGTGCTCCTCGTCGGCGTACTCAAGCAGTGCCTGGAGCCCCGCGCGAACACGATCGACCCACCGCGCGTGAGGATCGTACGCGGCGGCCGCGCGTGTCGTGGCAAGGGTCAGCGCCCGCTCTAGCCTCGCGCGTTCGCTTGCAGCTTGCCGATCGGGCTGAGCTTGCGCCATCTATGTGCCCCATGCCGTGAGGGAGCGAAATGGGCGGAGGTTGCCGCGGTTAGCCTCGTGCTTAGAGCGAGAGACGCGAAAGTGAGGACCCACTCGACCTCCGCCTGGAGGTTGAAGGCGACCTCCGAGGCCGTTTGCATAGCCCCGCGTGGCTATTGGGTGGGTGAGCTCGGTGTTTCGCCCCCGGGCCACGTGCGCATCATCTGCGCCGCGGGGAGGCGTGATAAGTCAAGGCGTAGAAGATTCTAAGGCTAAGAATCCGGCCTATTGAAGTGATTGCCAATCGCGCGAACACCGCTGGCACGTTCCTCTCGCGACATAACGCCCGCAAAGCTCGAGCATTTCTTCACTTCGCCGTGAATCCGAGCTCTCGGTGGGCTCGTCCGCTAACCGCAGACTTGGGTCCGTCGAAAGCGCCCTACCGATCGTCATTTGCTGCTTCTCTCCCATAGAGAGAGTCCGCACGATGAGCGAGACACCCACCCTGGCCAAGACGCTCGATGAGGGGTTCGATTTGACTATGCGCCTCACACCAGCGAACGGTCTTCAACAGCTTGAGGATCGCGTCGTCGATGGCAGTCACGCCCGGCAGTGAGTCGAATTTCTGGGGAATGAACCAGCTCGGTCAGACGGGAATGCGATGCGTCGGGCTCAGGCAGCGAAGCGACATCGCGATCGGCGATAGATGCTGCCGCTTGTCGGCTGCAAAAACGTTGCCACCACAAGGAGCAAAGTCGTCGTCTCAGAGTCGCTCGGACCGTATAGCGCCACCATTTCCCCGGGTCTCACATGCAGTCAGGCCCGTCGATCGCGCGTACGGACTTCCCGCCAGCGGCCGGGTATTCCCTGTCGAGGTCACACATCGTTAGCACTGCTTCGGAGGCCGTGATGGCCGGCGCATATCTGCGCCCTCCCGCGCTCGCATGCACAGCAGGTGAATGGAGATCGCTCCAGCGATCGTGCAGGTAGCGTAGCTCTGCCCGTTTCGTGTGAACTTGCGTTTGCTCGTGATGATGCAGATGCGCGGTGTCGCTAATGAGAAGCTGCTCGACGCTTTGCTGTGCTGCCGACGCTGGTCATCATGGCGCTCAAAACACACGCGCTGCCTAGCGAAGCCTTAGAAGGTTCTAGAGCTTGAAGCTGCGACTAGGTGGCTAACTAGTACAAGACATATAACGTTCTATGGCGTGGCCGTTTTGGGGTTTTATTCGTGACGTCGCAGGGGCCGCTGATGTAGGCTTTCCTGTCATGGGAGCGGAGAGGGTTCGCGAGCAGCAAGGCTCGATGCAGTCGCCAGTCAACTGGGCGCTGCTCGGTCTGGTGATCGAGCGCGAGAGCTACGCCTACAAGCTTGCGCAGCGCTTTGACCGGACGTACGAGGGGGCGCTGTCGTTGAGCAGCACCTCCCACGTTTACACGGCGCTTCGCTCCCTGCTCGACCGGGGGCTGGTCGAGGAGGTCCCGGGCAGCGGGACCGGACGCCAGCCCAAGCCGTGCTATCGAGCCACGGCCGCAGGACTGGAGGAGTACCAGCGGTGGCTCGTCGGTCAACTCTCAGAGGAGCGGCGCCGCCAGCGCCTGTTCGCAATGGAGCTCGCCGCTCTGATGAGCGAGCCCGAGCTCGCTCGCGCTGTGATCGATGGATACGAGCAGGAGTGTCTACGCGAGGCCAGCAAAAGCACCGTCGGCCGGGGTGATGGCGCGGATGACGCCGGTTCACAGCTCGCGGAGCGGCTGGCGAGCGAGGAGAACCGTCTCGCGGTCGGTGCCAGACTGGCATGGCTGCAGTATGTGCGCAGCGAGCTACGCGCGATCGGCGAGCGTCGCCCACAAGGACGATGAGCCTTCTCAAGCTCGAAGCTGTGCAGAAGCGCTATGCCGGCCCGCCGCGCGGGCGAGTGGTGCTTAGCGAGACGACGCTTGAGATCGAGGCCGGCGAACTTGTCGTCGTGTGGGGGCTGAAGGGCTCGGGCCGCTCGACGCTTCTACGCATCGCAGCGGGTATCGAGGCTCCCGACAGCGGCACGGTGCGCTTCGAAGGGCGCGACCTCGCCACCCATGGTGAGGACCTCCTCGGCGGCGGCCTGGGCTATTGCGAGCGGACGTTTCGCTGCGCGGAAGGACAGGGGGTACTCGAGCAGGTCACGGTCGGGCTGCTCGCCCGCGGAGTGCCCCCCCGTCAGGCACGGTTGCGAGCGCAGCGAGCGCTCGAGCGTGCCGGGGCGGACGGCTACGCGACACAGCGCCTCGGCTCCCTCGACGTCGGTGAAAGCGTTCGCGTCGCGGTCGCCCGCACGCTCGCGCTTGAACCCGCGCTGCTCGTAGTCGACGAGCCGACCAGGGGCGTCGATCTGCTCGAGCGTGACGGAATCCTCGCGCTGCTGCGCTCACTCGCAGACGAGGGCATCGCCGTTCTGGCGAGCACGGCGGAGTCGACCGGGCTCGCCGGAGCCGACCGCGGGCTGGTGCTCAACGAAGGAGAGCTGCGCGGCGCTCCGCCGGCGGAGCTCGCGACCGTCCTACCGCTGCGCCGTGCGGCAGCGTGGCGGGCCACTGGGTGAGGGAAGCACGGAGCGCCTCCGCACCCGTAAGGAGGGGCGATGCTCGAGCTTGACCAGGTCGTCAAGCACTACCGAGCCGCCGACGACGACGAGGTTCGCGCGGTGGACGGAGTCAGCCTTGAGGTTCGCGAAGGTGAGATGGTCGCGGTCCAAGGGCCCAGCGGGTCAGGCAAGACGACGCTGCTACTGCTGATCGCCGGACTCCTGGCGCCAGACGCGGGTGTAATCCGCTTCGCCGGGCGCGAGATCGCGGCGCTGTCGGAGAACGAGGCGTCGGAGTACCTGATGCGCGAGGTCGGGTTCATCTACCAGAGCGTCCAGCTAATGCCGCGGACCTCAGTGCTGGAGAACGCGTCGCTGAAGCTGATCCTTGGCGGGTTGGGCATGCGCGAAGCGAAGGCCCACTCTATGCCGTGGCTTGAGCGTCTCGGGCTCGGCGACCGGTTGGCCTACACCCCCGAGCAGCTTTCCGGCGGCGAGCGCCAGCGCGTCGCGATCGCCCGTGCGCTCGCGGGCGAGCCGCGCCTGATCCTTGCTGACGAGCCTACCGGCAACCTCGACAGCGCCCGGAGCATAGAGATCGTCGAGCTACTGCACACGATCGCCGGTGAGCGAGGTGCATCCGTGGTGCTCGTCACGCACGACAGCGAGGCGGCCCTACTGGCCGACCGCCGCTATCGCATGCGCGACGGAAGGCTCACCGAGGTAGATAAGCCCCGGGGCGTGGAAGAGCCCCAGCGGCACTCGCGGACCGCGCAGGGGTGATCAAGTAGATGCAACTCCGGGAGAGGCCGCGGACGCACGCCCTGATGCGCCCCTACGCTCTGATCTACCTCTACCGTCGACGTCTGCGGGCGCACGCCCCGCAGGAGCTGCTCGCGGGCGCGGGCGTGGCGATCGCGGTGGCACTCCTGTTCGCCGCGCTGGTAGCGCAAGGCAGCATCGCAGGGTCCTCGCGCGCCGTCGTCCGCGCCGTCGTCGGGCCCACAAGCCTGCAGTTGCATGCCCGCAGCGGCGAGGGATTCAGCGAAGCGCTCCTCGCGCGCGTGGAAGCGCTCCGCGGGGTCAAGCAGGCCGCGCCGCTGCTGGAGCAGAGCGCAACCCTGACAGCGCACAACGGGCGACGCGTGAGGGTGCAGCTCGCCGGGACTGACGTCGCGCTTGCGACGCTCGACGGGCTCGCGCGAACGCTGCCGCTCGGAGCGCTCACCCCCGGCGGGATCGGTCTGAGTAGAGATAGCGCACAAGCGCTCGGGATCGCCGGTACGGGCGCAGGTTCCGGCTCGGTCACCCTACGGATGCGCGGACGTGCCAGTGCGCTGCGTGTTTCTGCCGTGCTTGGTCGAGAAGCCGCTGGCGCGCTTTCCCAGGCACTGGTCGCCGTCATGCCGCTACGTCGCATGCAGCAGCTCGCCGGCCTGCAGGGCCGCGTCACGCGCATCCTGGTGCAGAGTGACCCCGGCCAGAACACCATCGTGCGCGGTGAGCTGCAGCGCCTAGCGGGCGGACGGCTCAGCGTCGCGGCGGCCGACGAGGACGTGCAGCAGCTGCAGCAGGCATTGCGGCCGAGCGACCTGGCCAGCGAGGTGTTCGCGGCGATCGGTGTGCTACTTGGGCTGCTGCTCGCGTTCAACGCGCTGCTGCTGACGGTACCCGAGCGCCGCCAGGCGATCGCCGATCTGCGTCTGACGGGCATCAGACGCTCCGCGGTGCTGCAGATGGTGCTCTTCCAGGCGCTGTGCCTGGGGCTCGCCGCAACCTTCGTCGGACTAGCTGTCGGGTATGCGCTCTCGCGCGGCGTCTTTCACCAGCCGACCGGATATCTGGCTGAGGCGTTCACGCTCTCAAGCGGCACGGTTGTCAGCGCGTTGCCGCTACTTGTTGCCTCGATCGGTGGTGTGCTCGCGACGTGCCTCGCCTCGGCGATCCCGCTGCTCGACTTGCGTCGCGGGCGCGCACGCGACGCGGTGTACCGGGAAGCGGGCGTGCCCGGGAACGCGTTGTATCCAGGCGCTCGCAGGTGGCTGTTTGCCGCTGCCGTAGCGCTAGTCGCGCTCGCGACCGTCCTGTTCGCAAGCGAACCGTCGGCGGCGATCGCCTGCTGTGCGATGCTCGCCGCCGCCACCGTGCTGGCCGTGCCGCTGACTTTCGCCGCCGTGCTGCGTGCTGGCGCTGGCGTCGCCGATCGCTTCCAGCATTTCACCGTCCTTCCCGTGGCGCTCGCTTCGTTACGGGCGAGCACGCTGCGCTCGCTCGCACTCGCGGCAACGGGGGCGGTCGCGTTGTTTGGCAGCGTCGCGCTCGGGGGGTCGCGTGACGACCTGCTGCGGGGGATCGGGACGTTCTCGAAAAGCTACGTCGCCGACGCCCAGATCTGGGTGACCAACCCTCAGGACAACCAAGCCGCCGACACCTTTGACCCCGGCGCGAGCGAGGCCACCATTGCCAGGCTGCCGGCCGTCGCCGCAGTGCGAGCATTCCAAGGCGGCTTCCTGACGCTCGGCGGGCGACGCGTCTGGGTGATCGCACGGCCCCCGGGCGCGAGCCAGCAGGTGATATCCAGCCAGATCATCACCGGCAGCGCCCCGGCGGCAGTAACACGCCTTGGCGAAGGCGGCTGGGTCGCCGTGTCCCAGCAGATCGCTGCGGAGCAGCACACGGGGGTTGGCGGAACCATGAGCCTGCCGACGCCCAACGGCACCGTTAGATACCGCGTCGCGGCGACCACTACGAATCTCGCGTGGCCACCAGGCGTGATCTTCATGAGCACCGGCGACTTCACGCGCGCATGGGCGAGCCCGGCACCGACCGCGCTCGGAGTCACGTTGCGACCTGACGTCAACCCGGCCGCGGCGCGCCAAGCGATCGCCGCGGCGCTCGGACCCACGAGCGGCCTTGAAGTGGCGCTCGCGGCCGAGCGGGCGGCGAGGATCGATGCACTCGCCGGTGAAGGTCTCGGCCAGCTCGGGGAGATCTCGACGCTGCTCTTGATCGCGGCAATCGGCGCGATGGCCGCTGCGCTGATCTCGAGCGTGTGGCAACGCCGGGCCTCGCTGGCGAGCCTGCGGCTGCTCGGTGTGAAGCCTCGCCGTCTGCGGCTTATCCTGGCGCTCGAAGCCGCGCTGATGCTCGCCGCCGGCTGCCTGACCGGCGCCGTGGTCGGTGTCTACGGACAGCTCGTGCTCGACGGGTATCTCCGCCACGTCACGGGCTTCCCGGTGGCTCGCGTAGCGACCGGCGCGCGCCCCCTTGAGATCTTCGCGCTGGTCCTCGCCGCTGCGTTTGCGATCGTCGCCGTCCCAGGGTGGCTCGCCTCGCGGGTGGCACCGGCGCTCGCGCTGGAGGAGCGCTAGCCGATGGTGCGCTACGTCGCCGTGATCGCGGACGGGAACCGCCGTTGGGCGCGAAAGCAGAACCTGCCCGTGCAGGCCGGGCACGACGCGGCCGCGGACACGCTCAGCGCGCGCGTCCGGGACGCCATCCAACTCGGTGTGCGGGAGCTGACCGTCTATGTGTTCTCGACCGAGAACTGGTCACGGCCGCACGCCGAGATCGACGCGCTGATGGAGATGCTCGCGCGGCGCCTGCAAACCGAGACACCTCCGTTGCACAGGAAGGGTGTGAGGATGCGGTTCCTCGGCGCCCGCGATGGCGTCTCCGCGGCGCTGGCCGAGCAGATGGACCGCTCCCAGACGCTCACCGAAGGCAACGATCGCCTCACCCTGTACATGGCGCTCAACTACGGCGGACGCGCGGAGATCCTGCGGGCCGCCAGACGTTTCGATGGCTCCACCGACGAGGAGTTCGTGTGCGGTCTCGATGAGCCCGAGATGCACGACCCCGAGCTGATCATCCGCACTGGCGGCGAGCACCGACTCTCGAACTTCC
Organism: Solirubrobacteraceae bacterium; assembly: GCA_035567055.1. Classification (GTDB taxonomy): domain Bacteria; phylum Actinomycetota; class Thermoleophilia; order Solirubrobacterales; family Solirubrobacteraceae; genus Palsa-744. Next base: position 65,263 of record DATMQX010000183.1, read on the forward strand.
TGCTCTGGCAATCCGCCTACGCGGAGCTCTTGTTCAGAGACGAGCTGTGGCCCGACTTCGGGCGCGAGGCGTTTGAACAATCCCTCGCCGAGTTCGACGGGCGCCAGCGACGCTTCGGGGGACGCTGAGATGGCTATGCGCTCGCTGGATGATCGGCGGCAGATCGCCCAGGTGGGACTCGCACTCGTGGCCGCTAACGCGCGCTATTGGACGACCGTCGCGCCGATCGTCCGCAGCGAGCTCAGGCGCTGGGAGCTACATGCTCACGCGATCGAGGATCCGACGCTGCGTGCTCTCGCGCTTTCAAAGCTGCGTGACGAGGGCTTTCATGCCGAGGCCGCCGGTATGCTGGCGACCCTCGCGCCGCGGACACAGCGCCGCAGCATTGTCGAGGCGATCGTCGCGCTCGAGGTGCTCTTTGACTACCTCGACGGGCTGACAGAGCGTCCTTCCCCCGACCCGCTCCAAGACGGCGGGCGACTGTTCACAGCGCTGATTGATGCGGTTACCCCGGGTACGGACGAGGCAGGCGTGCGTTCAGGGCCGACGCGCGGCTACGACGGGTATCTCCAGACGCTTTCCCGTGCTGCGGCATTGGCGCTATCGCGGCTGCCGGGAGCCCCCGCGATAGCCGACGTCGCGAAGCTGACTGCTGAACGCAGCGCCCAAGCGCAGATCCGGATGCATGCCACCCCCGCCCTCGGCCAGTGGCAACTGCAGGAGTGGGCCACCGCGGAGGGGGACGGGAGTGGCCTTGACTGGCGCGCGTTCGCCGCCGGAGCCGCCTCTTCGGTGCTCGTGCTTCATGCCCTGATCGCCGCCGCGGGCGACCCTCGAACGACGCAACAGGTAGCTAGCGAGATCGCCGGGGCATACCTATCGACCTGCGTGCTGCTGACGCTGCTGGACGGGCTCATCGACCATGAGCACGACACCGATGCAGGCGGACCCAGCGCACCTGGCTACCTGGGGCTCTTCGACGATCCGGAGGCGCTCCCGGATGTGTCCGGCGAGGCGGCTCGACGAGCGGCAGCGCAGACTCGCTTGCTGCCGCACGGGGCGCACCACGTGATGATCCTTGTCGGCGTCGCCGCGTACTACGCCTCCGCGCCGGGCGCCGGGGGCGAGCTCGCCCGGCCCGTTGTAGCGCGCCTGCGCCGCGAGCTTGCGCCACTGATGTCCCCCACGCTCGCGATCATGCGTGCGTGGCGGAGCGCGAGGCGAACCCGCTCATCCGGTGCGAAAGGAGAAGGTGAGAGCTAACATGAAACCCCGTCGGAGAGAGGAACTATGCAGTCCACAATGTGTTCGTGGTGTTGTGGGCCACCCGCGAACGAGACTCGCCCGCCGCGTTCGTACGCAGTACGTCGCGCTGCTGGGCGTGGTGGGTCTCGGCGCCCTCACCACGGTGGCTTTCGGCGCGCCCGCGTCGGCCGATTCGAGCGCGCCGAGGGCGCGCGCCGCTCGGGTGCTGGACGTCCACGACGAAGGAAAGCTGCACTACATCAGGAGCTCCGGCGAACAGATTATCGACGAAGGGCATGCGACCGGCAGCTTTCCCGGTTGGGTGAAGGTCCGCTTCCTCTACAACGGCGAACCGAACGTCGACGCGCGCTTCACGATCTACGGCAGTCGCGGCTCGATCAGCGCCCGCGGCACGGCCCGGCTGAGCTCCCCCACGAGCCCTTCCCCAAGCTTCCATGGGTCTATGACGATCACCGGCGGCTCCGGGCGCTACGCGCACATCCACGGCCGCGGAGAACTGTATGGGGTCTACTACCGCCGCTCCTACGCGCTGACCGTGCAAGCGATCGGCAAACTCCCCTATTAGACGCCCCATCGCGGGTTACACGGTGCCACGAGCGCGACTACTAACGATCGCGCTCGCGGCGTGCGCATGCATGCCCGCGATGGCCGCCGACGCACGCGCCACACCGACCGCGCGGATGAGCGCCGCATTCACCCCTGAGCGGCTCGGTGCGCCCACCACCGTCTCCTTCGCCTTCCGGGTCCACGATGGCGGAGGGCCTCCCGCCCCGCTCGCCGGCATCCAGCTCTCCTACCCTCGCGGCCTAGGGCTCGCCACAAGCGGACTCGGCGTCGCCGCCTGCACTCAAAGCGAACTCGAAGTCTCTGGGCCAGCAGCATGCCCCCCGAACTCACACATGGGAACCGGGAGCGCCCTCGTCGAGCTGCGCATCGGCCCAACCCTCGTTCACGAGACGGTCACCCTTACCCTGCTCGCCGGGCCCTCCCCGGACGGCTACCTCCACCTGTTGGTCTACGCGCTAGGCGAACTCCCCGTGTACGCCGCGGTCGTCCTGACCGCCGTACTCCTGCCCGAACACCTGAGCATCGTGGTGCCACCGATCCCGAGCCTCCCTGAAGCCCCCTACGTCTCACTCGCCCAAATGCACCTCACCGTCGGCGGCCACCTCACCTACTACGAAACCGTCAACGGCCGCCAAGTCCCCTACCACCCCGCCGGCATCGGCGTCCCAAACAGCTGCCCACACGCCGGCTTCCCGTTCGCCGCACACTTCTCCTTCCTAGACGGAGCACGCGCGAGCGCACGAACCGCCGTTGCGTGTCCACGACACCGATAGTCGGCGACCGCTCGCGCGTATCCCGCCGCCCCGCCCCCAACCCTACGCTGCGCTTGGGAGGGCAGCCTACAGCCCGGTTGGGACGGCAGCGACCGCATCCCACGACGCCGGGCGTCGCCACTTGAAAAAGCATCCCAAGCTTGGCGTAGCCTTGCCGTTTTGCGCTTCAAAGACCGTCGGCATTTGACGTGACGTGGACCTTGTCAACCTCTTTGCGCTCGCGTACGACATCACTGGGCACGTTAGGCTGCGCTTGGGACGGGACAGTTGATCGCGCCTCGCGTGAGGATCGGAGGCGTTCCGGTCGCTCGGGCCTCAACAGCGGCAACGCCCTCGAAGTATCGGGACTTCGTCACCGATCTCGCATTTAGTCGGGCCCGGCCTCTCAACGAGTGGCCCATGTCTGCGACTCGCCGACGTTTGGGCTGTCAACACGACTGGCATTTGAAGTGACGGAGGGCCGTGTCAACTTCCTAGCATATCCCGCCTTCCCGCCCCCAACCCTACGCTGCGCTTGGGACGGGAGGATACGCCCGACTTGAGACGCCACGCTCGCGCGGGCAACACGGACGAGACAGTGACGGTGGACCGTGTCAACTTCTTTGCGCTCGCGCGTATCCGGCCGACCCGCCCCCAACTAGGCGTGCCGATCGGCCTGGATCCTATCCAGAGGGACCTGAGTTGCCCGCGCTCGGCGCCACGCCAGGTATTCCGGTCGCTTCACCCTCAGGAGCGGTAAAGCGCTCCATTACCAAGGGCTTTACCACAAATCTGCCATTTATTCAGCGACCCGGCAGCTTACAGGTGGCGTTATTTTAGGTGAGATGGCGGGTCTGTGTGTCTTCATTTTGTTTACGATTTCAGAGGAGGGCAGTTGTCCTTATATTTAAGAGCAAAAGAGGAGGTAGGACAAATTTTGATGAACAGGGTGGCCTGTGCTCATCTCATTCGGGGCATACAACACCACCTCCGCACGAACCGCCGTGGCATGTCCACGACACCGGTAGTCGGCGACCGCTCGCGCGTACCCCGGCGCCCCGCCGCCCCCAACCCTACGCTGCGCTTGGGAGGGCAGCGTACAGCCTGGCTGGGATGGCACCGACCGCATTCCCCCAAGCCGGCCGTCGCCGATTGAGCGAAGCATGCCAAGCTTGGCGCAGGCTCGCCGTTTTGCGCTTGAAAGACCGTCGGCATTTGAAGTGACGGTGAACCTTGTCAACTTCTTTGTGCCCTCGTGGTGCCACCGATCCCGAGCCTCCCTGAAGCCCCCTACGTCTCACTCGCCGAAATGCACCCTCACCGTCGGCGGCCACCTCACCTACTACGAAACCGTCAACGGCCGCCAAGTCCCCTACCACCCCGCCGGCATCGGCATACCAACCAGATGCCCACACGCCAGCTTCCGGGTTCGCGGCACACTTCTCGTTCCTGGACGGAGCACGCAAGAGCGCACGAACCGCCGTGGCATGTCCACGACACAGGTAGTCGACGATCGCTCGCGCGTATCCCCGCCGCCCCGCCCTCCCACCCTACGCTGCGCTTGGGAGGGAACGGTAACGGCGACTTGAGATGGAAGGGTTGCGCGGGTGTGGGAGAGGATAAAAGTGGTGGTTGGCCCGAGCGGTTCAACTTCTCTCGACGTGGAGAGCAACGATTCGGGGTTGCGTAGGACATCACGTTCGCACGTTAGGCCCCGCTTGGGACGGGACAGTTGATCGGGCCTCGCGTGAGGATCGGAGGCGTTCCGGTCGCTCGGGCCTCAACAGCGCCAGCGCCCTCGAAGTATCGGGACTTCGTCACCGATCTGGCATTTAGTCGGGCTCGGCCTCTCAACGAGTGGCCTATGTCTGCGCACGCCGCCGTTTTGGGCTGTCAACACGACTGGCATTTGAAGTGACGGAGGACCGTGTCAACTTCCTAGCATAACCCGCCTGCCCGCCCCCGACCCTACGCTGCGCTAGGGACGGGAGGATACGCCCGACTTGAGACGCCACGCTCGCGCGGGCAAACACGGTCGCGACAGTCAGCCGGAGTGGCCTGTGCTCATCTCATTCGGGGCATACAACACCACCTCCGCACAAATTCACGCGTGGCCGCTGAGTCACCATCACGCGGCGGGCTCGGGCCTCACAAGAGCAGGTCACCTGTGAGCCCTCTTTGCTTTGGTTGCCTTCTTCGCGGATTTGGCGGAGGCTTTCGCTGTGGGGCAGCCGGTGACCTGGATGTTCGTGTTTTGTTGCACGACGGCCCCGTCTTGGGCGGTGATCGTGGTCGGCATGACCAGCGGGTCTGGTACAGACCGCTGGATCTTCCGCAGCACGTACACGGTATGTCCATGCCTGCGGACGATGTGGCGGTGGCTTCGCAGCGCTACGCGCTTTGTCACGGTCACCATCCGTGTCGGTACACACAGGTCCTTGATCGCCGCCAACACTGAGTACGGTCCCTGTGGCAGCTTCAGCTCGAACGAGCTGATCGGCGCGTCGGGGACGGTCTCGAAGTGCGAGAACGTCACGCCGTTGGTGATCTGTGTGTTGCCCGTCAGGTCGATCCGGACACCCTCGCCCTGGAGGACCAGGACCAGGTCCGGAAACGCCGCGCCGCCGTGGCTCACGAGATACGCGGGACCCGTCAACGGCGCGTTGAGCAACGGTGTCGTGGCGGTCGCCGTGCCGACGACGGACCCGGCGGGGCAGCCCGCCGGGTCTGCCTGGAACTGGCCGCTGGTGCAGGCTTTCTGCAAAGTGGAAAGCCTGGACGGCAACACGCGTGGCAACTGCACATCGACCTTCTTGATATCGCCTTCACCCGGAGCCTGTGACACCGACACATCCAGCGACGCCCCATTCAGTTTCGAGGTCACACCAGCCGTAGAGGCCTTGAAGGACGGCTTGAACGGCAATGCGGAGCAGCCGCCGACCTGGAAACGGTTGGAGAGCGGGGCGACGGTGCCCTGTAGCGACACAGCGTTGGCGGTGATCGCCATGGGGTCACAGCTCGAGGGGTTTCGCATGAAACCGGGGCGGTCGATGCTCAGTGTGATGTCGCGGACGTTCAACGGCACGCCCTGCAGGATCGTAGGTAGCGGGTCCGCCTGGACGGTCACAGCCGTGGTCGCCGGGTCGACGAAGAGTGCCGCGCGGACGACGACGTTTCCCAAATCGAACGGGCCCGCGACCGCCGGGACCACGATCGCCAACCCGAACGGGGCACCCTTATACCCATCGGTGAGATAAACCCTGCCGGCGAGGTAGAACGGGTTCGGCCCCGCGCCGGCACCCGTCGCGACCGACCCGATCTGCGAAGCAGGGTCACAGCTCCCCGCGGCGGCCTGCGCGTCCGGACAGCGCGGGATCCCGTGGATCGAGGCCAACAAACCCAACGGCAGGTGCACATCTGAGACCTGGCCGAACGTCTGTTCCTGGTCGCCACGCGTCAAATGGAAGACGAACGGGCTCGAGCTGACAGCAGAGGGGTTTTGGACGCCCGCCTGGAAACCTGGGTTGAACGGCAAGCTGACAGGGCACGGAGCTCCCTGGCCGTCCCAGCTGGTCGTGAAGCTCGAGGATGGTGTCGCCGGTTCGGTCGGCGCGGAATACGGCGTCAGCTGAGTCGTGGTCGTCTGGCGACCACACGTCAGAGGGTTCGAAAGCGCCGCCCGGGGGCCGCCCTTGAACTGCAGGCGGAAATGATCGAACGGCAGCTGCGGGTTTTCATCGAACGTCGCCGTCAACCGCCCAGTCACCGGGTCAGGCACCACGGTACCGGGAAGCTTCACATCCAGGCCATGGCCCGCGACCTCGAGATACAGAGCGTAAGGCGGGGCGGTGATCGGGCCCGATTCGGGCTTGCCGAGATACGCTGCACCCGTCAACGAACCCTCCCCTGTCCCACCGAAGTCCGGGCCCAGCAGCGGCGAGGTGACCTGCACCGTGCCGATCTTGGACGCTTCCGGACAGCTACCCGGAGCATCGGACTTCAACGCGATCTGCGCCGGGGTGCAGCCGTCGAGGCCACCCGCGGCCGACGGGGAGAGCACCATCCCTTCCGGGAGCGTGACCACAGCCTTTTTCAAGGCGCTCGTGGATCGCCCGTCGGGGTCCTGGTTCTGGGGCAACGCCAGATCGACGCTCAGGCCAGCCGGGGCGCCCGCCCGCGTCGTGTCCGGGGACAGCGAGATCGACGGGTCAAACGGGACATCCTGGCAGTTCGTCGGCTTCGGGCTCGCGGAGAACGCGGTCGCGAATTCGCCGACATTTAACAGGTTGTCAAGCGACAGCGCAGTCACCGGCACGGTCGAGCAATCCGTCGGATTCGACAGGAACGGCAGCCGCGGGGCACTGCCGTTGTGATCCGCAGGGACACCCCACAGGGTCAGATCATCGGCCACGATCGGCAACGTGCTGTCGATGTTCGCGACTTCGGTCGTAACCGCATAGTTATCCGCCGCGTGAGCCGCCACCGTAACCGTCTGAAAAGCATACACCGGGACCGCGTAAGTGCCGCCGCGGGTGGAGATCCCGAAACGCGCCGGTGTACCCGGCCCCGAGACCAGATTATAAACCCTCTGAGGAAGTCCCCCGCCTTGGACACTGGTTGCTGTTCCTTCGCCGATCTGGGTGTCGTCGGGGCAGAGGGGACCACCTTCTGGTTGCTGAAAAAGGGCGTAGGGGCACGCCGGCATCGCCTGGGCGTTACCCACGAACCCCGCAGGCAACTTCAACACGACACTGTTCAGCCTGTGAGCCGCGTCGTTTTCAGCTGGTTTGCTGACGATCCTAAACGATGTCCTCGCGTCACTGTGGGCGCCCGCGTCGGTGCTCGCAGTCCCCGCGGTGAAGCTTTCGATCGTGGGCTTCGCCTGGGCTGGGGAAGCGAAAAGCGCCAGGGAAGCGAGAGCGATTAATGTGAGGGAGACCGCCGTCCGGGCTTTAGGCCGTCCACGGTGACTGCCGTCCGGGCTCTCGGTTCTCCACCCCTCCGCTTCTGAGTACAATTTGTGACTGCTCCGGAGTGTCGAACACGTAGCTATGGCGAGCGTCCAGCTCGCTACATCTTGTTGGCGGTGTCGAGCTGTTACTACCGACCTTCGTCCGTCGGGCCACGCTAGGAAGGGCAGAAGTGTGCGGCTATGGCGCGCGATTGCATGGATGCCGAGTGCACGGCCATTCGTCGGTCGGGCCATGGTTATCGACTCCTTTTCGTGGTGTTCGCCTTGTGCGGCGGCCCGTATTTCTTGCGGGCCTCGCGTTCGCACGCGGCTCTCCTGTGCTTGTCATGTTTGACCCTGCACGCCCCCAGCGCCCGCGTGAGCTTCTGGGCGCGCGTCAACGGTCTCACCGGCGGCTTCCCCGCAGCCGCCGGTGTGGTCAGAAGCGGGTTACCAGGGCCGCTGAACGTCGCCGAGCCGATCGAGCCAAGGGCAGGAATAGACGCCGGTGTGCCCTGGCACGCTTCGCCGGAGCAAGAAGACGGGATGGGGAAGCCACCGTCGAGGCGGGCGTCATAGATACGGGCGGCACTGCCGTTGGTGTCGGTGGGCAGCAGCGTTTCCTCGGCGGTGAAGAAGACATCGCGCAGTTCGCCGCCCGTCACCCACTGCGACTGGGTTTCATAGCCGTTGACGCTGCCAAGGGGGGAGATCTGGTGGACCACGCCGTCGACCCACTCGTCGATCACTTTCAGGGCACCCGAGGTGTTGTTGCAGACGACACGACTGCCGTCATCGGAGATCGCGACAGGGCTGCCACACGCCGCGAGGGACGTCGGCGCTGTATCGCCGAGCGTGTACTCGGCTGGGCCGGCACTTGTTTGTGCGACGAGATGCAGACCGTTGCGGGAGACGACCGTCAGATTAGGGGTGACAGACGCTGGGGCGACTTCCTGCGGCGACTGAGAGCCCCGAGTGTCATAGGACCACAAGGCGCCGTCCGCGGAGGCAAAGAAGAAATGCGAGCCATCCGGGCTCAAACCGCGAAAGCCGTCCGCATTTCCCGGGCCAGCGACCGACACACCACCCGCACCCCGCGCACACGACACACAACTCACACCAGGCGTAGACACCGGAACAGGACCACTGCCCAACCAACCACTACCCACCGCCGTCGAGATCGCATAGATCTGCGATGCAGCCGTCGGGTGCTGGGCGTCAAGCGGATCGGTCGAGCTCACATACGCGGTGTGCCCGTCCGGGGATGCAGCCAGAAAGATGGCTCCAGACGGGCCAGTCAACGGCACTAGGGCGTTCGGCTGGCTCAGGTCACGGTTATTGACGACCAGCGGACCCACGGCGAAACCAGCCGGACCGAGAGGGTTGACCGGATTCGGATAAATGACTGGGCGACCGTCTGGCAACACCGTCGGGACGGCATGGCCGACATTCGGCGCTACACAAGAACCAAGCGAAACAACCGGACGAGCAACACCCACCCCCGCATCCCAAAACTCAACAAACGAAAGAGGACTAACACTAGCATCAACACAAGCATCACCAGGCCCAAGTTGAACCTTCGAGAAGAAGGCCACCTGCCTCAGATCGGGCGAAGCCGACACCGCCCTCAACGCGTGGTAGGTGGTGACAGAGATGTTTGATGGTATTAGTGCTTCGCCGTGGGTTACGAGCTGCGGCGGAGACCCATCGTCACGAACCCGGTACAGGAACTCGACTCCACCGTTGTTATCCGAAGAGGTGAAGTCTTCCGGTGTCAGCTCGTCCCGGGTCGCGACCAAGGCCGCCGAGCCATCCGCAGAGATCGCCACGGGAAACACTTCTCTACCTTGCCCCACCGAACCATAGCTCGTCGGAAGCATGTCACGCGTCACCCAGCCCGTCGGAGTTCGGACACTGCGAAACGGCGAAACGCCGAGACCCTTGGAGATCGCCCCGGTCCCTGGTGGTGTGGCCTGGGACGCCCAGAGCACCGCTGAGCCATCGGCTGAGACGTCAAGCGGGGAAGACACATGCCCGGACAAATTCCCACCAGGTTCAACACCACCCCCCAGCGAGTTAGCTTCTAGGACGATGAATTCGAGCGAGTGTTGGATATATACGGGCCAGCCTCCCATATCAGGAGGGGAGACCAGCTCGTAGACGCGGTCGGAGCCGGGAATCTTGCCGGTGACTTCAGCCTGCGCGGTTGGAGTAAAAAGGAGACAAAGAGCTACGAGCGTCACGGTGGTGGCGAGCCGCAACGCACCACGCCCTCTCAACGAAGGCGGACCACTCCCTGTGGCGCGGAGCAGACCACGGAGCGCCGCGAAGAAACCGGTCTGCGGAGTCGGAGCGGTCTTCGCGATGTGCTCTGTGGATGTCACTTGTTCTCCTCGGTTGGGGTGCCGTGTGTTGGGTGTGGGTCGTCGCACGCCCGATAGAAGTCTTTGCAGGCGCGATAGAAGTCGTTGCAGGCGCGGTTGAACTGGCGCCGGAGGCGCTCGTCGTACTCGGGCCCGGCGGAGCCGATGCGTTCGAAGCGAGCGATGATGCGGTCCACCCTTCGCCGGATGTGATCCACCTGCTGCGAAGCCGCAGTCGGGGTCACACGCTGCGCGAGCACGCGAACTTGGTTTGTCAGTGTGCGAACTTGGTTGGTGAGCTCGCGTTTGGTGCGGCGGTTGGGCTTCTCAACGGCGGGGGGCGTTGCGAAGCCCTTCTCGCGCGTGCCGGCGAACCCGACCCGCTGGCGCAGGCCGGCCGTGTTGCCGTGGGTTATAGACGGCACGGGTTGCCTCCCTGGTGGGGAATTAGTGGGCGTGCTTGCGCCAGGTCGGACCTTAGGACGGGGCAGAGCGGTCGGAAAATGCGCCGGCCGCTCGTATAGGTCCATGAACAACGTCCATAGGACCCCGAGGAGGAAGCAAGGTGCGAAACCGCATCAGGCATGGAGTGTTCGCCCGAGCCGTACTTTCTATGCCTTGACTTATCGGGCCACCCCCCGCACGCGAATGTCGGACGCGTGAGACCACCCTCGCTCGAGCTTCCAGCCCATCTGCAATGAAAGTCTGGGCCCGCAGCGAGCGTTAGATAGTCACCGACGATGTCAGTAGAGACCCCCAACCCGACCGAATCCATTGAGTACGCCGCGGAACTCCTCGCGTACCGCAAGGCGACCGTCGAGCTGGCCGCGAGGCTGATCGGGCTCGCTACCGCCCTCGTCGCGCTCCTGACGACGATCATCGCGGTCGCAGGCGCTCTGGCCATCGCTCTCTTGCGCTGAGCGGGTCGGAGGGAATCAGGAGAAGCCATCACCGTTTGGCTTTCGGGGCGCCCCTGGTATGTGCGCTGGGCTTGGGTTTGACGAGGGTGACGTTGACCTTGGCGCCCGCGGTGAGCGTGCTGCCGGCCTTCTGGGATTGGCCGTAGATGCGTCCGGCGGCGGTTCGGCTGTGCCTCTTGACCGTCGTAGTCCTGCCGAGCGCGCAGTGCGCCTGTTGGAGTTTGCCGCGGGCCTGGGTGACGGTGAGGCCCTTGAGGTTCGGGACCTTGCAGACGGGCGGTGGCGGCGGGGTGGTCGAGGTTTTGCCGGCGGGTGGGGCTGGTCCACCCGCCGCGGTCGCTGGCTGGGTGGTGAATGTCTGGTCGGCGCCGTAGGTCGCGCCCGCTTCGTTACCGGCGATGAGGCGGTAGTGGTAGGTCGTGGCCGGCGCGAGGCCGGCGATGTCGCCGCCAACGCTCTGGGCACCCGCTGCCGAGCCGGCGTCGACTTCGGTGGCGCTGGTGGCGTACTGGGTTGTGGTGCCGTACTGGAAACGGTAGGCGGTGTCAGAGCCCTGGGGGTCGAGCTGGCCAGAGAGGTGGGCGGTCGACTGGCCGATCTGGGAGGCCGGGCCCGTCGTCACGGCCGGGGCGATGCCGTAGGTGGTGAAGCTCCGGTCTTCACCGGGGGCGCTGGTGCCGCCGCCGTTAGAGGCGATCACACGGTAGTGATAGATCGTGTCGGGTTGCAGGCCCGAGAGCGCCACGCTGACCGGCAGAGCGCCCTTGGCGGAACCAGCGCCGGCCTCGGAACTCGATCGACCGTAGCTTTCGGTCGGGCCGTAGTCGACGTGAAAGGTCGTCGGTCCCCCTCGAGCGTTGACCGTCCCATGCACGGTGGCGGCCGTCGGAGCAATGCCGGAGGCGCCGCCAGTCGTGACGACCGGCGCGAGCGGGACGGTGGTGAAGCTCCCATCTTCGCCGTCGACCAGCCGGGGAGAGCAGACGACGCCGCCGGGGACAAGGCACAGCGAGCGATCGAACGTACAGAAGCTGCCAACACCAAATTCGCAGCGAACCTGGTTGTACGCGGCGATACGGTAGTGGTAGGTCGTGGCCGGTGTAAGGCCGGTGAGTTCGATCGTCTCGGGCGTGTCGGCGGAGAGGGTCCCGGCGTCGACCCCGGTCAAGGTGCCAGGGACCGCCGTGCCATAAGCGCTGGTTTCGCCATAGTCGAAGAAGTAGTGGGTGTCGGCGCCCAGTCCGTTGATGGTGGCGGCGAGCATCGCCGTGGTCTGAGTTACGACGGTGGGTGCGCCCGTGGAGACAGTGGGCGGATCGGGCGCGGTGGTCGTGAAGCTCTGATCTTCCCCCTCGGTGGTACCGAAGGAGTTGCTCGCGGCGACGCGGAAGTGGTAGGGAGTGCCGATCGCGAGCCCGGTGAGACCGGCTGAGGCGGCTTGGTCGGTGCTGCCAGCGCCCAGGTCGGCGGGCGAGCAAGGAGCAAGGGCCGCAGTGGAGTAGCCGGTTTCGTTGAAGGCCACGGTGGTGACGTATTCGAACTGGCAGGTGGCGTCAGCGCCGTTCGGGTTCACCTGCGCTTCGAGCTTCGCGCTGGTCTTGGTGAGAGCGGAGGATCCCTGAGAGTCGACGAGAGGCTTGCGAGTCGGGGTCGCGAACCCGAGGTCAGACCCGTCGGCGGTCCCGGCGGTGTCGGTCGCGACGACACGGAAGCGATAGGCCGTTTCCGCGTTCAGCCCGGTCGGTTCGGCTGAGACGGCGGTCGAGCCCGCATACGGGGTCGCCGGGGCACACGACGCGGTTTTGGTTTCGGGCCCGGTGAAGCCGTGTTCAGCGAAGTCGGCTTCGGTGGTGTAGTCGAAGTGGCACGCGGTGACTTCGCCGTTGCCGGCCGGGTCGACGTGACCATGCAGCATCGCGGTCGTCGGGTGGACTTCCGTGGCGGCTTCGGTGGCGAGCACGACGGCGACCAAGGTCGTGAACGTTTCATCAGCCCCTTCGCCGCTACCGATCGAGTTCGACCCGACGATCCGGAAGTGATACAGGGTGGCCGCGGTCAGACCGGAGACCACCGCACTGACGGGCTGGTCGGTGGTTTGGGAGGTGTCGATCGCCGGGCACGGCGCTTCCTGCCCCGCGGTGACACTTGCGTACTGGTCGACTTTGAACTGGCTGTCGGGGACATACTGGAAGTGGCATTGCGTTTTGGGGTCACCGGCAGGGTTGATCGTCGCGTTGAGCGTCGCCGTGACGGCGCCGACACCGGTGGCGTTGCCGGTCGTAAGCGAGACCGCGTTGGGAGTCAGGAGCGTTTCATCGGCGCCCTGTTCTGAGCCGTTCGCGTTTGAGGCGACGATTCGGAAGTGGTAGGTCGCGCCCGAGGTAAGAGCCGTGACCGCCGCCGTGAGCGCGTGATCGCTTGAATCGGCGAGCCCCGTCGGGTCAGGGCTGCAGGGCGCTTCCTCGCCGGCGGTCACGCTCGCGTACTGGTCGGCTTCGAACTGGCTCTGCGGGACAATCTCGAAATGGCACGCGGTGACCGCCACCCCGGAGGGGTTGAGCGTCGCATTCAGCGTCGCCGTGGAGGCCGTCAGGTTCGACGCCGCGCCCGTCGTGAGCGTGGGCACCACCAGCGACCCGAAGATGTCAACGACTCCCTGGTTGGCGTCCGCGGCGTACACCGCGCCGGTCGAGCCACGGACACCGAGCCCGTACACTTCCGTTCCGAGCGCGGGCGAAGCGTCAGAGCCAAAAGAGCCGATAGGCGCACCCGTCGCGTCATACTCGCCGATCGCGTGGCTGTTACCGACGAACACGTGCCCGCTCGCTGGGTCAACCGCGACGCTGTTGGGGCCGCTCGTTGAAGGCAGCAGGCCCCCGACGCCGATCGTGCTGCTCGGCGCGCCCGTTGAGTCATATACCGCGACGTGCAGGCCGTTAGCGACAAACACGTCGCCCGCGGCGTCGACCGCGAGGGTCTCCGGGACGCCGATCACCGGGAACTGGCGCAGGAACGCGCCGTTTTCGTCGAACACGGCGACCACGCTGTGGGCGTTGTCCGCGACGTAGAGGTTGCCCGTGGCGGGGTCCACCGCGACACCCGTCGGGCTGAACGACGTGCTTGCGGTCGCCGAACCGTCCAGCGACCCAGGGGTCGCGAGCGAGCCGAACGCAGTCACGAGCGTGCCGGAGGACGTGAACTTGTCCACCACGTGATGGCCGAAATCCGCGACATACACATCGCCCGCGGACAGGCCCGCGCTGTTATCGACCGCGACGCCATAAGGCTCGGAGAAGCTCGTAGCGGACGTCGCGGCCCCCGTCAGCTCACCCGAGGAGCCGAAGGCGGTGACCGGCGCGCCGGAGGCGTCGAACTTGTCGATCGCCTCATGACCGACGTTCGACGAATAGAAAGACCCGTCGGACTGATCGACACCCAAACCCAGCGGGGAGGACAGCGTGCCCGAGCCCGCCGCAGAGATGAACGGGTGCTTCAGCGCGGCCAAGGCGGGGGTGGCGGTGAACAGGAGGACGCACGCCAGCGTGCAGAGGAGGGTCGCAGCGAGACGGGGGGCGCGAGTGGGAAACGCCTCTTGTGCCATCGACGGGCTGCGGTATAGCCTGCATAGCAATGACACAAACATGCGTAATTTCACTCGCTTTCGTGGACTTCAGAGATCGGTGGGATGGTGGCGTTACGGCGCGCTTGGGACTGGAACGCGGTGGTGGCGGGGGTGCGGGGGGTTTGTGTGGGCGCGTCAGGTTCTCCCGCCTGCCCGCCCCCGACCGTATTCACTGTTGTGGAGGGAACGGTACAGGCGGCTTGAGACGGGAGAGTGGCGCGGACGGTTGGTGTGAGCGCCGCAGGTTCTCCCGCCGCCCCGCCCCCGACCGTATTCACTGTTGTGGAGGGAACGGTACAGGCGGCTTGGGACGGGAGAGTGGCGCGGGTGTGGGGAGAGGTGACAGTGGTGGTTGGGCTGAGTGGTTCAAGTTCTCCCACCGACCCGCCCCCGACCCTACGCTGCGCTTGGGAGGGCACCGTAGCGGTGCCTTGGGATGGGAGAGTGGCGATGGACGGCGCCGGTGTGACACGTTGGGCGGTTTGCTCTCGGCACCCCGAAGAGTGAAGCGGGCTCGGACTCGTACATGTCCCTCCGGTTTGCGGTGTGGCACGCTCTCCCACCGCCCCGCCCCCGACCCTACGCTGCGCTTGGGAGGGCACCGTACCGGTACCTTGAGACGGTTCAGTCGCGCCGATCCGGGTCGCGTCATCCGTTCCCTCGCTCGAGCGTCCCGTCCCAAGCTGCCCGTACCGTTTCCCCATTCGCTCATGCTCTACGTCCAGGTTTCCTGTGCCCACCGCGTCAGTTGGGGGCCATATGCCGTCCGAGCGAGGTTCACCCGCCTGCTGGAGTTCGGGTGCAGGTTCAGATACGCGTCCCGGCACCTTCGCCGCCGCGCTGCGCAGCTGTACCGCTTGTTTGGCTGTCACCCGCGCACGGAAGTCCACGTAGATGCGCTCGAAGCTGCGCCTCAGCTGCGCGTCGTGCTCAGTCCCGGCGGACCCCACCTTCGCCCAGCGGCGTTTCACTGTCACGAGCCCCCGCGCCGCCGCGAGCACGTCTGGGTCGCTTGCGAGCGCCCGTGCTTCATTGATCAGGATGCGCTTATTACGGCGGTTGGACTTTTCGATCGCGGCCGGGGTCGCGAACGGGTCTGCCCGTGTGCCGCGGAACGCGACATCGCGCCGGCCGTGGTTGGTGCGGTTCGGGGTCACCGAGGGCATCAGCGTGTGCCTCCGTGGCCGGTACCGGCGTCCGGTCGTCCCGCCGGCCCGCCCCCGACCCTACGCTGCGCTTGGGAGGGCAGGGTACAGTCACGTCGGGATGGCACCGACCGCCGTCCGCGAAGCCGCTCGTCGGCGATCGAGCGAAGCATCCCAAGCTGGGCGTAGCCTCGCCGCACCGCGCTTGGAGTGACGACGGCATCTGGAGTAACACAGTGAGGTTCACCTATTTGTCCCCTGAGAGCCGGTTCCAGAGGCAGCTGCGCAGCGCTCCAGGCCGTGACCGCATCGACAAGTGCTGGGCGTCGCGGCCGCCTGGGGCGGCGACCGCGACGCCCATCGACTCGGACGCCAAGACCCCGGCGCCGAGTTCCCTCAGCCGACCCCCGGAGAGGTACGCGAGGAGCGGCCAAGCTGCTGAAACAAGTCGTGGCGCCGCAGGCGCAAGGCTCCGCGGCTGCGACGTCCGGGAGCTCCAGCTCGAGGCAAAGGCCGCGTTCCCGCGAACGTCGCCCACGAGGTATGAACGCGAGCGACGGCCAGGGCTTCACCGACCCACGCCACAGATACGGGGCACCGCGGCGAGTAGGGATGGTCGCCGCGGTGCCCCGGAGGTCCGAGGCGGGAGGAGGTGCGCTCGGCCCCCTCGAGCTCCGGGCAGAGGCGTCAACCGCCGGAGCCCAAGGCCTAAAGAGGAATGCGGTGTCGTGCTGTGACGGCTCCATCGCGCCTCGTCGACGGCTCGAGGGGCCGTGGAGGGCCAACGTGAGTGCCGTCGCAGACCCGGACCGCACCATGAGTGAAGGTGACCAAATCGCGTGCGCTGGTCGAGTGGTCGGCGCAGTGAGATCGCCGGCTTCACCTATCTGTCCTCTCAGTACGGCCCCGGTGTCGAGGTGGAGATAGGACACGGTGTGAATGTGAGCGACCCCCTCGGCTCCGAGCTCACCCCCTGCGGTGGTGGAGAGCGTCCACGCCGCATGGCGTCGAGTGTGACGCCGGGCCAGCCGCGGGATTCCGGAGCGGACGAAGACACAGGCGGACCGACACCGTGAGTGATTCGCTTGCGCTCGCTCGCTGTGCGAGTTACACGCGCAGGACGACAGCGTTTGGCGGCGACACTTGGGGTGTCGACGGATTGCGACAACCGCCGTTCGCGGCTGCCAGCCGCAAGCGTCAGTGGGTGTTCGTCGCGCGCCAGCTAGGCGCAGCCCTGTATATCCCTCCCCGGACATCAAAGCCATCATCCCGCCGCCCAAGGCCGATAGCTAGCCATGGGGTAGAAGATTCTATGGCTTGAGCGGCTCTCGGCCTCGGGTAGCGCCGCTTGGTTGTAGGACGTGTGAGTCTTCCCCGGCGGATCGGCCCATGCACGACGGTTTCATGACCACGCGTGCTGCGCGTGCGCTAGCACGGCGTGGGAGCGCGATCGCGTGGACGTCGCCGCGCGCGGCGTCAGTCGTCCGAGCCGACCGTCGTCGCGGTCGGGTAACGGTCGCTGTATCCGTTCGCTGCTCGCACGCGGTGCGAACCGCGGCCGCGCTCGCGACGGCCCTCGTTTGAGCTCGTGAGCTGGGCTCCTCGGGTGTTGGCGATCGCCGCGGATCCGCTGAATCACCGCGGCAACCGGGTCGGCCGCATCATCGATGCCGACGATTCACCCTCGCGCTCCTGACTTGTCACACATCGACATTTTGCGCCTCACGGTTCGGGTCAGTCCAGAGTTCCGTCTCAAGCCGCTCCTACATTGGACCGTAGTTGAAGAACCCACGGGGACTCCTCGAGAAGGAGTACGGAAACGGGACGACGACACCAGAATTTGCAAGACTCGGCTGCCTGGTTTGGGTCGCCCGGTTGATGATTCCAAGGCGAGCGCGGCCGCGCTCGCCGACTTCGTCGGGCGCGAGCTCGGGCAGGGTGACGTCACCCCCGACCGGCTGATCGTTAATCACCACGCCGCGCTAGAACCCGACGTCGAGGTCAAGATCGGGCTGGGGAACGTCGCGGACGCGTCCGCGGTGATTGGCGGCGCGTTGCTGGGTGAGCGTGTCGATCTTACGTTCGAGACGATCACGCTCGACGCGGATCTGGGCCGGGTCGAGGATCTCGCGGTGCGCGAGGTCGCGGCGGCCACGCACGGAGTCGAGCTCGTCTTCCGCCATTCGCAGGGCGCTGCGCAGGTTGACGCGCTGAACTGCGTGGGCGTCGTGAGCGCGACCGAAGCGCCGTCGTGGCTCGGGGAGCTTCCTTAGACGCTCTAGGAGCTGTGTGCGCTGGGCTTCGAGCGCGGTGGCGCGGGCGTCGAGATCTTCGCTGCGCTGTAGCTGGCGCGTGGGCAGCGCGGCGAGCTGTTCGCGGAGCGGCTCAATCGCCGCCGGCAGCTGCTCGATTGCGAGGTCCTCATCGTCGCGCTGGAGCATCTGCCGCTGCACGCGTGCGAGGATCTCGTCTCTATCCCCGGCGGGAGCATGGTCGGTGGGGGCGAACTCGCCGCGCTCTCCGGAGAACTCGTGGTCGTGGATCAGCAGACGCGTTGTGCCTCGCGCACGGGAAAGAGCTGTGTAGCTCCAGCCGGCGGTGAGGTCTCGCGGAGCGGCGATCACGAACGCAGCCTCGATCGTGGCGCCCTGCATTCCGTGACCGGTCAGCGCGTATGCGTGCTCGACGTGGTCTGCGACGTAGGCGGCGGGCAGCTCGCGCAGGACACCTGAATCGGTATGCATCACTATGCGGTTGGCGTCGAGATCATGCACGGTGCCGCGGGTGCCGTTGTCAACGTCGAGCCGCCGGTCGTTGTGACGGCAGATGACGCGATCCCCGACGGCAACCGGCACGCCGTCGTAGACGCGCTCGGGTCCGAGGGCGCCGTGGCCTGCAAGCAGCTCGCGTGCGCCGTCGTTCAGCGCGGCGCGCGTGTCGTTATCGCGGGCGATCATCACGGCCTGCGGACGGCCGAGGAGCCGCATCGCGCGCTCCCACTCATCGAGCGCCTGTTGGCAGGCAGTGCTCTGGTCGCTGAATGTGTCGATGCGGCCTGTCCGGGTTGCCCATTGCAGATAGACGCGCGGTAGCTGGCTGTGGAGGGCGCCGAGCGCGCGCCGCTCTGCGGGGTCGCGTTGACGCATGACCTCAGTAAGGCGCACCGCGCCGACCGCGCGGCCGACGGCGCCGAGCCAGCCGCCGGCCTGCACCGAGGAGAGCTGACCGGGGTCGCCGATCGCGATCACCTTCGCGCGCGCGTGCTCGGCCCCCTGTAGCAGGCGTGCGCTGGGTCGCGTTGCGGCCATCCCCGCCTCGTCGAGGATCACCACGCAACCCCTGGGTAGCGTGTCTCCGAGCTGCTCGTGGTCGATCAGCAGCTGGTCGAGCGTGCGGGCGGGGATCCCGGCTTGCTCGGTCAGCTCGCGCGCCGCGCGGCCGGTGGGCGCCACGCCAAGCACCTGATAGCCCGCACGCTCGTATACAGCCCGCAAAGCTCCCGCGGTATAGGTCTTGCCCGTCCCCGCAAGCGCCTGGATCACCGTCACACCGTGCCCAGTGGTCACGGCTGTGCGCACGGCCGTCGCCTGCTCGGCGGTGAGCGGCTGGCCCGCCGCGGCGAGCGCGCGCTCCGCGAGCGCAGGCTCAACTAGGCAGGTACTCTCGCGGGCGCGGCCGATCGCGGCGGCGATGAGCCGCCGCTCGCACGCCACCAGCTCGGTTGTCGTCAGCTCCCCCTCCTCGGTTGCGAGCACGTCCTCGCGTTCCTCGAAACGCTCGGCCAGGCCACGCACCTCACCGACAAGCGCGCCCTGCCCTGCCGCCGCGGCGAACTCCTGTAGCACCGGACGCTGATCGAATGTGTTGCAGCGCGCGGTCAGACCGTTGGCGCTCGCCAGGTGATCGCCGAGACTCCGCTCGTCCACCGCGCCTCGCTCGAGCGATCCATGGTCGAGGCGCTCGCGGCCAGCGTGAATCATCTCGCTCACCTCGGCGCGGCCGAGCCCGAGCTCACCAGCCCGGGCTCGCACCTCCTCGCGCCAGGTGTGGGTGTCGATCCCGTACTGCTTGCGTTCGCGCGTGGCGAGCGCGGCGCTCTCCCCTGCGGCCCTCGACCCCAGCCCGATTCCGCCTGCGTCGGCCTCGCGCTGCATCTTCTGACGGCGCTTGGAGAAGTGCGCGATCACCTGCGACGGCACCGGGGCGAGCTCGGCGGCGCCCTTGTGTACCTCTGCCCACTCCAAGCCCAGGCGGTCGCTGACGAGCGCGCGCAGGTGTGCCTGGTAGAGGTAGCCGGCGGTCTTCGCGGCGCGGTAGAGGGCGGTGCCGTGCAGCGCCGTGAAGCGGCCGTCTCGTCCACGCGCGAGGTTCGCGGCCACCAGATGGGTATGGAGCTGGGGGTCGAGCGCCCGGCTCATGCGGTGGCGGTAGGCCGCCGCGATCAGACCACCAGCCCGCTCGACACGCGTTCCCCCGTGTCCCCGGCGAACCGACACGGCCGTGTCCTCGAGGTACTCCAGGGCTGCCCTGACCGCCTCTTCATGGCACGCTGCAAGCGTGCCCGAGATCGCCTCGGGCGCGACGGCGAACAGGACGCTGATCGACTTTGGCGCGGAGAACGTCAAGTCGAGCGCCGCCACCCTCGGGTCGTGCTCCGATGCGCGCAGACGGACCCGCGGATCGCGCGGATCGAGGCCCGCGATCAGCGCACTGAACTGCTCCGCGTTGACGCGACCGGACAGGCCGAGA
Organism: Solirubrobacteraceae bacterium; assembly: GCA_035567055.1. Lineage (GTDB taxonomy): Bacteria > Actinomycetota > Thermoleophilia > Solirubrobacterales > Solirubrobacteraceae > Palsa-744. Next base: position 85,598 of record DATMQX010000183.1, read on the forward strand.
GCGCGCGCACCGGCGCCGATCCACTCCCCGGGAGCCTCGCCTCGGCCCGAGTAGTAGTCATCGCCGCCGTGAGCAACCTGCTGCTCGTAGTACCGGTGTTGGCCGAGCGCGATCTTGCCGATCGAGAGCATAGGAGTCGCCAAAATAGCAAAGACAGCATCCTTTAGGTGCAACTGTGTGCTGCGAAGCGGAGCGTGAGCGGAGCTGAGCAGCAGGGAGGCCTTTGCTGTTGGCCTGGATGGCCGGTTGGAGCAGGAGACGGGGGCGCTGGGGGTGGCGGTTGTGATGGTGTGGCGTGGGGCTCGGAGCTCGAGCGGAGCTGCAGGCGGCTGCGGCCGCGATGAGCTCGGGCTAACGCCGGAGCAGGCGCGTGAAGAGCTTGGCCGAGACCGGCGATGGCCAGTGGCCGCGGCGATGTGCGTACCAGAGCGTGCCGGCTCCCCAGGCGAGCGCGCCGAGAAGGGCGAGCGCCAGGCAGTAGGCGTAGCCGCCCTGGCTGCCTGCCGCCCACGCGACGGCCCACGAGCACCAGCCGGCGAGGCGCGTGAGGGTCGGGCCGAAGCGCCAGGCGAGCCAGGCGAGCGTGGCGAGCAGGCCGAGGATGGTGATGGCGGTGGCGAGGGGGGCGGCGCCGATGGGGAGTGACACGCGATCTGGTGTACCACGGACTTGGGATGGCGTGCTCGGCGCGCGGGGCGGCGTGCTGGAGTGGGCGCGCGGACGAAGGCCGGTGTGCTCATCCGACGAGCCCCGGCAGACCCGGAGAGAGGCGCTCGAGTGGTAGGTCAATGCATGCCTGCTCCCAGCGACTCGCGAGACCATCGAGCGGTAGAAGGTCGGCTAGCGCCTGGCTGGAGCACCAGCCGACGATGTGACCGAGACGCTGGTCGATGTTCTCGACCACGCATGCGACGAGCGCCCAGTCGGGAAACCTCGCGCCGGTGTCGGCCTCGTTGCGGCTGAGATGTATCGCCAGTGAGCTCGGGGTGGCGGCGGCGGTCGTGGCCTTGACCTCGAGCAGTCGGCGTGCGCCGGTGACGCGCGGGGCGCGGATGTCGTAACCCAGCTGATCGGACAGCAGGCTGACTCGTTGTACTTCGCGCGCTAGATCGCCGCGGCCCATCGCGCGCAGCTCGCTACGCGCAGCGCCCATCACGAGCTCCTCGCCAACCTCGCCGATCAGCCGCTGCCGTGTGTCATCGAAGCGTCGTTGGAGGTCCATCAGGAGCTGCTCGCGGCGAGCGGCGTCTGGCACGAGCTCTGCCAGCTGCGCGGCGGCGGCCGGTTCCTCCAGGTCCGTGGGCGCGATCACCGCGATTACCCGTCGCGTGAGCGCCGCGAGTGCGTCGGGGGCGGAGCCCTCGAGGAGTTGTGCGAGTTGGGGTGTCGGGGTCAGCTTGCCGTTGCGGTCGACGAGCAGGCCGGCGTCGAGCAGCAGCCGCTCGCCGCGATCCAGGTCGGCGGGGGCAAAGGTCCCGCCGGTGGCGTGATGCCAGTAGGACTCCTCCGCCTCGGCTGCCATGGATCCTCGCTGGTCGACGATGGCGGCGACGTGCAGGGCGGCGCGCGCGACGTGCAGGCTCGGCAGCACCCCGACAGCTGACGGTGCGCTCCGATCAGCCATCGGGGCGCAGGTGGCCGAAGAGCACGTCGAGATCGTCCGGGTCGATGACATCGCCGTAGCCCTCCTCCTCGTCGGGGAGCGCCATCGTCACGAGGTCCTCGTCGTCGAGCATCTGCGAGAGCCGCTCGGCCTTGGTGCGCAGGCGCTGATCGACGGTTTCGTCGATCGTCCCGACCGCGACGAGAAACGTCATCCGTGTGACGATGTACTCCGCGAGCCCTAGCCGGTGGATCCTGTCCAGCGATTGCAGGTAGTGCCCGGCGTTGAAGGTTCGGTCAAGGTAGACGGCGTCGTGGCACTCCTGGTGGAGGCTGACGCCCTCCGACATCGCGGCGGGGTTGGCAACCAGCACAGTGCAGTTGTCGTCGGTGCGGAAGCGGCGCAGCTCGCTGGCGCGGCTGCGTTCCCCATGGCGCGTGGATTCAGCGGGGACATCGCCGCGTACCATCGCGGGCTCGTAGGGCGCGAGCACGTGCTCGGTGAGCTCCGTGAGGTTGTCGACGAAGTTGCTCCAGACGAGTGTCTTGCGCCCGTCGGCGGCGTTAGCCGCGACGAGCGTGGCGAGCTTGTCGAACTTGCTCGGTGTCTCGCGGCGGCTGTACTCGCGGATCAGTTCACCGAGATCGGAGTCGGAAGCGATCGGCTCAAGCGGCCATTGCACGGCCGGGGTGCCTGGCGCTCCGAGCGCAGTTGCGAGCAGCGCCGGGTTCGAGGCGGCCTGCAGCATGTACATGGTGACGGCGCCCATGCGCGCGAGCGTGACCTGATCCCGGCCGCCCGCGCGCAGCGCACGCGCCATGCGCGTGCGAAGTGCCGTGTAGATCTCCGCCTGGAGGTCCTTCATGCCGGTCAGCTCGACGTGCAGGTCGGGTGCCAGCAGTCCGAGCTCGTGCTTGCGGGTTCGTGCGAGCAGCGGACGCAAGCGCTGGGAGATCTGCTGCATCGTCGCCGCGGTCGGCGCGGTCTGCCGGGTGCCAGCCGGCAGGATGCGGCTCGCTTGTTGGGGCCAGAGGAAACTCAGGAGCGCAACAAAGTCGCTGGGGTGCTGCGGCGCGGGTGTCCCGGTCAGAATGTCGCGGCGAACGGCGAGATGAGCAAGGTCCAGGCACGCTGCGCCCCACTCCCCGTCGCGTCCACGCTTCATTCGGTGCGCCTCGTCGAGGATCAGTTGGCAGGGTGCCGCGGCGACCCATTCGGCGATCGATGCGAAGCGTGCGGCGCCGAGCTTCTGATAGTTCACGAGCAGGATCTCGCAGCCGGCACGCGGACGGTTCTGGAGCACCCGCAGATCAGGGGTCGGTTCGAAGCATTCCGCGGCCTCGGTGATCCAGGCGTCAAAGGCCGACAGCGGCGCGATGACGAGCAGCCGCTCGATCCCGCGGCGTTGCCGTTCTGCCTCGTAGAGGGCGTAGGCGACGGTCGTCTTGCCCGCCCCCGGTACGGAGAAGTTCGCTCCGTGCGAGAGGGCGAGCAGCCGCGCGAGGTCGCGCTGTTGGAAGTCGCGCAGCGGGCGGACGAAGCGGCTGTCCTGCAGCAGCTCCTCACCATCCACGGGCGGGGGGTCGAGCGCGAGCGCCCTGCCGACCTCGTCGTACTCTGCGTCGTGGCGTGCCAGAAGCGCGACGATCGCGTTCGTCGGGTCAAACCCGACCGTGTATGTGCGTAGCGCCTCGGCGAGCCATTGGCGCGCCGCGAGCAGGCGCTCGACGGGAACGCTGACCTGGCGGTCATCGAGCTGGCGTACGCCAGGCGCGATGTTGCGCCCGAGGGCGTTCCAGAGCTCGTCGGGGACCTCGCTGTCGCGTGAGAACTGCGCCCGAGGTGGGCTTCCGGCGAGCCCGACGCGCAGCGTTCCCGCCATCGTCTAGGACCTTGGGATTACGCCAGTCTTGACCAGCGCGGTTTCGAGGTCGCGGCTGGTTCGGGTCATCTTCTTGTAGGCGGCCTCGAGTGTCTTACGGGTGCGTTCGTCGAACTCGGGGTCATTGTGGACCGCGAGCAGCGCCTCCTTCGCGCGCGTGATCTGCTGGGTGGCTCCTTTGACCGCCGTCGATGGTGCCGCGAGCTGATCCTCATCGCGCTGGACGCGTTTCTTGTCCTTGATGCCAACGGTGATCGCGGCCTTGACGGCATCCTTGACTTCGTCCTGGTCGAGCACGAAGTTGGTGCCGGGAACCTCGACGCGCTTGTCTGCGGCGGTCACGACGTCGATCAGGCGCGCGGTATCGACGATCGGCGGCTCACCGTCGTCGTCCTGGCGGCCGTCGAGCAGCTCGACACCGGCTGGCTGGGTGGGCTGGCTGGCTGTGCCGGGCGTCGCGACGAGCGCGTCGGCGACCGGGCCCACCAGCTCGTCGTCCTCCAACGAGGGCAGCATGTAGGAGCCCATGAAGTCGGCGTCGACGTGGCGGATCTGGTGCACCGCGCTGACCCCGACGGCGATCGAGAGTAGAAAGCTCTCCAGGTGCGCGCGGGCGGCCCGAGGGTCGCTCTCGAGCAGGGGCGTGTAGACGCGGTAGAGCTCGCGTAGCTGCTCGAGGGAGATCCGCTCGTCGAAGAACGTCAGCCGTAGCGGCTCGGTCGGGAGGCGCTGCATGATCCGGATCAGGTCGAGCAGCTTCAGGCGCAGCTGCACCTCGGCCTCGCCTTTGCGTGCGCTCTCAGGCGAGATCCGCAGCTCGGTTGCGATCTGCGTGGCGGACATGCCCCGCTTGACAGAGAGCTCCTCGATGAACAACAGCTCGTTGGTCATGGTGTACTCCACCTTCAGCTGCTTTTGCATCTGCAGCCGGAGCTCCAGCAGCGCGAGATCCTCAGGCTTGGCGGTCGGCGGTAGGACGGCTACGCGGATCGAGCGCTTGAGGGGGTCGTCGACCTCCCGCAACGCGACCACACGGGTGTTCGCGTTGATCAGCAGCCCGGTGTGGGTCATCACGCCCGGGTCGGTCTGGCCGTCCTGCAGCAGCGACTGCTTCAGGGCCGAGAACTCCTCCGGCGACCGTGCCGCGCGGACGTGGCGCTCGACCAGCCGCTGCGCGGGCTCGCCGTAGGGGTCCTGGCTCAGGGACTCCCATTCTGGATCGTCCTGTAGCTGTGCGCGGATGCGATGCGATTGCGGATTGAGCAGCACCTCATCAACGCCGAGGCGGATCACCTCGAGCAGCGGCTCGCCGGCTGTCCAGGGCATGTGCACGGTCTCGTGCTTCTCGGGCGGCATCTTGTGCAGCTCCGCCAGCAGCTGCTGCACGCGCGCGATCCGCTCGGATTCCGTGATCTGGGACACGACTGGGGGAGCGTAGCGCCGGGGCTGCCGGAGCGCGCGTCCGCAGATGCTCATACGCTGTGGTGATGTCGAACGCGGCGGCGGCGGTTGACGGGCTGGTGGCCGACGTTCAAGGCCACGCGATCGCGTGCGGCCAGGGTCCCCGCGAGGCGCTCGCGCGCGTCCTGGAGGGACTTGCCGTGAAACCGGCGGACCCTGCTTGGGCGGACGGCCGCGACGTAATCGGCGAGGCGTTCGAGCGGCTCATACCCACCGCGGGCAGGCGGCGGCTCGGGCAGTTCTTTACGCCGCTGTGGGCTGCCCGGCCGATGGCCGAGTGGCTGCTGGCTGAGAACCCGAAACTGCTGCTCGATCCCGGCGTCGGGTCTGGCTCCCTGATGATCGGGGCCGCCAGCGCGCGCAAAGAGAGCGCGACGCGCCTGCTCGGCCTGGATGTCGACCCGCTGGTGCTCGCGATGGCCGCCGCGACGCGAGATCTCCGCGGGATCCACAAGCTCGAGTTGCGACGAGCCGACTTCCTGCTCGACGACCTCGCCGAGCGGCCGCAGGCGATCACGTGCAACCCGCCCTACACGCGCCATCAGGACATCCCAACCGAGTCGAAGGCGGCGATCCATGACGGTTTGACATCGCGCCTCGGGCGAAGCGTCAGCCGGCTGGCGTCCTTGCACGTGCTGTTCCTGTTGCGAGCACTCGAGGTCGCCGACGACGACGCCCGGATCGCGTTTCTCACGCCCGCGCACTGGCTGGACATGAACTACGCCCGCGAGATCAAGGCGCTGTTGCTTGAGCGCGCGCACGTCGAGGCGCTGATCAGCTTCCCGGTGAAGGACCGCATCTTTGACCACGCCATCACGACGGCGGCGATCACGCTGGTCCGCAAGGGCGCAGACGCGGCGGGCCCGACGCGCCTCGTGCAACTCAGCTCACGCGACTCGACCGAGACAGGCCTACGAAACGCGATTAACGGGGCAGGTCGCTCGCGAGCCATGGTTCTCCGGAGCGATCGTCGCTGGAGCGGCCCGACCCGGGCGCCTCAACCCAAGGGTGCCGTGAGGCTCGGGGATGTCGCGCGCGTGCACCGCGGTATCGCGACAGGATATAACGCGTTCTTCGTGCTCAGCGAGGGACGGCGTGTGCAGCTCGAGATAGACCACCGGCATCTGGTGCCGTGCGCCGGGTCACCGCGGCATTTCGCTGGCGAGACGCTAACCGCGAAGGATCTCGCGGCGATGGAGGACTCGATACCGCGTTGGTTGCTGAATCTCAAGAAGGCGCCTCGGTCGGGTCCGCTGGCGTCCTACCTGCATCATGGCCGCGCCCGGCTCGGTGTGCGCGACCGCACCCTCGTCCAACAACGAATGAAGGCGGGGCGGAAGTGGTTTGAGGTCGAGCTCGAGATGTCGGCGCCGATCCTGTTTCGCTATCTGAACAGCTCACACGCGCGGTTCGTGCGTAACCTCGCCGGCGCTGCGCCGCTGAACAACTGGCTCGTGATCAGTCCCAAGCTGGGCGTGGAACCCGACGAGTTGTTCGCGGTGCTGCAGGAGCTCGGCCACTCGACGTCGCTGGCGAGCGGCTCTCGCCACTACGGCAAAGGGCTGTGGAAGCTTGAGCCACGGGAACTTGATGCTGTTGCACTTCCCCGCTCCGCCTTGCGGCTGATCTGAACGCCGCGGCGTCGGCGGTCGCAGGTTCGCAGGGCGTCGCTAAGCGACGGGCGAGCGAGTGGTGTTTCGCCGCAGTCAGTCAGGACGCACCCCGAGCCGGTTTGCTATTGCCTGTGCCCACCCGTCACTGCATAGCTGCTCGATGTCACCGCGGCGCAGCAGCTCGGCGAGAGTGTGCGCGTTTCCTCTGCACGCGACGGGCTCGTAGATCGAGACCCTCACGACCCGCCGAGGTCCCACCGTGGAGGTGAGATCCTTGATGAAGTCGTAGAACGCACGCTGCTTCCAGCGCGGCGCCCCACTGCCGCTGAGCTCGGGCCGCCGCCCAGCCGGACCGAACTCGCGTTCGGAGGACGGCGTGGTCCAGTACCCGCCGTATGTGAGGCAGGCGGCCTCGTAGTTGGCGCACAACTCGCGATACGCGCCGGTGTCGACGTGGTCCAGGTGTCGATAGACCGGCGAGGCGAGGGTGAGTGTGCGGAAGCGGTTGAAGTGATTCTCCTCGTCGAGCTCGACCACAACCTCGCCGATCTGCAGGTCCCAGGGTCCGGGGGCGACACGTGGCTGCTCGTGAACGCCGCCCAGCATCCGATAGACGCGAGTCACCTCCTCGGCGACGCCGGCCGCGACAAGGTCGTCCCAGGCGGGCCGCGGGACGGTCGGCTTCTCGCGCACGTCGGCGACGCGTGACAGGAGTGCCTTGAGGTTGCGTGCTCGTTTCCCGCTGCGGGCCATCGGCTATTGGGGGTCTGCGTGGACTTTCGCGCTCTACGGCGGGTCGCCTGGTGATCGCGGTGCAACCGCTGAGGACGAGCGCGGTGTCAAACGGTGGGCCCTTCTGCCCGGCTGATTCCGTTTTCTCTTCTCACCTTGATGTGTAGGTCGCAGTACTCGTAGATGTCGTCGGTGTGGGAGATGACGAAGATCTGCTGGAACTCACTGCGGGCAAGCTCTGCGAGCTGGCCTATGAGGAGCCGTCGCCGGTCGAAATCCTGGCTGCCGAAAACCTCGTCGAGGATCACGAATCGCGTTTCGACACCGCGTTGACGAGCGAGCGTCCGCGAGAGTGCGAGCCTGAGGCACAGTGATGCGAGATCCTGCTCTCCACCGGAGAAGCGCCTGAGTGGGTGCAGCTGTCCGGCGTCAGCGACCTGCAGCAGGTAGGAGTCGGTGAGACGGATGAGCGGGTAAGTGCCACCGGTCACCTGCTTGAGCAGATTCGACGCGTCCCGTTCGAGGGTCGGGCGCGCTTGGCGGGAGTGGTGCTCACGGTAGTCGGAGAGCGCCGCCGCAACGGCGGCGCGAAGATCGAGCTCGCGTCGCTCGCTGTCGGCGCGCTTGATCAGCTTCCGCCCCTCAGCGAGCCGGGTACGAGCCGCGGCGACCGACTGGGACTCGAGCAGGATCTTCTGTTTGGCGACGTCCAGCGCGCCGCGGGCCTGCTTGAGCTCCTCGGTCAGCCGGTCGCGGTCGGCGACCGCTTGCTCGTGCGCGCCTGGTTCAACCTCCACCTCGCACACCAAGGCGCGTAGCTGCTGGGTCTTTGTGTGGAGTGCGTCGACCAATGGCTGCTGCGTCTCGGTGCGACCGGTGAGGAGCTGGAGCGAGTCGGCGCTCTCGCGCAGAGCGGCGCAACGGCGAGTAGCTTCCTGCGTGCGCTTCAGCTCGGACTGGAGCTCCGCGTGAGCCGCCGGGTCGTATCCGTTACCGGCGGTCTGTCGCAGCTGCTCGGCGTACGTCGCGAGCTGATCCGCGGCACGGGTCTTGCGTTCGTGGGCGTTAGCGCGCCGGACGGCGATCGCGGCGGCCTGAGCGGCTGCCGTCTTTAGCTTCGGGATCGCCTCCGCGAGCTGTCTGTAGGCGGTATCGAGACGATGCTCGGCGGTTGCCGCCTTGCGCGCCCGCGCCGTGGCGGTCGTGACGTCGTCGAGTAGCGCTTGGGCATCTCCGGTCTCCCCGAGTGCTTGGCGCTGCGCGCGAAGTTGTGCGGCTCGCTCCGCGGCCGTTTTGTCGCGTTTGTCTTTGGCTTGCAGGTCTTTGATCGTGCTCGCCAGCGCCGCGACCCGCGTGCGGTGGCCCTCGATCTTCTGTTCGTAGTCGGCGAGGAGGTCGCCGAGTGTGCCCACGAGCGGCTGGTGACATGTAGGGCACTCCGCGGTGTCCGTGTCGCCAGCGCCGAGCAGCGCGTCACGGTGCCTCGTTTCGTGGGCGAGCTGCGCCTCGGCTTCGGCCTTCTGACCGCGCAGCTCTTGCAGGCGCTCTCGCGTGCTCAGAATCTGGGCCTCCACATCAGCGAGCGTTTGTAGCTCGGTATCGATGCCGGCGGCGGATTTCGCGCGCTGGTGTGCGTCGGCCGCTCGGCGCAGTTGCTCCTCGGCCTGCTGGCGTGCCGCGGAGGCGGCACGCAGCTTCTCCCCGACCTCGTTGAGTTGCTGCTGGCTCGCGGCGAGCTTCTGCGCGGGGTCCTCGCCGTCTGCGCTCTCACCGAGGTCGTTCAGCGCGTCTGTCGCTTTGGCGAGCTCTTCCAGTGCGCGACGCTCCTGCCCTCGCAGTGCCTCGATCTGGAGGTGGTTGCGCCTGCGCATCTCCATCTCACGCTCGCGGGCGCTCAATGGCTCCCCGTGCGCGGCGACGGGCTCGAGCTGCGCGAGCTCGGAGCTTGCGTCGTTGGCTGCCTGCAACCGCTGGTGGAGCCCGTCAAGGATCGTCTGCTCGCGGGCGAGCTCGCCCGCTGCCTTCTCGGCGCCTAGACGACGCTTGCTGTGCTCTGTGATTTGTGCGGTCAGCAGGTCGATCCGGCGCGTTGAGTCGTTGAGCTCCGCCTCCATGCGAGTGACGTCAGCTTCGAGCTGGGCGATCGCCGGCGCTGAGGTCTGCGCTTCGCGCTCGCAACGTTGCACCTCGGCGCGGAGCTCCTTGATGTCGGGAGCCTCCTCGCGCAACGCGCCGAGAAGCGCGCTCTGTTCTCGTGCGTCGGCCGCCGCGATGTCTGCCGCTCTACGCAAATGCTCAATGCCGAGGAGCCGCTCCAGCTGGTCGCGCCGCTCGCTGAGGCTCTTCGAGGAGGTCAGCGCCTGCACCTCCTTCTGGCGCGCGTAGAAGGTGCCGGAGAACATGTCCTGTGTCAACCCGAGCTGCACGGCCGCCTCGTGTGAGGTATCGGTGAGACCTCTTGCGATCTCGTGACCTGTCGCGACGTCGGTGAGCCACGCATCCTTACCCTCGACGCGCTTCACGTGGAGCGCACGCCCGGCGATCTCGAACTCCAGCTCGACGCTGCAGTCTTCATCGTCGGCGCCCTGACGCCGCACGCGTTGGGCCCCGGTGCCACGCTTGCCGCCGAACAGCGCCCACTCGACAGCCGCGAAGATTGAGCTCTTGCCCGCCCCGTTTGGCCCGGTGATCGAGAACAGGCCCGACGCATTGAGATCCAGTTCGAACTCGGCGAACGAGCGGAAGTTGGTGCCCTTGAGGTGGTTGAGCTTCACGCGCCGATCTCCTCGGCGGCCCTCGTCACGCAGGCCTCCGCGCGGGCGATGAACTCGGAGGACTCGACACCTCGCGGGACTCGGCGAGAGAGAAAGTCACGCAGGTCTTGGGGCGCCGCGGGGCTGCCGCCGGTTACGGCGTCCGCGAAGGTGGGGTCGAGCTCGAGGTGAAGCGGGTCCTTGAATGCGGCGCTGACCTGACGGTGGTCGATGGCGCCGTAGGCCTGCACGGTGACCGACCGGATCGGCAGCTTGACGATGGCTCCGGATAGATCGTCGCGCTGCGCTGCAGCGACGAGCGCCTCGGTGAGATTCTCGGTCTGCGATGCGTCGACGGCTGGCAGGC
>DATMQX010000184.1:0-10709 GCA_035567055.1 Solirubrobacteraceae bacterium
GCCGCGCGTGGCGTTGGAGTAGGGGCAGACCTTGTGGGCCGCCGCCACGAGCTCCACGGCCTTGGCGGGATCGTCGATCGCGGGGAGGGTGACGTCGAGCTCGACAGCGACCGTGAAGGCGCGATCCTCGGTCGTCACCAGCATCACCTTCGAGTCGATCGCCACGTCGCCCATCTCTTCCTTGGCGCGCCGCGCGACAGTTCCGAGCGCGCCCTCGAAGCATGCCGCGTAGCCCACCGCGAACAACTCCTCCGGATTGGTGCCTTCCTGCTCTCCGCCCAGCTCCTTGGGAACGCGCAGGTCGACCTCGAGCTGGCCGTCGGCGGTGCGCCCGTGACCCTCGGTACGACCTCCGGTCACGTGCGCTTCCGCGGTGTAAATAACGTTCGCCATCCGTCTCTATCTCCTGTCTTGTCGCTGTCCGTGTTGGTTGAGCATGTCCGATGCGTCCTCCCCGTCGCGATCTGCGGGAAGGCCTGCCGGCTGGATGTCGAGCAGCTCTCCGCCGACGTGGTCGACCTGCAGGGTCGTGTGATCGACACCGAAGCGCTCGCGCAGCATCGCCTCCATCTCGCGGCGCGCGGCGTGACAGTCGCTGTCGCGGGCAACGAGCACGTGCGCCGAGAGCGCCGGAAAGCCGCTCGTGACCTCCCACACGTGCAGGTCGTGAACCTCGATCACGTCGGCCTCATCGACGAGCGCCTCGCCGATCGTCTGCGGCTCGAGGCCCCGCGGCGCCGCCTCGAGGAAGATGCGACCAGAAGCCTTCACGAGCGACACACCCGAGCGGATCATCAGCGCGGCGATCAGCAGCGAGACGATCGGGTCGGCCCGCTGAAAGCCACTGATGAGGATGATTGCCGCGGCGACGGCGGTACCGATGAACGCGTACAGGTCCGTGAGGATGTGCTGGAAGCTGCCCTCGACGTTGAGGCTCTCCCGGTTGGCGCCCGCCAGTGCGCGTGCCGCCGCCAGGTTGACGAGGACCCCGACGAGCGCCACCGCCAGCATCAGCCCACCACGGACCTGGGGCGGGTGAACGAGCCTTACGATCGCCTCGTAGGAGATGAACGCCGCGAGGATCAGGAGGCTGACGCCGTTCGCCTGGGCGGAGAGGATCTCGGCCCGCCCCAAGCCGAACGTCATCGCGCCCCGGGCGGGACGGGCGGCGAGGCGCAGCGCGAGCAGCGAGAAGCCGATCGCGCCCGCGTCGGCGAGCATGTGCCCGGCGTCGGAGAGCAGCGCGAGCGAGTGGGCAATCACCCCCGCCGCCACCTCGACGGCCATGAACGCGACAATCAGGCTGAGGGCGAACGTGAGCCTGCCGCGGTCGGCTTCGCTGCGGGCCGCATGGGCGTGTCCTGCGTGCGCGTGGGCCATCGGGTGCTCACGATACGCCCCCAACCGCTGCCCTCAGGAGGCGGATGTCCCTTCGTCGCACGACAAGCGGCGCTCAGTAGCCGTAGCGTCCCGTCGACTGCGTGGGCGTCGAGGTCGTGGTTCCGCTGCCCGTCGCCGGCGCGGCGGCCGAGGAGACCGTCACCGCGCTCCAGGTGCCGACGTCCTTCAGCCCCTGCCCTTTGGCCTGGCCCGGCTGGTCCTCGGCGAAGGTGTACAGCGGCATTCCCCTGTAGGTCACCTGCAGGCTCCCGTCGGGACGCGTGACGGTCCCCAGCGAGGCGGCACCGCTCGGCGTGCCCGCGCCGGAGAGGCTCAGCGGATGCCAGATCTGCGTGCAGGAGCCGTTTGCACAGATGAACTTGCCGGCGTGCTCGCCGCTGAGGCTGTACAACGTCATTCCCTGGGCATCGGTCAGCACGGTCGAGCCGAGCGTCGCATTGGAGGCGGTCTTGACCACGGCCGCCGAGGCGCTCCCCTGGCTGGAGGCGGGCGAGGTGCCGGCCCCGGTCGAGGAGGATCCCGTCCCGGAGCTGCTGCTTCCGCATGCGGCCAGCGTCAAGGACGCTACGAGCACCGGGACGGTGGACTTCAGCACTGAACGCATCGAGGCTCCTTCTCGAAAATGAGATCTGCCGTTTGAAAGCTGAGCAGTCGTCCTTAAGGACTCCACGGAGCGCGAATTCCTTCCGCCGAGCACCCACCCTAGTCTCTAGCGATGGCTGCCGCCGGCGAAGGCCACCACCTGCTCACGCAGCGGCGCACGACGCTCGTGTCGGTCGCCGCGGCGGCCTTCCTGATCGCGCTGAAGCTCGGGGTCGGCCTGGCCTCGGGAAGCCTCGGGCTGATCTCGGCGGGAATCGAGTCGAGCGGTGATCTCATCGCCGCGATCCTGACGTTCTTCGCGGTCCGGCTCGGCGGCCGGCCCGCCGACCGCGGGCACCCCTACGGCCACCGCCGGGCCGAGAACCTCGGCGCGCTCGGAGAGGCAGCCCTGCTGCTCGCAGGCGGCCTGCTCGTCAGCGTCCAGGCGATCGCGCACCTGGTCCAAGGCAGCAGCCCTCCTGAGATCCACTGGTATCTGTTCGCCGTGATCGGGGTGGCGTTGGTGGTCGACCTCAGCCGCACGAGCGCGTCGCTGCTCGCTGCGCGACGCTACGCGAGCCCCGCGCTGCGATCAAACGCGCTTCATTTCGCTACCGACATGGCGGGCTCGCTGGCGGTCCTCGTCGGGCTGCTCGCGGTGCAGGCTGGCTTCAGACAGGGCGACTCGGTCGCCGCCCTGTTGGTCGCATTGCTCACGTTCCTCGCCGCCGCGCGACTGACGGGCGAAAACGCGAACGTGCTGATGGACCGCACGCCCTCGGAGGCGCGGGAGGCGGCCGAGCGCGCGATCGCCGCGCTCGGTGGCGACATCGAGCTCCGGCGTCTTCGGCTGCGCGAGTCCGCGGGGCGTTACTTCGCCGACGTCGTGGTGAGTGTCCCCGCCGGGCAGGCCGTGGTCGAGGGTCACCAGGCGGCTGATCTGATCGAGGCCGCCGTCGAGCGGGCTCTCCCGGGGAGCGACGTGGTCGTGCACGTCGAGCCTCGACGCAGCGGACTCGATCTGCGCGACCGTGTCCTCGCGATCGCCCTCGCCGAGCCGCTCGTTCGCGAGGCACATGACATCACGATCTTCGAACAGGATGGGTCGAGCAGTGTCTCCGTGCACCTGAAGTTCCCGGCGGACCTCGACCTGAGGACCGCGCACGAGATCGCCGAGCGCGTCGAGCAGGCGATCCGGGCGACGCCGGGCGTTGCCGACGTCCAGACCCACCTCGAGCCGCTGGAGCGGACGCTCACCGCAAACCCGCCCGACGAGGGAACGGACGTTCGCATGACGCGCGAGATCGAGCGGCTCGTGTACGAGCGCACCGGCAGGAGCCCGCAGAAGGTGCGGCTGCTTTCGACCGCCGCCGGGCGCGTCGTGTTCCTGACGCTTGGCGTGGAGCGGGGCGAGACGCTCGCGGACGCGCATCGGCTGGCCGGCGAGCTCGAGGAGGAGCTCCGCCAACAGCTGCCCGACATCGCCGACGTTGTGGTCCACACCGAGCCGTAGCGCCGCGAGCTCCGGCCGGGAGAGCAGCGCACTCGAGCTTCGCACGGGAAGTAATCGGGCCATGGCGGAGTCTGTGCAGCAGCGGTCCCGAACGCGGGACCCGAGGCATGACCCGCCACCAGCGAAGGGAGATCCGGATGACCGATCGAACGGGTGCAACGACGTTGCAGGGACCGTCGCGCCGACGCCACGTCGGCCGCCTCGGGCGCGTGGCAGGCGCCGCCACGGCGATCGCCCTCGGATCCGCCACGGTCGCGATCGCCGCGGCGACGGTCACGATCGGCGCTGCGAGCAACTCCAAGCTGGGCGAACGCGTCGCGGTCAGCTCCAGTGGCCGAACGCTCTACACGCTGAGCGGCGAGAGCACTCATCACCTGCTGTGCAAGACCTCCGAATGCTTCAAGTTCTGGCCACCGGTTCGTGTCAGTCCCTCCAACGCCAAGCTCAAGGCCGGCTCGGGGTTGCAGGGACATCTCGGCACGCTGCGCCGCTCAAACGGAATCGTCCAGGTCACCCTTCGCGGCAAACCCCTGTACCGCTTCTCGGGCGACAGCGCGAAGGGTCAGGCGAACGGCGAGGGAATTGTCTCCTTCGGAGGGACGTGGCACGCAGCGCGGGCGAAGACCAACGCGCCGCCGAGCACCCCGATGACCTCGCCAGCGCCAAGCCCCGCACCTCCCAGCCCGACGCCCGCCTACCCCTCGCCGGGCCATGGCTACTGAGCTGACGCCACATTCCAGGTCCTCGAGGCGCCGCGCGGGGTATACCTCCTAGGGAGGACCCGGCGCTGGCGGGTCGAAGGCGAGTGGGAATGTTCCAGCACCAAAGGTGTCTTGGCCAACGACACCACCGAACAATGGGAGGACCGACCGTGAGATCCCAGACAGCAGGTCGAGCAGTGAACCATGCCCCGCGCAAGCTCTGGATGCTGACCCTGACCCTCGGCCTGCTTGCCGTGGCCGGCTGTGGCAGCTCGTCCACGAGCACGAGCTCCTCCACCTCGACGCCGGCGACCACGCCGGCGACCACGAGCTCCGCGACATCCTCCACGCCCGCCCCGGCGGCAGTCATTGGCGTCGTACAGATCCTCACCCTCGCAGCCAACCCGGAAGGCAACCTGAAGTTCAACACGACCGCGCTCAGCGCCAAGGCCGGCAAGGTCACGATCAACTTCACCAACCAGGCGTCGCTCGAACACAACCTCACGGTCGCCTCACCGTCCGGCTCGGTGCTCGGCGCGACGCCGACGTTCGCGGGCGGCTCCAAGGCGCTGACGCTGACGCTCGCGGCTGGCACCTATAAGTTCTACTGCTCGGTGCCCGGCCACAGGCAGGCGGGGATGGAAGGAACGCTCGTCGTCAAATAGCCGGTCTCGAGGAACGACCGACTGCTGCGCCGGCGGCGCGGCGGATAGCCTGCTCGACATCCACGCCGGGACGGAGGGGCAGGCCATCACACGTCCGAAGACCGAATTGCAGTGAGCGCGGCTGAGGTCGCGTCGATCGCGCTCGCCGGCGTGGCCGCGGGTGCGATCAACACGCTGGTCGGCAGCGGAACGCTCATAACCTTCCCGGTGCTGCTCGCGTGGGGGTACGCGCCGGTGACTGCCAACGTCTCCAACACCGTGGGCCTGGTGCCAGGATCTGTCTCCGCCGCGGTGGGCTACCGTCGCGAGCTGGTGGGCCAGCGCTCCCGGGTGCTGCGGTTCGGCGCGATGTCAGTGTTGGGCGGCGTGACAGGGGCCGTGCTGCTGCTGACGCTACCCGCATCGGCTTTCAAAGCGATAGTGCCGGCCTTCATCGTGCTAGCGCTTGCGCTCGTGCTGCTGCAGCCGCGGCTGAACAGCCTGCTCGCCCGACGCGAGATCCACCTCGACGGCCGGCACAGGCTGCTGACGCTGCTCGCGGTCTACGCAACCGGTGTGTACGGCGGCTACTTCGGCGCTGCCCAGGGGATCATGCTGCTCGCCGTGCTCGGTGTGGCGCTACCGCAGGACCTGCAGCGCACGAACGCGCTGAAGAACGTGCTGGCCGGCCTCGTCAACGGCGTGGCGAGCGTGTATTTCGTGTTCGCAGCACACGTCGAGTGGGCGCCGGCGGGGATCATCGCCGGCGCATCCATAGTCGGCGCCCAGCTCGGAGCCCGCTACGGGCGACGCCTGCCTCCCGAGATCCTGCGAATCGTGATCGTCCTCGTAGGGACATCCGCCGTCGTGCGGCTGCTGACCGAATGACCTAGGAGAAGCGGCGCGAACGACCTAGGAGAAGCTGCGGTCGAACTCGACCATCACGAGCGCGGTGAACAGCACCAGCCGCCTGCCGTCCTCCCAGCGAAGACGCTCGGGCGGCCGCGGCGACCCCTGCTCGTGGCGCCGCACGTTCTGCAGGAGCGCCAGCCAGCGATCGAGCAGTCCAAGAAGCAGCTGGCTGCGCTCCGCTCCCAGCTGCTCGCGGTAGGCATCCGTGACGCTCTTGAGATCGTCGAGCGGGTCTGGCCGCCTGGAGTCGTCGGCGAGCAGGTCCGGCCAGTCCGGATCCATCGCCAGCGGCGTGCAGTGTTCGAGCAGGGAGGAGGCGAACGCGCGCATCGCGTCGGGCGCCCGGCGCGCGACGGCGATGAGCTTCGCCCGGGAGTCGGCGCACCACAGCATTTCCCACGCGACCAGCCAGCGCCCGTAGGCCAGCGGATGGGTCGATCTGAACCGCTCGTCCTCGATGTACGCGCGCAGATACTCGTCGATGCGCTGGAAGTCGGCGACTCGCACGCTCGAGCCGCCGCGCGGCCGGGGCGAGGCCGTCGCCGATCGGATCTGCTCCGTGAAGGTACCGGCCTGCGCAGGGTCGCGGTCCTCGTCGGCAGACTGGCGGCGGATGGCGATCTCGCCCTCGACCTGCGGCTCGAGGATTGCGAGTTCGCGATTCACTCGAGGTGAATCGACAGGAACGGATGTCTTCTGAAGTCTGGCCACCGGCTGGGTACCTGTGCCGGGCGGAGCGTCCCGACGGCATTTGCCCGGGCGTTCGCTCACGCTCGTCGATACGTCTTACCGCGCGGCGGATGCTCTCAGTGCAGGCGGTCGACAAATGTGTAGATGACCATCACGCTGACGAGCACCACGAAGACGCGGAGCGCCCACAGCACAGCTTTCGCGCGAGGGCCCAAGGGCGCCCGCGGCACGGGCTCGGCCGTGGCGGCGACGAACTGGTCGGGCTCGAGGTGCATGAACAGCTCCTCCTCGGAGGGGTGGAGCCGATCATCCGAGCGCAGATCCTCATTGCCGGGGCGGATGTCGGTCGGCGTGCGCGTCATGACCCGACCACGTGGATCGTCTGCAGAAACGAGTCGATGCCATATGCCGCACCGCAGATCCCCACGAAGGCGACGATCGCGACCCCGATCACGTTCGTCGAGCGCCGGTTCGCGTGGACGCCCATCAGGCCTCGGTCGTTGGCGAGCATCAGCATCAGCACGAGGCTCACCGGCAGCAGGACGGTGGCGAGCACGTTCGCGTTCAGCGCGATCGACAGGAGCGGGGCGCCCGGGATGAGGATGACCATCGCCGCGACGAGCGCGACCCCGACGTTCGCCGCGTAGAACACTGCGGCGTTGCGGGGGGAGGTGTTGAAGCTGTGAGAGGCGCCGACACATTCGCCCGCCGCATAGGCGGTGCTGGCGGAGATGGTGAGAATGGCCACGGCTCCGGCCTCGATCAGCCCTAGCGCGAACACCGCCCCCGCGGCACTCCCCGAGACGTGGGCGAGCGCGCCGGGGAAGCCGGCTCCGGCGAAGCCTTCGATGCCGGACCCGCCATGCGAGAGCAGGGCCGATCCGGCGATCAGCGCGCCGATGCCGAAGATCGCCGCGAGGACCGCGCCGGCGGCGGTGTCGTAGCGACCATGCCGGAGATCGCTGGGCGTCATGCCCTTGTCGGCCGAGGCGCTCTGCTGGAAGAAGATCATCCAGGGCGTGACGGTCGCCCCGATCGTGGATGCCAGCAGCAGCAGCAGCGTGTTGAGGCTGCCCCCGGGGAACGGCGAGAAGCCCAGCGAACCGACGACGGCTCCCACGTCGGGCTTGACGAGGATCGCCGCCACGAGGAACAGGCCATTGAAGAGGGCGAGACCGAGCACGATGCGCTCCCAGCGCCAGTAGCGCCCGCCGCTGAGGGTGAAGACGACGAGGGCCAGCCCGAGCAGGACCGCGACGGCCGCGCCGAGGTGGAAGTAGGCGAGACCCACTCGGATCGCGACGAACTCGGCGACGAGCGTGATCAGGTTGGTGAGCGTGAGGTCGACGGCCCCGAACCAGCCCCATACCTTGCCGTAGCGCTGCAGGACCAGCTCGCCGTAGCCGCGGTGGGTGACGGCGCCGATGCGCATGCTCATCTCCTGGCACACGAAGGCCATCGCGAACAGGATCGGGATGAACGGCACGAAGAAGCCGAGCCCGTACTGGGCGCCGTCGGAGGCGTAGGCGATCATGCTCGGCCCGTCGTTCTCGCCGAGCATCGCGAGGATGCCGGGGCCGACGAGCAGCCACAGCAGGCGCCAGCGCCTGTCGTGGCGGCGGGCGTGGTGGACGCGCGAGCGGTCGAACGAGCGGGCGGCGTCCTCCCGGGTCAGCGGCGGTGCGCCGAGCAGGGGGGCGGCTGCGGCCTGCTCGGAGGTGCTCATCGGCCCACGTGCTCCCCGCTAGCGCTCCCGGCTGGAGCGCTCCGGTCCACCTCCACGTGCATCGCGCCGGCAAGGGCGCCGCCGATCGCGTGCTCGCGGTCGCCGAAGAGGACGAACAGGGGACCGCCGAAGGGCTGGCGCTCACGCACCGAGAAGCGGTCGCCAGGCGAGATGCCACAACCGTCCAGGTAGCGCAGCATCTCCGGGTCCGAGTCGGAGACGCGTACGAACCGCCCGCGGTCACCCGGCTCGAGGCTTTCCATGCTGCGCGTGGACCTCTCGTCGAGCTCGAGATCCGCGTTGGGAATGGGATCGCCGTGAGGGTCGACGGTGGGGTTCCCGAGCTTGGTCGCAATCAGCTGCTCGAGGTCGTCGGAGAGAACGTGCTCGAGGATCTCCGCCTCGGCGTGCACCCGATCCCACGGCATCCCAAGAGCCTCTGCGAGAAAGCTCTCCAGCAGCCGGTGGTGGCGGACGACCTCCAAAGCCAGCCGCCGTCCGTCGGCGGTGAGCCGCACGCCGCGATAGGGAACCCGCGAGATGAGCCCGAGCTCGTCGAGCTTCTTGAGCATCGCCGACACGGAGCCGGCGGTTATGCCGAGGCGCTCGGCGAGAGCGTTCGTGGAAACCGGATCGTGGCTACGGGATTCGAGGGCGAAGATCGCCTTCGAGTAGTCCTCCACGGCGGGCGTCCTCAGCAATTCCTTGGCGGCCATCGAATTAGGATATGGCATGCCAAATTATTTATCAAGGGCCGGCAGTGACGAGCCCGCCAAACCTCCGGCACTGGAGTGACTCTGCCGCTGGGCTGCTCGCGCGGCGCTCCGGAGACCGAAGAGGCGTCAGGTATGGGAGATGCTCACATCAGCGCTGTTCCGCGTTTGCGGCCGACGCTGCGCATAGAACGCTTGCCAGACGGTCGTGTAGAGGAGATGGGCTGCGATGAAGTCGTTTAGCTCTTCAAGGCCCGGTCCGCCATAGGCACGAAGGAAGTCCGCGACGAAAGCCTCGCTCCGCCCACGGGCGCGGGCTTCGGCGATGAGCCCCGCGACGTCCCAGTGGACCGGACCGACGCAGGCGTCCTCA
Organism: Solirubrobacteraceae bacterium; assembly: GCA_035567055.1. Lineage (GTDB taxonomy): Bacteria > Actinomycetota > Thermoleophilia > Solirubrobacterales > Solirubrobacteraceae > Palsa-744. The sequence goes on from DATMQX010000184.1 coordinate 9,256, forward strand.
AGGTCGCTCCAGATGAGGCCGTTGTCGGTGCGCAGAAGGTTTGATGTCGACGCGTCGCCATGGATTGCCTGCGCGGGGAGCGAGCTGTCAAAGACAGTGGGCGTCAGCTCTTGGAGGCGGGAGCGCAGCAAATCTCTTTCCTGCGAGGAGAGCCTCGGCGATGGGTGCAACTCGGCAAGAAGCCGGTCGAGCCAGTCGCGCACGTCGCTGAGCTGCCCGAGCTCGCCCGGAAAGTCGGCGAGCGCAGCGTGCAGCTCGCGTAGCGAGCCGCCGAGCTCGTGCGCGCGCGCCAGGGGCCGGGAGGCATCGTGCTCCACAAACTCCCAGAAAGTCATCCAGAGCCCGTCGTACTGGTGGGGCCCCGGTGCGAGCACATCGCTGGGTGGAACGGCCACACCCCGTTCTCCCAGGAAAGCCCCGACGGCGACCTCGCGAGCAAGCCATCTCTCGACGTCGGCGTGCAGCATCGCGGTGCCGGTCATCACTCGCGCAATAACCGGAGCGGGTTTGAGATGCACAAGCACATTGCTGCCGTCAGCCACCACGACCGCGTCCTCGCAGGCGACGGAATTGGCGAGCGCTACCGCCCGAGCCGCCGCTAAGGCACGCGCGGTAACGGGTTTCTCAGTCATGTCGCACAAGATGGCAGACGGCTGCTGAACAGCTGTTCGACCTCCCGATGCGCGGGAGCTCGAGCCGAGTGGACCGGGGAGCCGAGCCCGCACAGCCACTTGACAAGTGACCATACGGTCACATATAGTCTCCGGAATGGACGAGGTCTTCAAAGCACTGGCCGACCCGACGCGCCGGAGCCTGCTCGACGAGCTGTTCAAGGAGGACGGCCAGACGCTCGGCGCGCTCGAGCAGCGGCTGCCGATGACGCGGTTCGGCGTGATGAAGCATCTGCGGGTCCTCGAGGAGGCCGGCGTCGTGGTCACGCGCCGCCGGGGCCGCGAGAAGCTGCACTTCCTGAACCCCGTTCCTATCCGGCTCGTTCACGACAGGTGGGTGAGCAAGTACACCGAGCCCTGGGCCGCGACCATGAGCGACCTCAAGAGCAGATTGGAGGACAAGACGATGGAAAAGGTGTTCGAGATCTACATCAAGACGACCCCGGAGCGCCTCTGGGAGGCGATCACCGACAGCGAGCTGAGAAGCAAGTACAACTTCGGCGTCGGCATCGAATCCGACTGGACGCCGGGCTCGCGCTATTCCTCGGCATCGGGACCGATCGCGATCGCCGAGGGCGAGAACCTGGAGGTGGATCAGCCACGCCGGCTTGTACAGAGCTTCAATGCGCTGTGGGGCGACGGCGTCAAGGCGGAGGGAACCTCACGCGTGACGTGGGAGATCGAACCGGTCGGGGATTCGTGCCGTTTGACGGTCGTTCACGACGAGCTGCGCGACGGCGCCAACGACGAACTCTACGGCGGCTGGCCGATGATCCTCTCCGG
>DATMQX010000185.1:0-30303 GCA_035567055.1 Solirubrobacteraceae bacterium
GACCACGCGCGCGAGAGCATCGCCGCCTTCACGGGAGCCGAGCGACAGGGGACGATCTTCGCGAAGAACGTCACCGAGGCGATCAACCTCGTCGCCTACGCGTGGGGCCGAGCCAACGTGGGACCCGGCGACGCCGTGCTGATCACCGAGATGGAGCATCACGCGAACATCGTTCCCTGGCAGATCCTCTGCCGGGAGCGAGGCGCGACGCTGCGCTACCTGAAGGTCGACGCCCGCGGCGAGCTCTCGCTCGACGCGCTCGACGCGGAGCTGGCGCGCGGCGACGTGCGCCTCGTCGCATTCACGCACGTCTCGAACGTGCTCGGCACGATCAACCCGGTCGCCGAGATGACGGCCCGCGTTCGTGGCGCAGGCGGCGTGTCACTCGTCGACGGTGCTCAGGCGGTGCCTCACATGCCCGTCGACGTCGATGCACTCGGGGCTGACTTCTATGGATGGACGGGGCACAAGGCGCTCGGGCCCACGGGCATCGGCGTGCTGCACGCACGGCGCGAGATCCTCGACGGGATGGAGCCGTTCCTCACGGGGGGCGACATGATCGCCTCGGTGGACTTCCAGAGCGCCACCTGGAACGAGCTGCCGTCGAAGTTCGAAGCCGGAACGCCGATGATCGCCGAGGCGGTCGGTCTCGCGGCTGCCGTCGAGTACCTCTCGGCCCTCGACATGAACCGCGTCCGCGCCCACGAGCGCTCGCTGACCGCGTACATGCTCGAGCGCCTCGCCGAGGTTCCCGGCCTGCGCGTCGTCGGTCCACCCGAGGCGGAGGGCCGGGGAGGCCTCGCGTCGTTCACGATCGAGGGCATGCATCCGCACGACGTCGCCGAGCTAGCCGATCGCGGCGGCGTGTGCATCCGTGCCGGCCATCACTGCGCGCAGCCGCTGATGCGCTGCCTCGGCGTCGGTGCGACCGCGAGGGCGAGCGTCGGCGTCTACAACGAAGCCGCCGACATAGATGCGCTCGTGGCGTCGCTGCAGGCCGGCCGTGAGGTCTTCGGGCTCAGCGGCTCGTGAGGTGATCGGCGTGGACGACCTCTACCGCGACTACATCCTCGAGCACTACAAGCGCCCCCAGAACTTCGGGGAGCTCGACCCACGCGACCTGGAGGGGCTCGAGCACAACCCCCTCTGCGGAGATGAGCTCGGCGTGCACATCCGCGTGAAGGACGGGCGCATCGAAGACCTGCGCTTCCATGGCCATGGCTGCGCGATCTCCCAGGCAGCCGCGTCGATCGCCTCCGAGGAGCTGAAGGGCATGGAGCTTCAGGAGGTCGGCAGGCTCGACGCCGACTGGATGATCGAGCTGCTGGGCATCCCGGTCTCGGCCACGCGGCGCAAGTGCGCGCTGCTGAACCTCAAGGTCGTACGTGGCGCCGTTACGGGCGATGGCAGCTGGCCGACCGGGTCCGCCTGAGCGAGCGGGAAGATTGACCGAAGAAATCGAGCGGCACGCCCGGACCGGGCTTGCCATCTCGATAGAATTCCTACCTTAGAGAACAGGATTCTCTCGAACGAACAGCAGCGAGGAGCCAAATGGCGACATTGGACCGCACGCAGATCACGAAACCGAGCCCCATCGTCGAGGACGAGCAGGGGCAGCTACGCGCGCGCCAGGGCATCTCGCGCGAGGTCGTGAGCGAGCTGTCGAAGATCAAGGGCGAGCCCGAGTGGATGGCCGAGAAACGGCTGAAGTCGCTGGAGATCTTCGAACGGAAGCCGATCCCCACCTGGGGACCCGATCTGAGCGGCCTGAACCTCGACGACCTCGTGCTGTACTCGCCTCCGACCGCCGGGCGCTTCAACAGCTGGGACGAAGTTCCCGCCGAGATGAAGCAGACCTACGAGGACCTCGGCATCCCGCAGGCCGAGCGCGAGCACCTCGCGGGCGTCGTGGGCGTGTGGCGCCAGGAGCCGGTGTACGAGGGGCTGAAGGAGGAGTACGCCAAGCAGGGCATCCTCTTCTGCTCGATGGACACCGCGGTCACCGAGTACCCGGAGCTCGTCGAGAAGTACTTCATGAACAAGTGCGTGCCGCCACAGGACAACAAGTTCTCCGCGCTCCACGGGGCCGTCTGGTCAGGTGGGGCCTTCTGCTACATCCCCAAGGGCGTCAAGTGCGATCTGCCGCTGCAGTCCTACTTCCGCATGGAGGGCGCCGGCGAGGGGACCTTCGAGCACACGCTGATCGTCGCCGACGAGGGCGCCGAGGTGAACTACATCGAGGGCTGCACGGCGCAGACCTACAGCGTCAACTCGATGCACTCGGCCGTCGTCGAGATCTTCGTGCACAACGGCGCGAAGGCGCGCTACACGACGGTGCAGAACTGGTCGAAGGACGTGTACAACCTCAACACCAAGCGTGCGGTGGTCGACGCCGAGGGGACCGTGGAGTGGGTCGGCGGATCGATGGGCGCCAAGTACGTGATGCTCTACCCGGGCTCCTTCCTGATGGGCGAGGGCGCGCGCGCCGACCACCTGAACGTGGGTGTCGCCGGCAAAGGCGTCCACAAGGACACGGGTGCGAAGGTCGTGCACCTGGCTCCCAACACGACCTCCAACATCCTCGCCAAGTCGATCTCCAAGGACGGCGGCATCATGGGCTACCGCGGCCTGGTCAAGATGGGCCACAACTCCGCCGGCTCCAAAGCGCGCGTGCAGTGCGACGGGCTGATGATGGACGGCGAATCCAAATCGGACACCTGGCCCGACATCCAGATCCAGAACCCGCACGTCACGGTCGCGCACGAGGCGACCGTCGGCCGCATCTCCGACGACCAGCTCTTCTACATGGGCTCGCGGGGCTTCACCGAGGACGAGGCGGCGGCGATGATCGTCAACGGCTTCATCGAGCCGGTCACCAAGGAGCTGCCGATGGAGTACGCGGTCGAGCTCAACCGGCTCATACAGCTCGAGATGGTCGGCTCAATCGGCTGATCTGGACGCCGATGGCCGGCGCCTGGCTGCGTCCTCACTCGCCGGCGTGCTAGCGCACGCCTGCGCACGCGCAGGCCGGTTCCGGTCTGATCAGCTAGTCAGATGCGCGCGCCTGTAGACACGATCGCCGCGCCGCTGTTCCCCACGCGGCTGCCGTGGGTCAACGTCGAGCGTCCGCAGGCGAGCATCCAGCGCGATCGGCCGCTGCTCGTCGAGTTCTGGGACTTCTGCCGGCCGAACTCGCTGCGCACGCTGCCCTACGTGAAGGCGTGGCACGAGCGCTACGAGCCGGCCGGCCTGCGCGTCGTCGGGGTCCACTGCCCGGGCTTCGAGCCATCTCGCGAGGAGAGCGCGGTTCGCGAGGCCGTGGCACGTCTTGAGATTCCCTACCCGGTGCTGATCGACAGCGAGCTCGAGCTGTGGCGTGACTACGAAAACGAAGGCTGGCCGGCCCGCTATCTGTTCGACGGACGAGCGAGGCTCTTCGACTACCACTACGGCGAGGGCGCGTACGCCGAAACGGAGCTCGCGATCCAGGAGCTCGTGGGCGTCGAGCGGGAGCCGATCGCGCCATTACGGCCCGAGGACGCTCCCGGCGCGCGGCTGAGGCGCCAGAGCGCCGATCAGCCGGGCGCCTACTGCGGCCCGTATGAGGCCGGCGGCGTCTGGGCCGTGCTCGACGGAGCCGGGACGGTGCGCGTCAACGGCGGCACCGGCGCAGGTGGACGCGAGGTGCAGGTCGCGCATCCCGGCGCATACCAGCTGCTCGACCACGGCCGACACACCGAGGGAGTGCTCGAGCTGGAGCGCGGACCGGGCGTGCGCTGCCATGCGACGTGCTTCACGCCCGGCGTTGGCTGAGAGCCGCTACGGGCTGTCGTCGGCGGGCTCGCGCCTCTGTTGAGACTCGCTCGCAGGATGCTCGACGAGCGCCAGAACGCGGCTGGCCATGAACCGCGCCCGTCGCACGGGTTCGCCCGTGCGAGTCACCTCGGTGACCTCGACGACACCGCGTCCCGTCGTGATCTCGACCCGGCGACCGGCACGCGTTGCGGTGATCTCATACGTGCGGGAGCCGTCGTCTGCAGCGACAACGACCTCCACCCGATCGCCTCTCATGGAGCGAGGGTACCGCGGCTTCGCCTCGCCGGCCGGACGGCCCCGCACATGGGCCGAGCTTCCGGTGCTCTCATGTACACTGCCGCCTCGAAGGAGCCCTGCGCGATGACCTACGACCCAGTTCATCTGTCGCAGCGCCTCCTTTGGCGCGCCGGACACCTACGCGGGCACGACTCGGCCGACACGACCCGTCTCGACGGCATGGACGAGGCGGGCCGAGAACGGTTCTTCCGGAAGGGCTCCGAACAGGTCGCCACGCTGGCGGCGCGGATCGAGGCCCAGACCGGCTGCACGCTCGAGTCCCGCACGGCGCTCGACTTCGGTTGTGGCGTGGGACGCAACGCCCTGGCGCTGGCCGAACGCTGCGACTACGTCTACGGGCTCGACGTCTCGCCCGCCGTCCTGCGGGAGGCCGACCGCAACGCCGGCCTGCGGAAGCTCAGCAACGTCGAGTGGATGCAGGCGGGAAGGCTGGACGAGCTCAGTGGCCGCTACGACCTGGTGGTCTCCTTCTTCGTCTTCCAGCACATCCCCTCGCGCGAGGGCGAGCGGATCATCGACACGCTCGTACGGGGGCTGCGCCCGGGCGGGGTCGGAGCGATCCATGTGACGCTGCCGCCCCCCTTCCGCGCGCTGGACCGCTCATACCTGTACAGGCGGATGAACTCCTACTCGCTCAGCCGGCTCGGCCAGCTGCTCGCCGACGCGTCGGTCACCGAGTGGCACGCGAAGCTGCATTCCCGCCCGGTGGCGGGCACCGACGAACGCTCCTACGAGGAAGCCACGGTCATCTTCCGCAAGGACTGATCGGGGCTCACACGAGAACCGGCCTGAGCTCGGACTGCGAGCGCTCCTGCAGCAGCCTCAGCAGCTGCGGCGGCCCCTCGTCCTCGATCAGCACGCAGGTGCCCGGCCAGTATGGGCTCTCACCCGGCGTGGACGTCACGAATATCTCCGAGTAGGTCCAGCTGCCGGCGTTGACGAGCCGCGCTCCCGCCCGCCCGCGCCACTCCTCCGTGTCATCGGCCGGCAACGGGCCGGCTCGATGCGTGTGACCGAACACGACATACGCCTCGCCGAGGTCGAGCCGGGCGGCGACCTCGCCCATCGCCCGCAGCCCCGCCCTGCGAAGCTCGCCCGGCGAGATGTCGGCCCGCAGCGGGCCGATCCCGGCCCGGTTCAGCGCCGCCACGGCGATCGGGAACGCGCCGACCAGCGCGCGCGTGCGGAGCCTGCGGCCTGCGGCACCGCGGCGCAGTGCGAGCGGGCCGGCCATCTCGGGGACCGCGCCATCGCGGCCCGCAGCGGCTCCGCCGCTCCCGCCGAGCGCCCGCCAGGCGGTCACGGTGGCTAGCCCGTTGAGCACGCTGCCCGTGCGCGCGTCGCGAGAGATCGCGTCCCTCCAGGCGAAGATCGGGGCGCCCACCGACTCGTAATCCCCCACGCGCTCGAAGCTGTCGGGAGATCGACCGAGCAGGCGCCACATGGCGCCGACACTCAGGCGCTCCAGCGTGGGCACGGTGAGGTGGCAGTCGAGGTAGTGGCCATGACAAGCGTAGACGTCGGGTCGCAGCCACAGACCGGGATAGGCGACGCTCACACGGGCCGGCGAGCACCATGATGCGATGCGCTGCATCGCCGGTGACGCCTTGGCCGGCTCGATCAGCTGCTCGAGCTGCAGCGGCTCGGGCTCCAGCTCCTCGCCGCGCCCCGACAGCCACGGTTCGACGAGCGCGTGGTCGTGGTTGCCGGCCGACACGATCAGCTCTCCTGCGGCGAGCGCGCGGCCGACGTCTTCGAAGAACGGGCGGGCGGCCGCCAGCGCGTCGCGCAGCGGTCCGTGCCTCAGCTCGAGCACGTCGCCCAGCAGAACGAGACGGTCGACCCCCTCCAGGGTCGCGAGCAGCGGTGCGCGGATCTCCGCTCGGCGCAGCAGATCCGATCGCGTGACGCTCCCGAGATGCAGGTCGGAGATGATCAGCGTGCGCATGGCCAACTTCGATGATTGGCTGCGGCACGCGCGAGCGGACGCCAGCGGGGCCGCGGAGCCGGTTTGAGCGTCAGGATGCCCCGACCACGCGCTCCGGGCGCGGTGCCGCGGCCATCGCTTCGCGTATCTGCTTCGGAAGCATGAAGCGGACATCCTCGCGAATCACTTCGAACTCAGAGATGTCGTTCACCCCCCGCGTGCGGAAGAACCCGACCAGGTCCTGAACCAGGTTCTCCGGCGCGCTGGCGCCGGAGGAGATGCCGACGACGCGCTTGCCCTCGAGCCACTCCTCCTCGACCTCGCCGGCGTTGTCGACCAGATGCGCCTCCGTGCCGCAGTCGCGTGCCACCTCGACCAGGCGCAGCGAGTTCGACGAGTTGCGCGAGCCGATCACGAGCATCAGGTCGCAGTCACCGGCCATCCGCTTGACGACCGCCTGGCGGTTCGTCGTGGCGTAGCAGATGTCATCGGTACGGGGTCCGACGATTCGCGGAAAGCGGGCGCGAAGGCGAGCGATGATCGAGCTCGTTTCGTCAACTGCGAGCGTGGTCTGGGTGACGTATGCGATCTGCTGAGCGTCATCGATCTCGAGCTCGTCCACGTCCTGCTCGCTTTGAACGAGCACGATCTGACCGGGGGCCTCGCCCATCGTGCCTTCGACCTCCTCGTGGCCGTCGTGACCGATGAGGATGATCGTGTAGCCGTCGGCGGCGAAGCGGGCGGCCTCGCGGTGGACCTTCGTCACGAGCGGGCAGGTGGCGTCGATCGTGTGCAGACGACGCTCGTCGGCGCCGGCACGCACGCTGGGGGCGACGCCGTGTGCCGAGAAGACGCATACGGCGCCCACGGGCACTTCGGTCTGCTCTTCCACGAAGACCGCGCCACGTTCGCTCAGCTGCTCGACGACGTGCTTGTTGTGGACGATCTCCTTGCGCACGTACACGGGCGCGCCGTGGATTTCGAGCGCTCGTTCGACGGTCTGCACCGCGCGGTCAACGCCCGCGCAATACCCGCGAGGGGCCGCGAGCAGCAGCTTCTCGACTGTGTGCGTCACCGTTGCCATTGTAGGGGGGACCAGGGTAGGCTTAGCGACCGATGCCCCAACGGCACCTCGACAGGCTGACGCCGATCGACGCCTCCTTCCTGCACCAGGAGGGCCCTGTCTCGCACATGCACATCGGCGGGGTGACGATCGTCGAGGGACCGCCTCCGAGCATGGAGGAGTTCCTCGGGCAGATACGCATGCGCCTGCACCTGGTTCCGCGCTATCGACACAAGCTCGCCTACACCGCCCTGGACAGCGGACGACCGGTGTGGATCGACGACCCGAGCTTCAACCTCGAGTACCACGTCCGCCACACGGCTCTGCCCTCGCCCGGGACATGGGAGCAGCTGCAGGAGCTGACCGCACGCATCTTCTCCCAGCAGCTCGACCGCTCCAAGCCGCTGTGGGAGATGTGGCTGATCGAGGGCCTCGAGGACGATCGCTTCGCGCTGATCACGAAGACCCACCATTCGCTGATCGACGGCATAGCCGGCATCGACCTGGCCACGGTGCTGTTCGACCTGTCTCCCGATCCTCCGCCGATCAACCACTCCGGCCGCCCGTGGCAGCCGCACCCGGAGCCGGGCGCCGCCCATCTTGTCGCCGCCGGTCTGATGGGAGCGGTGCGGGCAGGCATCGAGCTGGCGGAGGGGGCGATCGACGCGATCACCCACCCGGAGCACGCGCTCGCCCGGGCGCGAGAGACTGCGGAGGGCGTCGGGGAGATCGTCTGGGCCGGACTGAACCCGGCGCCGGAAACTCCCCTGAACGTCCCGATCGGGCCATATCGGCGCTTCGTCGGGGTGACGAGCGAGCTCGAGGACTTCAAGGCCGTCAAGAATGCGTTCGGGGGAACGGTCAACGATGTCGTGCTTGCCGTCGTGACCGGCGCGCTCCGCTCGTTCCTGCACACGCGCAAACGCCCCACCGAGGGAGTGGAGCTGCGCGCGCTCGTGCCCGTCTCGGTTCGCGCCGAGGATCAGCATCACACCGCCGGCAACCGGATCGTCGCCATGCGCGGGCCGCTGCCGGTCTACATCGCCGATCCCGTCCAGCGGCTGCGATTCGTCTCCAACGCGATGGACGGCCTGAAGGAGTCGAAGCAGGCGCTTGGCGCTGAAGTGATCGCCGGCGCTCAGAACTTCGCTCCCCCGACGATCCTCGCACAGGCCTCGAGGTTGAATTTCTCCACGCGGCTGTTCAACCTGATCGTCACCAACATCCCCGGTCCACAGTTTCCGCTCTACGTGCTCGGCCGCGAAATGCAGCAGGCGATTCCCGTGGCCTTCCTGCCCGAGAACCACGCCCTGGCGATCGCGATCATGTCCTACAACGGACAGATGAACTTCGGACTGCTCGGCGACTTCGACGCGCTCCCGGACATCGACTCGATCGGCGAGGACATCGCGAACGAACTCGCGCACCTCGTCTCACTCGCGCGCGAGTCCGCGGCCACGCCTGCCTGACGCCGCTGGAGCTTCGCCGCGACGCTCAGAAGCCAAGCGCGAACCTGCCGTCCTTCGAGGTGGCGACGGCGGGGGCTTCGGAACCCCGCGTGGCTATGGATCGCCAGCGATTAGAACCGTGGCGCCCGCGGCGATTTCTGCGGCGGCCACCGGGATTCCGATGTGCGGCACTATGAGGGCTGCGATCGCGCCTCCGAGGAGCAGCACCTTGGACGGGCGGCGGTCCACGACGCGGGCGACGCCCTTCAGCTTGGCCAGGACCGGCCCAGGAATTGCGTCCTGCACTTTCTCTAGCGCCCGGCCCATCGTCCTGTCGCTGATCTCATAGACCTTTGCGCCAGCTCGCTTGAAGGCCTCAATCGTCGCTCGCGCTTTCTGCTTGAGAACGGCGAGCGATTCGGTGGTGACGAAATACCACTCGTCAGCCAGCACATCGCCAAGGGGCTCGACGCCATAGAGGAGCGCGTCCCCGACTTTGCGGTCCTCTGGCGAAATGTCATTGCGCCCCTGTGCCTCCTCCGAGGAGTACAGCCGCAGCTCGTTGCTGCGGATGGCTTCGCGGACCTCCACGATCCGCTCCGGAGTCGGTTCGGCGTAAGGGCGAAACTGCTCGGTGTTCTCTGGCTCCTCGAGCCGCGCGTAAAGCGCCTGCGATACGGCCAGGAACGGCCGCAGCTCGCCGCTGGAGAGCCATTCCAACCCCTCGTCCGTGAAGATCACGGACGGGTCGAGAATGACCCTCGTCTGTTCGGGCGGCGCAGCGATGTGCGCACGCTAGTCGGAAGAAGCCAGCGAAGTCAATGGCTTGGGCGCGTTCAGGAGCCCCAGCGAGGCGGCTTCCTCCCGACGGAACACGAACTCCCGCCCAATCGGGCGAGCTTCCGAGCCCAGGGCGTCTAGCTCGCCTCGGAGGGGTCCTCAGCGGGCATTGGCCAACCCGCCGCTCGGGCGAGCTTGTGGGCCATTGCTCGCTGCCGCTTGTGGTGGCGCAGGTCGACACCCATGACCTCGTCAGCTGCTGGCGCCCAAAATCGCGGCACCCAATACTCGATCGGCAACTGCAGTCTGCCGTGCCAGTCGAAACGCCACTGACGGACCATCGGCCTGAAGCGCGGCACCCCGTCGATCTCCACCTCGTCGGCTGCAAGCTGATCGCTGAAGCTGACGCGAATCATTCCCTCGCGAAGTGGGTGCAGCGCGCCGTTGATCGTAACGCCATCCGGCGGCCCGGAGAATGAGACCAGCGCGAACGCCGTGTCTCCAGCGAGGAGAAGGACCGCATGACCGCCATGAGGCGTAATCGTCCACGCGGCCTCGTCGGAGGCGAGTTCTCCGAGAGTCTGGCTGAAGTAGGTCCAGGCCTCGCCAAAGTGGAGGGCGAACTCCTCCTCGCCGGCGCAACGCTGCCACTCCGAGAGCAGTTTGGTTGACCTATCCGGGTCCACGACTGGTCGCGATCCTAAACCGCCTTGGCGGCAGAGGCCATTCCGAGGCGGCCCGGCCATCTTGAGGGGGCGGCGGATTGCCGCTGGCACTTCGCTGAGACCCTGGCCCGTTTTTGGGCCGGATACCCCGTGTTTACGGGGCGAATCAGAAGCCGAGCGCGAACTTGGCGTCCTCGCTCATCTTCTCGGGCGACCAGGGGGGCGTGAAGACCATCTCCGATTCGACGCTCTTGACACCCTCCAGTTCGCCGACGAATTCGTCTATCTGCTCGGTGACCTGCGGTCCGATCGGGCAGCCCGGCGTGGTCAACGTGAATGTGACGCGCACAGCGCCGTCGTCGACCTCAACGCCATAGATCAGACCGAGCTCGACGAAGTCGAGCCCCAGCTCGGGGTCGATCACGTTCGAGAGGGCGTCCATGACGTCCTCCTGCGTGGGTGCGGCAACTGCGTCGGACATGCGGTCAGTCTAGCTCGACGGCAGGTCACTCCGCGACGCCCGCGGCCCGCAGCGCGTCGGTCCATGAGGCGTACGTCTGAACGCGGAGCACCTTGCCGTTGCGAAATGTCCACACCGCGCCGGTGCGCTGCTCGACGGCGATCGCCGTCTGCCGTCCCTTCGCCGTGAGCAGCAGCGCCACCACTACGGACTGTCCGGTGTCGTGGAGCCGCTCGGGCTCGAAGCGGATCTCGTCCATCACGTCCTGGAAGGAGCGAAAGTACTGGCGGATACCCTCCTTGCCCCTATACGTGTCGGGCTCGGCCGACACCTCCGACGGCACCTGCACCTCCAGCTCGGTATCCACGAGCGACACGATCTCTTCGATGTCTTCGCTGTTGAAGACCTCGAAGACGTGGCGAATCAGCTCGACATCGGCCTGCGACATACCCCGATTATCACCTGCAAACAGGCGCCAACGCCAGGCATGCATGTGCCGCGCACAAGGGCGGCGACCGAGGCCACCGCCTGGAGCCGTCCTGCTGGCCGATCTTCGATCGGTCGCTAGTTATCGCAGCCGAGGCGGTCCCACATGTACAGCTGGATGCACTCGTTGGCGAGCTCGATCGCCCGCTCTTCGGAGAGACGCGGCAGCACCGTGTCCAGCGCCTGGTCCTCGGCGACGCCGGCCTGGAAAGCCTCCTCGCCGCGGAAGCCCGCGGCGATCTTCAGCGCCTCCCGCCTGTTGTCCCCGAGGCTTGGGAACACGCGCACGAGGAAGTCGGTGTTGGGTATCGGCTGTCCCACCTCGAGCGATGCGTGCCAGGCGGCGAGCAGGTGCAGGTCGTCCTGGTCGAGGTCGGCGATGGCCTTGGCGTAATGAACCGTGAGCTCCTGGTCGGGGATGTCATCCACCCAGGCACGCACGACCTCGCCCACCAGCTGCCGGCGGGCCTCGCGGCCGACTGACTCAGCGATGACGCGGATAGCATCTTGCGGTTGGATGAAACAGAGTGGCATCGGCGACTCCTGGAGAGAGAACAGCTGACACCGAGACTGTAGGCGGCGGTGTGGACGGTACTTTCGCGCCTGCGGGTGCCGCCTTCGGCTCGCTCGCGACGCGCCGCTGCTGCCTCACAGCTCGAGCGCATCGACGGCCCGCTCGAGCGCGCCGTCGTCGGTGATGTCGGGCGGGAATCCGAGCGTGGCACGCTCGGGCGAGGCCCAGTTGGCGAGCGCGAGGTCCAGCGTCTCGATCGGAACCGAGGCCGCCTCGGCGAGAGAGCGCGCGCGGCGCTCGAGCAGGAGCGGATCGCCGATCGCGAACACGCGCTTGGCCGCCAGAGCAGTGGTGTCCTCCGCGGACACCCCGGCGGCGCCTGCGAGATGCAGCGAGTCCGGACGCAGCTCATAGAGGCCCAGGGCGCCGAGCATCACGAGCAGTTCGTAGCGACCGGTGCGCCCGAATCCCGCGAGCGCGAGCCGCTCGAACACGCGCTCGAAGCGTCGCTCCGCGCTCCAGCTCGGATCGCCGGCGAGCGCACCCGCCTGACCGCCCGAGCCGGCGGTGCGCTCGACCCACTGTCGGTAGGCCAGCAGCGTGTCCGAGCCGCGCGCAGGCTCGTGTGAGCTGCGCGGCCCGAGCGGCACGCCGGCGAGGTCTGGCAGCTCGCCGCCCGCCTGCTCGTGACCGGACCCGCGGGCCAGTGCCAGGCGGACGCCGGCGAACGGGTCCTCTCCCTGCAGCGGCGAGAGGTAGGCGATCAGGAAGCCGATCCATGTGGCTCGCTCGAGGTCGTCCGCTGCCAGCGCGCTGATCTCGCCGTACAGAGCTGGCCGGTCCTCGGCCAGCGACCGCAGGCGAGCGCTCGAGAAGGCGAGCTCCTGCGCCAGGCGGCGCGCGTCGGCCGAGGCGTGAACTCCGGGGATCAGCTGCGAGCTGTAGCCGTCCTGCTCGGCACGACCCTCGCGGTGCACGCGCATCCCCTCGCCGCGCGCCGCCCGTCGCCTCGCCGGCCGCTCGCCCGCGGGTGCGCGCGTGACGCCGGCGCGGCGGCTGGGTCTGTCCTGGGAGGTGTAGCCCGGCAGCGTCTTGCTGCAGATCGGGCAGCGCTCTATGAAGCGGTTGTGGCGGCAGAAGGTCGGCATCGCGCCGGTGGTAGGAAGCCTTTGGCACGGGCCCGTGCGGCGCCCTCGCGGCGCTCCTTGGCGAGCGCGTGGAGGTAGTCGTCGAAGTCGACCTGGATGGTGTGCCGCTTTGAAGCGACGTATCGTGCCCGCATGGCCCTCTGGTCGGCGTGGATGTCGGCCCGCATTCGGGCCTGGTCGGGCAGCGCATAGTCGCCGAGCAGGTAGTCGCCCACCCACGCGCCCTGTGCCTCGGCGAGCGGCATGATCGCCCCGAGCGGCTGCAGCAGGCCGATGAAGAACAAGTTGCTGATGTCGGGATGGAAGACGCGCCTGTACAGCTCGATGCGGTTCTCAGGCGCCGAGATCAGATCCTCGTCGAGGAAGGGGAAGGTGATCTTGTAGCCGGTGCAGTACACGACGACGTCCGCCTCCACTGTGCTGCCGTCGACGAAGGTCAACCGTGAACCCTGGAAGGAGGCGATGTTGGGCTTGGGCGTGATGGTGCCGTGCTGGATGCGGTCGAGGATGCGGCCCGAGATCGTGGGGTGTGCCTCGCCGAAGCGGTGATTGGGCTTGGGCAGCCCGTAGCGCTCCGGCGGACCGGCATAGCTGCGGATGAGCGCCTGCGTGATCCGCTGGCGGACCTTGAACGGAACGCGTGGGTCGTTGCGCATCTGGTCCACCGGTTTGCCGAAGATGTACTTGGGGATGATCCACACGCCCTGACGCGCCGACAGGTAGGTCCTCTCGGCGACGTATGAGGACTCCACGGCGATGTCCATCGCCGAGTTGCCCATCCCCAGGATGACCGCGCGCTTGCCGGCGAAGATCGAGTTATCGCGGTAGGAGTGGGCGTGCAGCTGCTCGCCGGTGAAGCTCTCCGATCCCGGGAAGGCCGGTTCGGGCCATCGCGCGTTCCAATGGTGGCCGTTGGCGACCAGCAGCGCCTCATAATCGCGCGTCTCGCCAGTCTCCAGCTCGACGCGCCAGATGCCGTCCTCGCCGCGCGATGCGTGCTCGACGCCCGTCTCGAAGGTGATCTTCTCGCGGAAGCCGAAGTGGTCCACGTATTTCTCGAAGTAGGCGGCGATGTGGGTGTGGTGCGGGAAGTCGGGATAGGACTGCGGCATCGGGAAGTCCGTGTACTCCATGCGCGGTCGCGATGTGTTGATGAACAGGTCGCGGTAGGCCGCGGACATGCCGTTCTTGTTCTGGAACACCCAGTTGCCGCCGACGCGGTCGGACTTCTCGAAGCAGTCGAACGGGATGCCACGCTCGTGCAGGGCCTTCGCCGCGGCGATACCCGATGAGCCCGCACCGATGATGCACGCGCGGGGCGGCCCCGACTCGGTGTAATGCCCGTTTTCCGCTTGCACGCTCACGAGCAGCAAGCGTAGCTAGCTCGCGACGATCCCGGGGCCGGCGGTGGATGGCGGGCCCTCTGGGCCTTCGTCGGCGTCGGCATGGCCGGCCAAGCCCTCGTCGACCACCGTTCGGACCGGCGGTGCGCCGTTCGCCGTCTGGCGCTCGGCCAGGTAGCGCTCGACCATGCGCGCGCACTGGCGGCCCTCGTTGATGGCCCACACGATCAGCGACTGGCCGCGGCGGGCGTCGCCGGCGGCGAAGACCCCGTCGACCGACGTGGTGTACGGCTTCACCGCCTTGACGTTGCCGCGCGGGTCCTTCTCGACGCCGAGCTGCTCCAGTAGCTCCTGTTCGGGATGCAGGAAGCCCATCGCGAGCAGCACGAGCTGCGCCGGGATCTCACGCTCGGTGCCCGCGACGGCCGCGAACGGCGGCTGGGACTCGGCCTGGGCGATGTGCAGCGCCGCGACGGCCCCTTGGCCGCCGTCGCCGAAGCGGGTCGTCGCGACCGAGTAGTCCTGCTCGCCGACGCCGGCCGTCTTGGCCTCCTGCATCGCGTAGCTGAGGCGGTACTTCAGCGGCCACTCCGGCCATGGGGTGACCTCGTCGGGTCGCTGCGGCGGAGGCTCGCCGAGCAGCTCGAGCTGCGTGATCGAGGTGGCCCCCTCGCGGATCGCGTTGCCGACGCAGTCGGCTCCGGTGTCGCCGCCGCCGATCACCACCACGTGCTTGCCCCGCGCCGTTATCTCCCGCTCCACGGGGGGCTGGGCGACGGTCGGCTCGGGCCCGAACTCGCGGGCGACCCACCGGTTTCGCTGGCAGAGATAGTCCATGGCGAAGTGCACTCCGTCGAGCTCACGGCCGGGGACCGGCAGGTCGCGTGGCACGCGCGAGCCGGTCGCGAGCACGATCGCGTCGAAGCGCCCGCGTAGCTCGGCGACGCTCACGTCGCGTCCGACGTCGACGCCGCAGCGCACCTCCACGCCCTCGGCGACCATCTGCTCGACCCGCCGCTCCACCACGGCCTTCTCGATCTTGAAGTCCGGCACCCCGAAACGCACGAGGCCACCGAGCGCCTCGTCGCGCTCGAACAGCGTCACCTGGTGACCGGCCCGGCGCAACTGCTGGGCTGCCGCCATGCCCGCGGGCCCGGCCCCGACCACCGCCACCCCCCAGCCCGTCTCGCGCCGCGGAGGCTCGGGTAGCACCCAGCCCTCCTCCCACGCGCGGTTGATGATCGAGTTCTCGATCTGTTTGATGGTGACCGCGTCGCCCTCGCGGATCTCCAGCACACATGCCGCCTCGCACGGCGCCGGGCAGAGGCGGCCGGTGAACTCGGGGAAGTTGTTCGTCGCATGCAGCTGGATGATCGCGTCGCGGAAGCGGTCGCGATAGACGAGGTCGTTCCAGTCCGGGATCAGATTGCCGAGCGGGCAGCCGTTGTGGCAGAAGGGGACGCCGCAGTCCATGCAGCGGGCGCCCTGATCGCGCAGCTCCTGCACCGGCCTCGCCAGCAGGAACTCGCGGTAGTCGCGCGCGCGCTCGGCCGGGTCCCGCTGGGGGATGCCGTGTCGCTCGATCTGTAGAAAGCCGCCGAGCTTGCCCATCAAGCGCCCGTCTCCCCGACCGCGTCCAACGGCCGACGAGCCGACAGGTTCCCGTTCTCGGCGGCGATCGCCGCCCGTTCCTCTTCCTCGGCGAGCTCGCGGAGCACGCGCCTGTAGTCGTTGGGCATCACCTTCACGAACGCCCCCTTCGCCAGCAGCTCCCGCCATTCGCCCAGCGCCCGGGCGGCGACCGGCGAGCCGGTGCGCCGCTGGTGCTCTTCGACCATCGCGCGCAGCTCGATCGCGTCCGCGTCGGCCAGCTCCTCGAAGCCGACCATGCCCATGTTGCAGCGCTTGTGGAAGCTGCCGTCCTCATCGAGCACGTAGGCCACGCCACCGCTCATGCCCGCGGCGAAGTTCCGGCCGGTCGGCCCGAGCACGACGACGCGCCCGCCGGTCATGTACTCGCAGCAGTGGTCGCCCACGCCCTCGACGACCGCCCAGGCGCCAGAGTTGCGCACGGCGAAGCGCTCGCCCGCGAGGCCGCGGAAGAAGGCTCGGCCGGCGGTCGCACCGTAGAGCACGGTGTTGCCGACGATCACGTTCTGCTCGGCCTTGAAGTGCTCGCCCATCCCCTCGCGCGGGCGAATCGCGAAGACGCCTCCGGAGAGACCCTTGCCGGCGTAATCCTGCGCGTCGCCCCGCAGCGTGAACGTGAGCCCCGGGGCGAGCCAGCCCGCGAAGCTCTGCCCGGCCGAGCCCTCGAAGTCGACGACGACCGAGTCCTCGGACAGCCCGTCGGCGCCGAAGCGCCGGGCGACATGGCTGGAGAGGATCCCGCCGACACAGCGGTTGCGGTTGCGGATCGGAAGCGCGAAGCTCACGCGGTCGCCGCGCTCGAGAGCCGGCCGCGAGCTCTCCACGAGCTGCCAGTCCAGCGCGTCGTCGAGCACCGCCGGTGGCGGTTCCACGCGATGGCGCGGAGCGCCCTCGGGCAGCTCGATGTGGGTGAGCATGTGCGTGAGGTCCACGCCGCGCGCCTTCCAGTGGTCGATCGCCGCACCGACGCCGAGCAGGTCCACGCGGCCGATCGCCTCGTCGAGCGAGCGCAGGCCCGCCGACGCGAGGATCTCGCGAACCTCCTCGGCGACGAAGAAGAAGAAGTTGACCACGTGCTCTGGCGTGCCCTTGAAGCGCTTGCGGAGCTCGGGGTCCTGGGTGGCAATGCCGACGGGACACGTGTTCAGGTGGCAGGCGCGCATCATGATGCAGCCGGTCGCGATCAGCGGGGCGGTCGAGAAGCCCATCTCGTCGGCGCCGAGCATCGCGGCGATCACGACGTCGCGTCCGGTCTTCAGCTGGCCGTCGGTCTGCACGGTGATGCGCGAGCGCAGGTTGTTGAGCAGCAGCGTCTGCTGGGTCTCGGCGAGGCCGATCTCCCACGGGACGCCCGCCGCCTGGATCGACGACAGCGGCGAGGCGCCCGTGCCGCCGTCGTGTCCGGAGATGAGGACGCGGTCGGCGTTGGCCTTCGATACGCCGGCGGCAACCGTGCCGACGCCCACCTCGGCGACGAGCTTCACCGACACCTGCGCGCCCTTGTGCTCCGTCGTCGGGGGGTTCGAGCAGCGCAGGTCGTAGATCAGCTGCTTGAGGTCCTCGATCGAGTAGATGTCGTGGTGGGGCGGCGGAGAGATCAGGCCGACGCCCGGAGTCGTGTGCCGGATCGAGCCGATGTAGGAGTCCACCTTGTGGCCGGGCAGCTGCCCGCCCTCGCCGGGCTTGGCCCCCTGCGCCATCTTGATCTGCAGCTCGTCGGCGTTCACGAGGTAGTGGATCGTCACGCCGAAGCGGCCCGAGGCGACCTGCTTGATCGATGAGCGGCGCCTGTCGCCATTTGCGTCGGGGACGTAGCGGGAAGGATCCTCACCTCCCTCGCCGGTGTTCGAGCGCCCGCCGAGGCGGTTCATCGCGATCGCCAACGTCTCGTGCGCCTCGCGGGAGATCGAGCCCAGGCTCATCGCGCCCGTGCAGAAGCGCCTCACGATCTCACTCGCCGGCTCGACCTCCTCGAGCGGGATCGCCTGCCGGCCGGCCGTGCGGATCTCCAGCAGTCCGCGGAGCGTCGCCTGGCGTGCGGCGTCCTCGTTGACCGCGCGGGCGTACTCGCGGTACTTCTCGAATGCGGGACTCTCGCGCACTGCGTCGTAGGCCTCGCGGTCGCCCGTGAGCGCGGCCCCGACGTCGCCGCCGGACCGGGAGACACTCGATGCGCTCGCGTCCCCGAACCGGCCAGCGTCCCCGGACCGGCCACCATCGCCGTTCTGGCCAGCCTCCCTCACCGCGTGCTGCAGGAGCGCGATCGTCTCCGGGTTCCACATGTGGTGCTCGCCGTCGCGGCGCCAGGCGTACACGCCGCCGACCGGCAGCAGCTCGTCGTGAGCCGCCGGATACGCGCGGGCGTGTCGCTCGAGCGCCTCGGTGGCCAACACGTCGAGCCCGACGCCGCCGATGCGGGAGGCGGTGCCGGTGAAGTGCGCGTCGATCAGGTTCTTCTCGAGCCCGACCGCCTCGAAGATCTGCGCCCCGCGATAGGACTGGATCGTGGAGATGCCCATCTTCGAGATCGTCTTGAGCAGGCCTTTGCCGATCGCTTTGACGAAGTTCTGCGCCGCCTTCTCGAGCAGCTCGTTCAGCTCCTCGGGGCTCGGCGGCTGCTCGCGGCCATCGTCGGCTTTGCGGCCTATGCGCCCCTCGACGACGAGCTCGTCGAGCGTCTCGAGCGTCAGGTACGGGTTGATCGCGCTGGCGCCGTAGCCGATCACGGTCGCGAAGTGGTGCACCTCGCGCGGCTCGCCCGACTCGAGGATGATCCCGGCGCGCAGGCGCGTGCCCTCGATGACGAGATGGTGGTGAACGGCGGCGACCGCGAGCAGCGAGGGGACCGGCACGCGGCCGGGCCCGATCGCGCGGTCGGAGAGGATGATGATGTTGACGCCCTTCGCTATCGCCTCGTGCGCTTGGCGGCAGATCCGCTCGATCGCCCCCCGCATCCCGGCGGCGCCAGTCTCGGCGGCCCAGGTGATGTCGAGCGTCTGTGCTTTGTAGACGTCGTGTTCGACGTGGCGCAGCGTCTCGAGCTCGCGGTTGAGCAGAATCGGCTGGTCGAGCAGGAGCTTGTGCGCGTGCTCGGGCGTCTCCTCGAAGAGATTGCGCTCGTTGCCGAGGCTCGTAGCGAGGCTCATCACGATTTCCTCGCGGATCGGGTCGATCGGCGGGTTGGTCACCTGCGCGAACAGCTGCTTGAAGTAGGAGAACAGCGGCGGGGCCTGGTCCGAGAGCACGGCGAGCGAGAGATCGTTGCCCATCGACCCCACCGGCTCGGCGCCCTCGATCGCCATCGGCTCGAGCAGCACCCGCAGATCCTCCTGCGTATAGCCGAACGCGCGCTGGCGCAGGCGCAGCGGCTGGCTGGAGAGCGTGACCTGCTCCGACGGCGGGAGCTCGCGGAACGGAACAGCGTTACGGGCGTACCACTCGCCGTACGGGCGGCGGGTGGACACCTCGTGCTTGACCTCCTCGTCCTCGACGATGCGGCCGCGCTCGAGGTCGACCAGGAAGAGCTTGCCCGGCTGCAGCCGCCCGAGCCGCCGGACCTCGGCGGGCGGGATGTCGAGCAGCCCCGACTCCGAGCCGAGGACGACGTGCCCGTCGGTTGTCTCCACCCATCGGCCCGGTCTCAGCCCGTTGCGGTCGAGCGTCGCGCCGACGACGCGCCCGTCGGTGAAGGCCACCGACGCCGGGCCGTCCCAGGGCTCCATCAGGCAGGAGTGGAAGGCGTAGAAGCCCTTCAGGTACTCGGGCAGGTCGTCACGGTCGCGGTAGGCCTCGGGGATCATCATCATCGCCGCGTGCGGCAGCGAGCGCCCCGCGAGCAGCAGCAGCTCGAGCACGTTGTCGAACGTGGCGGAGTCGGAGTTGCCGTCGCTCACGACGGGCAGGATCTTGCTGAGGTCCTCGCCGAACAGCTCGCTGCGCAGCTTGCTCTCACGGGCGCGCATCCAGTTGACGTTGCCTCTCACCGTGTTGATCTCGCCGTTGTGGCAGATCACGCGGTAGGGATGTGCGAGCTCCCAGCTGGGGAACGTGTTCGTGGAGAAGCGGGAGTGCACCAGCGCCAGCGCGCTCCTGCAACGCTCGTCGCGCAGGTCCGGGTAGAAAGCCGCCAGCTGGTAGCTGATCAGCATGCCCTTGTAGTTGATCGTGCGGGACGAGCTAGAGGCGACGTACAGCCCGCGCTCCTCGGCGTTCAGCTCGCAGATGCGGCGGATCACGTAGAGCTTGCGCTCGAAGGCGTCCCGGTCCTCCTCCTGCGCCGGGCCGGCGCCCACGAACAGCTGGCGGATCACCGGCCGGCAGGCGCCGGCCACCTCCCCGGTCTGCGTCTCGTCGACCGGCACGTCACGCCATCCGAGCAGGTGCTGTCCCTCCTGCCGCACCGTGCGCTCGAGCTGCCCCTCGAGCGTCGCACGTGCGACGGGGTCGGTCGGCAGGAAGCACATCAGGACGCCGTAGCGGCCCAGCGGCGGCAGCTCGAAGTCGACGACGGCGCGCAGCAGCTCGTCGGGCATCTGCATGAGGATCCCCGCGCCATCACCCGTGCAGGGGTCCGCTCCCGTGGCGCCGCGGTGCTCGAGATTCTCGAGTGCCGTGATGGCCCGCTCGATCACCTCGTGGGTCGGCCGGTTGTCGAGGCGTGCGACCATGCCCACGCCGCACGCGTCGTGCTCGAAGCGAGGGTCGTAAAGGCCGACGGCCTCTGGCGGCTGCTTGATTTGCGAGGTCATGGAAGTGCTCCCTTGGGGCGGTGCATCCCCCGTGGCGCTGGCAGGCGGGCACCTGAGGCGGAGCCAGAAAGCGTAGCAGCGAAGAGCCCGCGCAAACCGGCGGCGCGGACGAATCTAAAGGGGCGCCGAGGCCGCTCTACGGGGGCTTTTCAGCCGGGATCGGCCCGCGACTGGAGCTCCCCCGCATCCTCCCGCAGCGTCTCCGCCTCGCCCCAGGAGCAGAGCCCCGCTCTGCCGGGACATGTCAGGCACAGGGCGCGGTGGGGCCGCTGTGTCACGGCGAAGGGCCGCGTCCGCGCGCGTGCGAGCCTCGCGGCCAGCCGCTGCTCGAGCTCGAGGCGCTCGGCAGCCGTGTAACGCGCGGCGACCCATTCCCCCGGACGCTCGAGGAACCAGTGGACGATCTCGACGGCCACGGCCCCCTGCCGCAGCACGGCAAGCGCGTACAGGAGCCTCTGGATGGCGTACTCGCGCTCCACCAGCTCGCCGAGATCCGCGTCCGGCGCGACGCGGTCGCTCTTGTAGTCGAGGACGAGCTGGCCGCCATCGGGCTCATCGGCCAGCAGGTCGATCACGCCGGTGATGAGCGGCTCTCCAGGCCCGAGCGAGAACGCGAACGGATGCTCGCGGCGGACCGACGCGGCCTTCGCCACCCGTTCGGCGGGCGCCGACCGGCTCGCGGTCGCGATCAGCGCGGCTATCTCGGCGCACTCGCGCTCCCCGGCGCTCATGCCCAGCTCTCGCGCCACCGCGGCGACCTCCTCCGGCGAGGGGGCTCCGGGGCGGGCGAAGTCGAGCGACTCCATCAGCCGGTGCACGAGCGTTCCGCGTGCCCGCGCCTCGAGGCCGCCGCCGATCGCCGGCGCTCGCGCCGCCGCCCTGTCCTCGGCGAGCCCGAGGACACGTTCGAGGTAGTAGCGGTAGCCGCACCGCTCGAGCTCGCTCAGCGAGGTGTAGCTGAGCGCCGAGATCAACTCCGGCTCGCCGCGTGCGGGCTCGGGCGCCGGGTCCCGGCCTGAGACGCTCGGAGCCGCGGGCGGAGCGGGAGCCGGCGCCGGGCTTGGGCGCTGCCCCGCGGTTCGCTCCGCCGCTACGGCCGCTTGCCCGCCGGTGCGCAGGACGACGCCGGCGTTCGCGGGACTGTTCAGCAGGCAGCGCACGGTGGCCCCGGGTCCGACCACGAGGTCGTGCAGCGGCGCCCGTGCCTCCTGGACGAGCGCTGGGAGCTCCTCGGCGAGCGCCGGCCCCAGCCACGAGATCGGCGTGGGCGCCTGCTGTGGGCGGGGCCAGTGCTCGAAGTCGACCGAGCCGCTGAGCAGCAGGCGATCGCGAGCCCTCGTCATGGCCACGTGGAGGATCCTGTCCTCCTCCTGCGCTTCCCGCCGGCGGCGCTCGGAGCAGAGCTCCTCGTAGTCGAGCGCGGGCGTCGATCCCGCGCCATCGAGGCGCAGGAGCCGAATGCCGACCCGGTCACCGTCGAGGAGCAGGTCGGGTGTCTGCGTACGCGGCTGGCGCCCGAGGTCGGCCACGCACACGACCGGGAACTCGAGGCCCTTCGCCGCATGCACGCTCATCAGACGCACCGCATCGGGCTCGACCCCGTCCACCGGCGCGTCCGGCTCGACCTTGGCCGCTTCCCTGAGGTACTGGACGTGATCGAGGAAGGCGCGCAGGTCGCGTCCTTCGCCTGTTTCGAAGCGGCGGGCGAGGCGCAGCAGCTTGTGGACGTTGGCGAGTCGGCGCTCCCCCCAGTCGAGTCGCAGCACGTGCTCGCGGTAGCCAGCGGCCTCGATGGCACGCTCGATCAGCTCCGAGATCGTTCGCGTGGAGGAGCTCGCCCGCTCGCCCGAGAGCCGCGCGCAGAAGCCGCTCAGCGCGTCACGATCGCGGACGCCCAGCCGGTCGAGCAGATCCCCGTTTCCGGCCAGGGCCTCGAGCGCGGTGGCCCACGCGCCCCGGCGAGCCTCGCGGGCCGCGTCGGCGAGCAGCGCAAGACCGTCCCTGGAGCAGCCTCCCAGGGGCGAGGAGAGCGCGCCGTATAGCGCCTCCTCATCGAGCGGGTTGGCGAGCGCGCGCAGGTAGCTGACCAGATCGCCGATCTGCTGATGCCCCCAGAAGGCCCCCACGGCGGCCAGGGTCCGCAGGCCTTGAAGCTGGAGCGCGCGCTCGAAGACCTCCAGGTCGCCGGTGGCGCGTACCAGCACCGCCACCTCGCCGGCGAGCGCCTCGCGGCGGTCGATGAGCTCGGCGACTCGTTGGGCCAGCATCCGTGCCTCGGCCTGCCGCCAGATCTGCGAGTGCGGCAGCCCCGCGGCGATCTCGCGGGCGAGGTCCTCGCGCTCCTCCCAGCCGTCGGTGCTCGTCAGCAGCAGCTCGACATGCGGGCCTGCGGGAACGGCGTCGTCACGTCCGGCGACCAGCGGTGCGTAACCGGCGAAGCGCTCCGCGAATACGGCGTTGACCACGTCCAGCAGCGGCCCCCGGCTGCGGAAGTTGCGCGTGAGCGCAAGGCTCCCACCCCGCTGCGCCAGCTCGGCGCGGCGGCCGCGGAAGAGGCTCACGTCAGCGTGCCGGAAGCCGTATATCGCCTGGAACTCGTCGCCGACCGTGAACAGGTTCCCGCGGTCCAGCGCGCCCAGGATCCCGAGCTGACGCGGATTGGTGTCCTGGAACTCGTCGACCATCAGCAGCTCGAAGCGCTCGGACCAGGCCGCACGCAGGCCCTCTCTCCCGGCGAGCAGCTCGCGCGTGAGCAGCTCCAGATCGTCGAAGTCCACCGCGGCGCGTCCCTGCTTGAGCTGCTCGTAGAGCAGGCCGAACCGCTCGAGCAGCTCGTCAAGGAGCGCGCAGGTCCTCGCGGCATCGCTGGCGAGCTCGTCTGCGGCGTCATCGACGGCCGGCACGGGCAGCCGCGGCCGGCGCTGGCCGCGGCTGCGCAGCTCGCCGTACACCTGCTCGATCATCGAGCGCACGCGATCGACCCCGTAGGCGGCGAGCAGATCGACCGCCTCCTCGCGCTCGCCAACGAGGAACTCCCGCAGAGCAGCGCCCCACGCCAGCTCTCGCAGGCGGCCGGCGAGGCCCTCGTCGAGGATCGTGAAGTCCGGGTCCAGGCCGGCCGCCAGCGGATGAGCTCGCAGCACACGAGCGCAGAAACCGTGGAACGTGCCCACGAAGGCGGCCTCGGTGTCCCGCGCAGCCTCGCGGTCACCGAGCTGGAGCAGCCGTGCCCGCACGCGGGCTCGCAGCTCGCCGGCGGCGCGCTCGGTAAAGGTGATCGCGAGGATCCGTCCGGGCGCGATCCCGTCCTCGCGCACCGCGCGGATGAAGCGCTCCACGAGCACCGAGGTCTTCCCGCTGCCTGCCGCGGCCGAGACGATCAGCGGCTCGCCGCGGCGAGCGACGGCCTGCTCCTGCTCGCCCGTCAGCTGCGGTCCCGATGCGACAGTCACCAGGAAGCCGTCCGGCTCCATGCCGGGAAGCGTCTGGACCTCGTGCCCGCCGGCGATCTCTGCGCTCATCGCTCGCACCTGCAGATCGTGGGGTACTTGCATCCTCCCCTGAAGGCGCACGTCTCGGGCCGCGCCTGCAGCTCGCCGCGCCCCGCCTCGCCGGCCGCCTCGAGGGCCGCCGCGACGGCTTCGTCGAGCAGCTCCCGCACCTGGGCGCGCTCGCGGATGTCCGCCGTCATGCACCCGAGCGCCAGCTCGCTGTCCGCGTCGAGCACGCCCCGCGCCCGGAGATCCTCGCCGGAGAGCGGCTGGTAGAAGCCTCCGGCAACGGTCAGACCGAGGAGTTGCTCGACTGCGCGCATGTACAGCGCCACCTGCAGGTTGCCGTCCTTGATCCACCTGGCAGAAGGAGCGGCCCTGCTCGACTTGTAGTCGTAGATGACGGCCTCGCCGTCGTCGCTCACGTCGATTCGGTCGATCCGCCCGCGCAGCCTCATTCCCCCAGGCAGCTCGAACGCGGGCAGGCTGCTCGGCTCGCCCCGCTCATCGCCCTCGCCGATGCCGAACCCGAGCTCGAGCTCTCGCGGCTCGAGGGGGCTGTTCTGTTCGGCGGCGTGCCGCAGGTAACGGTCGAGGTCCGCAAGCAGGCGCCTTCGCACCGCCGTGCGACGCTCGGGCGCCACCGACAGCGGATGCTCCGGCTCGTTCTCCGCCAGCGCCTGTACGAGCAGCTCGCGGGCGCGCGCGAGGTTCGCTGCTGCCAGGCGTGCGGACCCCGTCTCGCGGCGCAAACCCTCGAGCGTGTCCTTCAGCGCTGCGTGGGCCAGCCCACCGCGCGCGAGCGGCTCCGGCTCGGGATCGAAGGACCCAGGGATCAGCATCCGCTCGACGAACCAGGCCACCGGGCAGCCGACCCACCTTTCGATCGATGACGCCGACCACACGTGCTCGCGCAGCCGCGCCAGCAGCCGCGCGTCGCGCAGCGGCTCGCCCGTGCCGCCGGACGCCTGCTCGGGCGCGGCGCGAGCGGGCATGCCGTCAACGGCCCCGAGCGGCCTGCGCGCTGCGCCCTCGGCGAGGCTCTCGGCGAACAGGTCGCACACGTCGTCGACGAACAGCGACCTCGACGTTGCCTCGCCGTCGTCGTTGGCCACGTGCCAGCTGAGGATCAGCTGCTCCTCCGGGCGAGAGAGCGCGGCGTAGAGCAGATAACGCTCGGCGGCCAGCGCGTCCTGGGGCTGCTCGAGCGTCAGTCCCGAGACCTCCGCCAGCCGCCGCCGCTCCTCCTCGGCCAGGAACGGCCGTGGGCGGGCACGGGCCGGGAACGCTCCCTCCTGCAGGCCGCACACGAACAGCGCCCGCACCCGCCGGGCCCTCAGCGACAGCGGGTCGAGGACCGCAACGGCTCCGGACGCCCGACCCTCGTCGCTGTCGATCTCGACGCGCTCGAGCGCACGCGCCAGCTCCGCGGCCGAGCCGGGCGCCAGCTCGGACGCGATCCGCGCGAGCTCGCGAAGCTCGCCCAGCGCGCGCCGGCCGACGGCGAGCGCGCTCGCCTCATCGCGCTCCTCGGGCGCGAGCACGTGGGCGAGCGAGCGCCTGGGTGCACAGAACAGCCGGTAGAGCTCAGCGGCCGCGCGGTCGAACAGGCTCGCCGCGCCCCGCTCCTGCGCGTCGGCGAGGCGATCGATCGTCTCGAGCGGCCAGTTGCTCTGCTCCCACAGCTCTCTCGCCCGGACGGCGCTGAGCGCCCCCGCGCGCCTGGCCCTGACCTCGAGCCTGTCGGCGAGGGCGGCGTGGTCGAGCAGGCCGGGGGCGCGGAGCCACGCCAGCAGGTCCCCGAGCTCGCCGGCCGGCGCGCCGTCGCGGGCGGGCACGCAACGGAGCAGGCCCACGAGCGCGCGGCCGATCGCCGTATCGCCGAGTCGGCGACGGCGATGCAGGGTGAAGGGGATCTCGGCCGCCGCGAAGACCTCCTCGAGCAGGTCCACCGACGTGCCCGCCGGCCGCACCAGCACGGCGATCTCCTCGGGAGCCATGCCGCCATGCAGCAGGCGGGCGATGTCTCCCGCGACGAGCTCGAGCTCGGCGCGCTCACCGCCTCCCTCGAGCAGGCGCACGGCGCTCCCCGGGTCGACCCTGTATGCGCCGGGCTCGAACAGCCGGCGCTCCAGGTGGCTCAGAGCGACGCGGGCTCGGGGCGCGTAATGCTCGGCGCGCGGCTCGAGCATCACATGCTCGTCGGCGAGCGGTGACAGCGTCTGGAACGTTGCCGCTCGACCTGCGAAGGCGGCGCGCCCGGGCTCGTACGCGAGCGACACGGTCACCTTCGCCCCGACCACCCTGCCGAGCGTCTCGATCGCGTCCAGCTGCAGCTCTGTGAGGTCGTCGAACCCGTAGAACAGCACCGGCATGCCGCCCCAAAGGGCGGGGCGCTGACGCAGCTCGTCCAGGGCTCTCACGGCGCGCTGCTCGGCGTCCAGGCGTCCGAGCCGATCGAGCGTTCGCCGGTACTCGGCGTACAGCGCGCCCAGCTCAGCCCGCGACGACCGAGGGCCATCGGCGGCGAGCCAGCTCGCGAGCGCGTCGGTGAACCTTGCGGGGGTGACGCGCCGAACCTGCAGCTCCGCGAGGAACTCGCCCAGCGCGCGGACGAACCCGGGAGCGACCGCCGGCAGGCCTGCCCGCGACGCCAGCGCGGCGAGCACGCGCTCGCGCGCCAGGCCCGCCAGGATCGTGTCGTCGATCCGCGCACGCCGCACCGCCTCGGCGATCAGCCCGGCGAAGCGCTCCACCCGCACTCCCATCGCAGTCTGCCCGCCGGCCAGCTCGCGCAGGTAGTGCTCGGCGTCGGCGCGGGTCGGAACGACCAGGAGCGGCTCCTCCCCGTGGGCGAGGTGCCGGCGCACGGCGTCCATCAGCACCTGTGCCTTGCCCGAGTTCGCGGGCCCTGTCACGAGCGTTATCGGCATGCCCGCCCATCCTGTCGCACCTGCCCGACGCGCTCGCGCGGCGAGCGTCCGTGCGCTGGGCTGTGGCGTTCGGTCGCTATGCCGCGCTGCGCTGCCGGACGCCCGCGGGCTCGCCGGCCGCCTGAGCTGCGCTCTGGGCCGCCGTGTCCTCCTCGGCCTCGGGCGGCTTGGCTCCCTCCTTGGCCCACAGCTCGTCGAACTCCACCCGCCATTTGCCCTCCTCGGTCTGGCCGAGGGCGAGATGTGCGCGGAAGCTGCGGCCGCTACGTCCTCGGAAGCCGGTCACGGCCCCCTCCGTGTAGCCCTTCTTGATTAGCTCACGGGCGACGGCGATCGGCAGCTGCTTGCCGGCTTTCGCCTTCCAGATCACGAAGCCGCAGCCGGGATCCTCGCGCGCCCAGCACGAGTAGCCCTTGCGGTTCTCGACGATCTCGTGCCCGCACACCGGGCACGGCCCTAGCCGCGCGCGCGGGATCCGAACGTCCTTGAGCGTCTCGTCGAGCTGCTTGACGGTCTCCTGGGCGAAGCCGGCGATGTCGCCCATGAACTTCTCGCGCGAGTCCTCGCCCCGCTCGATCTTGCCCAGGCGCTGCTCCCAGCTGCCGGTCAGCCCCGGCGAGGTGAGCGCGTGCTCGTTGAGCAGCCTGATCACGTTCAGCCCCTTCTCGGTGGCCACCAGTGCGCGGCCGTCGCGCTCCACGTAGCCGACGGCGATCAGCCGCTCGATGATCGCCGAGCGCGTCGCCGGAGTGCCGATGCCCGAGTCCTTCATCGCCTCGCGCAGCTCTTCGTCGTCGACGAGCTTGCCCGCCGTCTCCATCGCCCCGAGCAGGGACGCGTCGCTGTAGCGTCGCGGCGGTTTGGTTTCCTTGCGCGCGCTGTCGACCTGGAGCGTCTGCACGTCCTCGCCCTCCAGCAATCGCGGCAGCTGCTGATCGGCGACCTCGTCGTCCTCGCCGTCGCCCTTCGCGTCGGCGGTCGGCGAGGACCCGGTCGCCACCTCGTCGTAGACGCCGCGCCAGCCGGGCACCAGCAGGAGCTTGCCGCGCGTGCGGAACACGTAGCCCCCGTCCTTCTCAGGCTCGCTGGCCGGCACGGTCGTCTCCACGCGCGTGTTCTCGAAGACGGCCTCGGGATGGAACACGGCGAGGAAGCGCCTGGCGACCATGTCGTAGACGCGTTTGTCGTCGGGGCCCATCTTGTCGAGCTGGTGCTCTGAACGGGTAGGGATGATCGCGTGGTGATCGGTGACCTTCTCGTCGTTGACGACTCGCCCGAGCGGCAGGACGTCCAGCCCGGTCACGTATTCCGCGCCCTTGCGGTACTCCGGCTGCGTGCCGACGAGCTCTGCGGTCGGCTTGATCTCCTCGACCATGTCGCTGGGCAGATAGCGCGAGTTCGTGCGCGGATAGGTCAGCGCCTTGTGCTCCTCGTATAGCCGCTGGGCGGCGCCCAGCGTCCGCTTGGCGGAGAACCCGTAGCGGTTGTTCGCCTCGCGCTGCAGGGTCGTGAGGTCGTAGAGCATCGGCGCTTTCTCGCGCTGCTCTTTCTTCTCCAGCTTGGTGATCGTCGCGATCCGGCCCTCGCACGCCTGAACGATCGCCGCCGCCTCCTCGGCGGAGGCGATGCGCGGCTTGTTCTGGGCGTGGAATCGCCCGACGTACGTGCGCTCGCCGGACGATCTCTGATCGGTCGATCTGCGATCGGTCGCGGGCTCGCCGCCGGGAAGCCCGTCCGCCGCAGCCGCGAACTTCGCGTCAACAAGCCAGTAGGGCTCGGGCTGGAAGGCCCTTATCTCCTCCTCCCGGCGCGCGATGATCGCGAGCGTCGGGGTCTGCACCCGGCCGAGCGACACCGCGCCGTCGAAGGAGCTGCGCAGGCGGATCGTCGCGGCGCGCGTGGCGTTCATGCCGACGATCCAGTCGGCCTCGGAGCGGGATCTCGCCGCCTGCTCGAGCAGCGCGAACTCCTCGGCCGGACGCAGCGAGGCGAGCGCATCCCTCATCGCGGCGGCCGTCATCGAGTTCAGCCAGAGACGTTTCACCGGCTTTTTCGCTTTCGCCTTCTCGTACAGATAGGCAAAGATCAGCTCGCCCTCGCGTCCGGCGTCGCACGCGTTGACGACCTCCTCGATGTCCTCGCGTGCCAGCTGCTTGGAGACCACGCTCATCTGCTTGCGCGAGCGCTCGTCGCGCACGACCAGCTTGAACCGCTCGGGCACAATCGGCAGATCGGCCATCCGCCAGCTCTTGTACTTGGGGTCGTACGCGTCCGGCTCGGCGAGCTGCACGAGGTGGCCCACCGCCCACGTGATCACATGCTCCGGGCCCTCGAGGTAGCCCTCGTGCTTCTGAAAAGGTCCCGGTAGGACGCGCGCGAGGTCCTGCCCCACGGAGGGCTTCTCGGCGATGACGAGCGTCTTTGACATCGCGGTCAGCGTAGCGGGTGCCATCTCGGCGGCCACGACACCCGCTGTCCTCGGGAAGCTCCTGGGACGGCGCTTCGCCGCCCGCCCCTGGAGTAGCCCGGTGGTCGGGGTCACCGACCCCCTAGCCCGCGCAGGGGCCCGTGCTCACCCCGCCGCCACCGGTGGCCCGCGCGCGGGCCGCGGCCAGCACCGAGGAGACGGTTTCGTTGGCGACCCCATAGCCCCCGGAGGGACCGCCCCCCACCGTGGCCGCAAAGACCGTCGTGAGTACGTTGCCGTTTTCATCGACGAGCGGCCCGCCGCTGTTTCCTGGCTGCACGAGGCCCCTCAGCGGTGTGAGCAGTCTCGATACGGGCCCCTGGCCGTAGGCGTTCTGCGTGAGCACCGACTGCGTGCGCCCGATCCGCCCGGCGCGGACTGCCAACGGGCCGTTCTCGGGATAGCCCAGAATCGCGCCGGAGCGGCCCGCTGGGGGGTTCGACACCAGCCGCAGCGATGGCAGGCCCAGTTCGGGCACACGCAGCACGGCGACGTCGTCGGTCGGATCGAACGCGACCGGTTGCGCGGGCAGGCTCGGAGCATGCCCTCCGGGCTCCACCGTGGTGTCCTGCTCGCCGGCGACGACATGAGCGTTCGTGACGACGAGTTCGGGAGCCGCAACCCAACCCGAGCCCTCGATCGCGAGGCCGCAGGCCGTGCCGAGCACGCGGACCACGCTGCGCGCGGCCGCCCGTACTCCGGGCACGTGCGCGATCCGCGGTTCGGGGGCCGCGACGTTCGGCGACGGGCCGGTGATCGATGGCAACGGATCCAGTCGCGAGAGGGCGTTCAGGATCGGGCCCGACGGTGGCAGCAGTTCGTTGAGCTTGCTGAGGATCGCCGAGCGCTGGATGTCCGCCCGCAGCTGCCCCTGGCCGGGCGTCTGGGCTGCGACCGCCGCGACGATCCATACGATGCCCAGGGCGAGTGCCGCCCCGAGGGCGGCGCCCAGCACGCCGTCCAGCAGTCCCACGCCGGGTAGCACGATCGTGCGACGGAGCATGAACCCGAGACCCTCCAGGCCACTCGCCAGCATCGCGCCGCCGACCAGCGCGCCGATCAGGCCG
>DATMQX010000186.1:0-15690 GCA_035567055.1 Solirubrobacteraceae bacterium
CGGCCCACGAGGAGACCCACGCCGCCCGCCGTCCGGCCAGCCACCGCCCGTCGGCCGAGCGAGTCACGCACAGTGCGGCCATGCTCAGCGAGGCGTCGCCGGCGACCAGGCGCAGGGCCCAGCGCAGGGGCTGCAGCTCGATGGAGATGCCCTCGCCCTCGAGCCGATAGTCGACGAGACGGGCCGCGACCCCATCGTGGCTTGGCGAGCCCCGACGCTGAAGACCCTCGATGGCCGCGTCCGCGGCCTCGCTGTGGGCGGGCGTGGGCTCGAACTCATCGTCTCGCCAATGCGCGCTCACCTGGTCGACCGCCCACGGCCCGCGGGCGAGTATCACGGGCGGTTCGGTGAGTGGTTCGGGTGTGGTGGACATATGCGAACAAGGCTAGTGATAACGCGAGCACCGCTGTTGCACGCCGGTAACGGGCTTCGAGCGCTCGGTCGGAGCGCGGACGCCTGCCAATAGACTCGCCGCCGTGGGCGTCCGCAGGCACAAGCACTGGGGCTGGGGATTCGAGGACCAGCAGCTGTCGGCAGCGGACGCGCAGGCGCTGGCGTCGACGCTCGCCGGTCACCTGGGAATGGAGACGCGGGACCTCGAGGCGCCCGTGCCCCTCGAGACGGCAACGCTCGCTCCGCCACGCCTGGCGCCGCCGGGGTCGCTGGCCGAGATCAGCGCCAGCGACCGGCACGCGCGCGCGTCGCACGCGCTGGGGAAGTCCTACTCGGACGTCGTGCGCGGCTTCCGGGGAGAGTTCGAGCATCCGCCGGATTTCGTGGCCCGGCCACGCGATGAGAGTGACATCGAGCGGCTGCTGGAGTGGTGCGCGAGCGAGCGCGTCGCCGCGATCCCATTCGGCGGCGGAACCTCGGTCGTGGGCGGCGTGACGCCGATCGTCGGCAGCGGCTACAACGGCG
This sequence comes from Solirubrobacteraceae bacterium, assembly GCA_035567055.1. Lineage (GTDB taxonomy): Bacteria > Actinomycetota > Thermoleophilia > Solirubrobacterales > Solirubrobacteraceae > Palsa-744. Next base: position 919 of record DATMQX010000186.1, read on the forward strand.
CCGTCTCGATCGATCTCGCGGCACTGGATCGCGTCCTGGAGGTCGACCCCGTCTCGCGTTCGGCACGGATCCAGGCGGGAGCGTCGGGACCCGCCCTCGAGCGGCAGCTGGGCGAGCAGGGCCTTACGCTGCGCCACTTCCCGCAATCGTTCGAGTTCTCGACGCTCGGTGGATGGATCGCAACGCGGGCGGCCGGCCACTTCGCAACCGTCTGGACGCATATGGAGGACTTCCTCGAGTCGGTGCGCGCGCTCACGCCGGCCGGTGTGTGGGCGTCGCGCAGGCTTCCGGGCTCGGGCGCCGGCCCGAGCCCCGACCGGATGCTCGCCGGCTCGGAGGGGACGCTCGGCGTGATCACCGAGGCGTGGGTGCGAGTGCAGCCACGGCCCGAGCACAGGCGCTCGGCGGGTGTGCGATTTGCGAGCTTCCAGCTCGGCGCAGAATGCGTGCGGGAGATCGCGCAGGCGGGTCTTCACCCGTCCAACTGCCGGCTGCTGGACGCGGGTGAGGCGCGGCTGACCTCGGCGGGGGACGGATCTCACGCGGTGCTCGTGCTCGGCTTCGAGTCGACGGATCGCCCCGTGGACGGATCGCTGCAGCGCGCGCTCGAGATCTGCGCCGAGCACGGCGGCCTGCCGTCGCCGAGCGGCGAGCGGACCGCAGCGGGGGCCGATGCGGTGAGCTCATGGCGGGAGGCGTTCCTCGGCGCCCCGTATATGCGTGACACGCTCGTCGCGATTGGCGTACTGAGCGAGACCTTCGAGACGGCGATCACCTGGGAGCGCTTTCCCACGTTCCACGAACGCGTGAGCGCTGCCGCGACGCAGGCGGTCGGCGAGGTGTGCGGCGAGGGCGGGCGCGTGCTCTGCCGCTTCACGCACGTCTACCCAGACGGGCCGGCACCGTACTTCACCGTCCTCGCCCCGGCACGGCGAGGCGAGGAGGTCGAGCAGTGGCGGACGATCAAGCGGGCCGTGTCGGACGTGATCGAGGCGGAGGGCGGAACGATCACGCACCACCACGCCGTCGGGCGCGATCACCGGCCCTGGTATGACGCTCAGCGTCCCGAGCCGTTCGCGGCCGCCCTGCGCGGGGCAAAGGGCGCCGTCGATCCGGAGGGCGTGATGAACCCGGGCGTGCTCTTCGATCCGGCGACATGAGGATCGCCGTTCTCGGTCCTGGCGGAGTGGGCGGTCTGCTCGCGGGCGCCCTTCATCGCGGCGGCACGGAGGTCGTGATCGTGGCGCGCGAGCAGACCGCTGGCGTCATCTCCGCGCGAGGGCTGCGCATCAGCAGCGTCAGCCTCGGCGAGTGGATCGCGCGCGTGCCGGTCGTGGAGCGGCTCGAGGAGCCCGTCGATGCGCTGGTCGTGGCTACGAAGGCATCGGGGCTCGAGGGCGCCCTCGAGCGGATCGCCGTGGAGCCGACGCTGGTGCTCCCGCTGCTCAACGGGCTCGACCACCTCGAGGTGCTGCGCGAGCGCTTCACGGACGGCACGGTGCTTGCCGGCTCGATACGCGTCGAGGCCGACAGGCCCGAGGCCGGCGTGGTGGTGCACACGAGTCCCTTTCTGCTCGTGCAGATGGCCAGCGCCGACCCGGCAGCCCGCGGCGGAATGGTGGAGCTCGCGCGAGCCCTCACCGAGGCGGGGGTCTCGGCACGGGTGCTCGACTCGGAGGCGCAGGTGATGTGGTCGAAGCTCGTGCGGCTCAACGCGCTCGCCTGCACGACCAGCGCCTACGACAAGCTGCTCGGGGAGATCCGCTCGACGCCGGCGCTGCGAGCCGACCTGGAAGGGGCGATCGCGGAGGCGTGCGCTGTCGGCAGAGCGGAGGGCGCACGGGACGTCGACCCCGCGACCGCGATCGCCGAGCTCGATCGCGCCCACGAGACGCTTGGCAGCTCGATGCAGCGGGACATCGCCGCCGGGCGCACCCCCGAGCTCGACGCGATCCCCGGATCGGTGCTGCGTGCGGCGGCACGCCACGACCTCCAGTGCCCGACGATCCAGCGGCTCGTGGGGATGATCGCCGAGCGGGCCGGAATCCCGCTTCCCGCCGTGCCCGGCTGATCGCAGTTAGCGCTCGTCCGGCACCGAGCCGGGGGTGATCATCGGAAGGGATCGCGTGGCGATCGCGTCGAGGACCTCCTCCTCGACCTCCGTCTCGCTCTCGCTCTCGTCGTGCTCACCGTCGCAGAGCACGCGGAAGTTTCCCGTGACGCCGCCGTCGGCCTGGATCGTGATGCCCGGCAGGATCTCCTCGCCCTCTTCGAGGCCGAGACGCTCCATGTCGAAGTGCGCGAGGCCGATGCCGTAGGCGGTGTGCGTGGGGTTCTCGCGGTCATGCGCTGCGACCGCCTGCGCGAAGCGCTCGAGGTTCTTCGCGATCTTGCCCGTGTCCGACATCGCTCGGGGGGAGGGTAGCGCGAGCTTTGGGGGGAGGGTGGCGCAAGCTCGCCGAGACCGGCGAGCTCGGCGCGGGTCGCGCGCGTGCTGCAAATGAGGGATGAGCGGCTGCACCGGAGTGCGCGTCGTGATGGACTACGGTGCCGAGCCGTGTCAGGCGAAATGCTCAGCTGATGGCCGACTGGCCGACGATTGCCTCGCTGGCGACCGCGGGCGGGACGCTCGTGCTCGCGGCGGCGACGTTCTCGTCGGTGCGATCGGGGCAGCGCTCAACCCGTATCGCCGAGCGCTCGACCGCGCTCGCCGAGCGCTCGCTGCTGCTCGGCCTGCGGCCGGTCCTCGCCCCCTCGCGCGTGACCGACCCCCCCGAGCTGGTGCGCTTCGGCGATGGGCGGATGGTCGGGGTCCAGGGCGGCACCGCCGGCGTCGAGCGCGATGGCGAGAGCTACTACCTCGTGATCCCGCTTCGCAACGTCGGCAGTGGACTGGCCGTCCTGCAAGCGTGGCGCGTGGCGGCGGAACGGCCGGAGCTCGACGCGCCGCACGCCCAGCCCGCCGAGCACCGAACGCAGACGCGTGACCTGTATGTGCCGGCCGGCGACACCGGTTTCTGGCAGGGGGCGATACGCGAGCCCGACGATCCCTTCCGCGAGGGCCTGCGGGACGCCTTCCTGACCGGTGGCATCCTCACGGTCGATCTGCTCTACGGCGACCACGAGGGCGGCCAGCTGACGATCAGCCGCTTCATCCTCGCCCGCGAGGAGGACGGCCAGTGGCGGCCGGGCGTCGTACGTCACTGGGCGCTGGAAGCCGCCGATCCACGCCACACTGCGTGAGCGCCGCAGCGGATAGCTGCCGGAAAGCTCGTCCACTTTCGTGCGTACCACGACGCCGACGAGGCGCTCGTGGAAGCGGGTCTTCGCTGATCGGCGAAGCGTAGAAGCGGCTGGGGCATTTCGCCCTGGTTCACGCGCCGCGGTCCCCTACGGCGGGGCGTACCTCAGCTCGCCTCGAGGATCTCGATGCGATAGCCGTCGGGGTCACGCACGAAGCACAGCCGCGAGCCGCCCTCGCGCACCGAGTAGGGCGGCTTCTCAGGCTCGATGCCCTGCTCGGCCAGGCGCGCGAGCGTGCCATCGAGGTCCTCCGCGGTGATCGCGATGTGGCCGTAGCCGCTGCCGACGTCGTAGCTGTCGACACCGAAGTTGTAGGTCAGCTCCAGGCGCGGCATGTCGCCGTCGCCCGGCTGGTTCATGAAGACGTTGATCGCCTCGTCTCGGATCGGAATGCGGCCGACCTCCTCGAAACCGAGAGCCTGATAGAAGGACACGGAGCGGTCGATGTCAGTGATGCGGTAGCAGGTGTGGATGAGAGCCATGAGCTGCAGTCTATGACCGGTCAGCGGCTCGCGACGAGCGGAGACGGCAACGCCCGGACGCTCAGGCGACGATCTCGATGGGCGCCGAGAACGTGAGCAGCTCGGTGCAGGAGAGACCGGATTCTTCGAGTGGTCCGAAGAGAACCTTGGTCAGCGGCACGTCACGCGGCCCGCCGAGCAGCCTCTTGACGGCCTGGTGGCCTTCTTTCTGGGCGAACTTGAGCGTCACGTGTTCGCCTGGTGCGATCGTCTTGTTGATCGGGGTGACTCTGCCGATCAACGAGCCGGACGTTTCGACGAGCGTGTCTTCACCGCAGGAGAACCTGGCCATGGGCGCGCCGGTCGGGTTGGAGAGGTCGAGACCGACGGCGGTGTGTGTCCTGTTGAGGTAGCCGAGCGTGCCCGAGAGCCGCCGCGTGGAGACTTCGCCCGGGACGCCGTTCTGGCACTGGCCGAAGGAGGCTCCTTCACCCGTCGCGCATCCTGTGAAGGTGATCGTCACGAGCGCCGTCGCCGGTCCGGTGACTTCGCCGTTGCTGGTGTCCGCGGTGCAGCTCACCCGGAATTTGCCGACCGTTTGGAGCGTCATGGCTTTGCTCGTCGATGTGAAGGCATTGGGGAACGGTGGGCTGAATTCGGGCAGTGCGGCGAGACTCGCCGTGGCGCCCGTCGCGGAGCTCGCCAACACCGTTCCGATGCAAGCTCCGAGGATTCGTCCGCCCCTCATGTCTCTCGCACGCGTCCCTCCTGATTCCCCCGCGGCAATCGCCGGCATCGGCACGACCGCTTCAGGGATCGTAGCTCAGGGACAAGCTCTCGCGCGGATTCTCGTCACATGCTGTCGGTGCCGGTGCTGCCCGGCGGCCGAGTTCACATGGGCCGGCCGGGCCGTAGACTTGCCGCGTGCGGACATTGATCGTCGGGCATGGCGGACGGGAGAGCGCGTTGGCGATGCGCATGGCCGAGCACAGCGAGCTGCACGCGTTCATGGGCCACGAGAACCCGACGATCGTGCGCCACGCGCGGGGCTCGGGCGGTGGCTATGTGACCGGCGACGTGTGCGACCCCCAGGCCATCGCTGCGTTCGCACGGGCGCAGGAGATCGATCTCGCGATGGTGAGCGCCGACGAGCCACTGGCGGCAGGCGTGGTCGACTCGCTCCTCGCGCAGGGCACGCGCACCGTCGGACCGACGCGTGCGGGAGCGGAGATCGAGTGGAACAAGGCCTTTGCCCGCTCGCTTCTGGGCGAGGTGGCTCCAGAGGCGGTGCCGAGGATGCGCGTGGCCCGCGGGGAGCTCGAGGTGCATGAGGCGATCGCATCGTTCGGCACGACCCCCGTTGTGGTGAAGCCATCGGGCTTGACCGGCGGAAAGGGGGTCAAGGTGATGGGTCCGCATCTGGCCACGCATGCCGACGCGGAGGAGTACGGCGTGAGCTTGCTCGCGCACGCGAGGCCAGGCGAGTCGGTGCTCATCGAGGAGAAGATCGTCGGCGCTGAGTTCACGATCCAGGCGATCAGCGACGGCAGGACGGTGGTGTGCCCGCCGGCCACCTACGACTATCCCTATCGCTTTGACGGCGACGAGGGACCTGGCACCGGAGGCATGGGCTCGCTCTCGACAGCGAGCCCCACGCTGCCGTTCATGACGCACGCCCACTACGAGGAGGCGTGCTCGATCGTCGAGCGGATCATCGCCCGGCTGACCGAGCAGGGGCGGCATTTCAGCGGCGTGATGAACAGCGGCTTCTTCGCCACCGCGGATGGCGTCAAGGTGATCGAGTTCAACGCACGCTTCGGAGATCCCGAGTGCATGAACATCATGAGCCTGTTCGAGGGCAACTGGCCGGAGGTGATGCAGAGCATCTCCGCAGGCACGCTCGCAGCCGCGGACGTGCCGCTGCGGCGGGACGCCTCGGTCGTCCTGTACCTGGTGTCGCCCGACTATGCGCTGCGCGCGGGACCGGCCATCGAGTTCACACTCGAGGAGTCACGGCTCGAGCAGGGGGGCTGTCACGTGTTCTTCTCCTCGGCGGTGCAGACCGGCCGGGACACCTACCGCTCCCTCGGCACGTCGAGGGTGCTCGCCCTGGCGACGGTCGCGGCGACGCTCGAGCAGGCGCGAGCTCGTGTCGTCGGATGCGCACGGTCGGTTCCGTCCCTGCAGTGGCGCAGCGACGTGGGCGACGAGCGCTACCTGCAGGGGCTCAGCAAGCTGGTGTGGCCGCAGCGCTCGACCGGCGAGGGATCACTGGTCTCAAACGCGCTCTAGGCTTGGGTGCAAGGATGGCGCCATGATGATCGTCGAGCACTCGACCCACCCCCAGTTCCTGTCGAACACGTACCTGGTCGCCGACGGGCAGGGAGGACCCGCGTTCTTCGTCGACGCGGGCGGTCCCGTCGAGCCGCTGATCGAGGCCGGCGAGCGCATCGGCCTGACGCCGACACACGTGCTGTTGACCCACCACCACTTCGACCACGTCTCCGAGGTGGGCGCGCTGCGCGAGCGCTGGCCCAAGCTCGAGGTGCTCATCAGTCCGATCGAGCGCGACCTGCTCGGCGGGTTGACGGGGGCCGGCAGCGATGGCGCCGCGGCCGACCTGGGCACGATCGAGGCGGGCGGGACGTTGCGCTTCGGAGCGCTCGAAGTGCGACCCCTGCACACTCCGGGCCACACCGCGGGCATGCTCTCCTTCCTAGTCGGCGAGGCGCGCGACGCCGCCGAGCCGACGGGGTCCGCCGGACGTTCGGGCGCGGCCTCGAGAAGCGCGGCGCCCGGCGGATTCACCGGCGGAGAGGCAGTTGTCTTCACGGGAGACACGCTCTTTCGGAACTCGGTCGGGGGGGTCAAAGCGCCAGGCCACACCACCTACACCGACCTGAGGGATTCGATCATGGGCACGCTGATGGAGCTACCGCCCGAGACGATCATCTACCCGGGCCACGCCGAGGCCACCTCGGTCGAGCGGGAGTGGGAGTGCAACGGGTTCATACGCGTCTGGCGCGGCCTGGACCCGCAGGGCTCCGAGCCCTGCACCGCGATGGGACTGCCGGCGAAGCTTGTGTTCCTCGGCGAGGACTACGACGGCGGCACGAAGGCATGGGTGCGCTGGGAGGACGGCTCGGACGACATCGTGCCCGGCTCACGTGTCGAGCGCGGCGCATGACACGCACCGTCGATTCGTAGCATGCGGGGCATGGCGCGCGCGAACGACAAGATCCCGACCTCGCGCGCCCGGCGTACGGCTACCGTGGCGACGCTCGCGGCGACAGAGGCGGTCAAGCAGTTCGGGACGCGGGCCGCGAACGTGACGCGCGGCGAGGAGGCCTCCGAGGAGGCCATGGCCAGGCGCCAGCTCGAGACCGCCAAGCAGATCGTCGCGGTGCTGGGGACGATGAAGGGCGCCGCGATGAAGCTCGGCCAGGTGATGTCCTTCCTCGACGTCGGCCTGGTCGCGGAGACCCACCGCGAGGAGTTCCAGCGCGAGCTCGCCAAGCTGCGCGACGCAGCTCCGACGGTGTCGTTCAAGCAGATGCGGCGGGTGATCGAGGACGATCTCGAAGAACCGATCTCGAATCTCTTCGCATCGTTCGACGAGGAGCCGATCGCAGCCGCCTCGATCGGGCAGGTCTACCGCGCGACGCTCAAGGAGGACGGCCGGGCAGTGGCGGTCAAGGTCCAGTACCCGGGCGTCGCCGGGGCCGTCAGGGCCGATCTGCAGAACCTGGACATGTTGATGCGAGTGCTCAAGCGCATGACGCCGGGCATGGACGTGAAGGCGATCGCCGAAGAGATCAAGGAGCGGATCGGCGAGGAGCTCGACTACGAGCTCGAGGCGCAGAACCAGCGCTCGCTCGCCCGCATCTTCGCCGGCCATCCGTTCATCTTCGTGCCCGACGTCATCAGCGGCCTCTCGCGCGAGCGGGTGCTCGTGAGCGAGTATGTGACGGGCGTCGGCTTCGAGGAGCTCAAGCGCCGCTCCCAACGGGAGCGCAACAGGATCGGGGAGATCGTCTTCCGCTTCTTCCTCGGCTGCCTCTACCGCCACCGGCAGTTCTCGGGCGATCCTCATCCGGGGAACTTCCTGCTCCAGGACGACGGCCGAGTGGCGTTCCTGGACTTCGGTTTGTTCAAGCGCATGGAGCCGGACGCGGTCGAGCTCGAGCTGGCATGCCAGCGGGCGGTCGTCGAGGGCGACGCCGTCGCGCTTCACGAGCTGCTGGCGGGCTCGGGCTTCCTGCCCGAGCCGGAGCGGGTGGATCCCGATCACCTGCTGGCCTTCATCCGCGATGCGATCTGGTGGTACACGAGCGCCGACGAAACGGTCAAGCTGACGCCGGAGATCGCCACGCAGGTCATGATCGAGAGCTCAGACCCGCGCTCCAGCCACTTCCGCGAGATGCGCCACCAGGACATGCGTCCAGAGCATCTGTTCGGCCGCCGCATGGAGATGCTCACGCTCGCCGTCCTCTCGCAGCTGCGCGCGAGCGCCAACTGGCACCGGATCGCGCGTGAGTGGATGTACGGCGATGAGCCCGTGACAGAGCTGGGGCGGGCGGAGGCGGAGTTCTACGGCCATAGCGGCGTCAGCACCGCGCGCTGAGGCTGTCCCGCGCTTGACCGGGCGTCCCGCGCGCCCTGGGCCGACCGCCGGCCTGCCTGCGCGATTTGTCGCGCCAGGCGGTCTTCGTGATAATTCGCGCAAATGGACATCGGGCAGGCACGCGCCATCCTCGATCTGGCCCACAGCGCCTTCATCTCGATGGACGAGGAGGGGCGGATCGTCTACTGGAACATCCGCGCGGAAGAGATCTTCGGCTTCACGCGGGCGCAGGCGGTGGGGCGCGTGCTCGCCGACACGGTGATTCCGGAGCGGTTGCGGGAGAGCCACTGGGAGGGGCTGCGCCGCTTTCGCGAGACGGGTGAGGGCCCAGTGCTGAACCAGCGCCTGGAGATGACCGCGATTCGCTCCGACGGCGACGAGTTCCCCGTCGAACTGACGATCTCGGCGATCTCGGAACCGGAGGGGTGGTCCTTCCACGCCTTCGTCGCTGACATCTCCGAGCGCTCCCGGCTCGAGCAGGAGCGCCAGATGCTCATGGATGAGCTGCAGCTCGCGCTGCGCGGGACCGAGCAGCGCCTGGCGGTGATCGTCGATGCGCTTGGCGAGGCCGTGACGATCCGCGGACCCGACGACCATCTGATCCACGCCAACCGCGCCGCGCTCGACCGCATGGGTCTGTCAAGCGTCGAGGAACTACGTGAGGCCGATCCCAGGATCCTCATGGGTGGCTGGGAGACGCTGGGCGAGGACGGAAGCGAGATCAGCATGGAGGACCTGCCGTCGGTACGCGCGCTGCGAGGCGAGCAGCCCGAGCCGCTGATGTTGCGCTCGGTGCATCGCGGCACGGGTGAGGAGCAGTGGGTGCTGCTCAAGGCAACCGCGATATACGACAGCTCGGGCACGATCGAGGCCGCGGTGACGATCATCGAGGACGTGACGGCCGCCAGGCGCTCGTCGCTGCGGATGGAGTTCCTCGCGCGCGCCAGCCAGGTGCTGGCCTCCTCGCTGGACTATCAGGAGACGCTTCGCAACGTGGCCGGACTGGCCGTCCCTCAGGTCGCCGACTGGTGCGCGGTCGATCTGTTCGATGAAGAGGGCGTACGCGAGCCGGTTGCGGTTGCGCACATCGACCCGAGCAAGCTCGAGATGGCCGAGCGCCTGCGTGCATTCGACCCCGATGAGCTCGATCCAGATCAGGGACTCGGGCTTGTCAGGCGTACCGGCGAGCCGGTGCTCTACAACGACATTCCGGACGAGCTCCTGGTCGCCGCCGCCGTCGACGACGAGCATCTGGGACTGCTGCGCGCGGTCGGCATGCGCGCCGTGTTGATCGTCCCGATGGTCGGCCGCTCGAGCACGATCGGCGCACTCACGCTCGTGAGCGCCGAATCGGGTCGCACGTTCGATCAGAGCGACGTCGAGTTCGCCGAGCAGATCGCCGAACGCGCCGCCCTCGCCGTGGAGAACGCGCGGCTGTACGGCGAGCGCTCGGCGGTCGCGCGCACGCTCCAGCGCAGCCTGCTCCCCGAGGCGCTTCCCGAGTTGCCGGGCTGGGAGATCGCGGCGCTCTATCGCCCGGTGGGGCAGGAGAGCGCGGTCGGCGGCGACTTCTACGACTTCTGGGACGTCGACGGCGACTGGCTGATGATGATCGGAGACGTCACTGGCAAGGGGGTGGGCGCCGCGACCGTCACGTCCCTCGTCCGCCACACCGCCTGGGCCGCGTCCGAATTCGACCGGCGGCCGGCGGCGATCCTCGCGCGAATCGACGCCGCGCTCAAGCGCCGACCCGCGATGTCGGTGTGCACGGCGCTGTGCCTGCGGATCGCCTCCGGCGAGGCGACGCTGGCCTCGGGCGGACATCCGCTGCCGCTCCACCTCGGCCAGCAGGGGGTGAGCGAAGTCGGGCGCCATGGAACGCTGTTGGGCGCGTTCTCCTCTGTCGAATGGCCCGAAGCGCCATTTGAGATGAAGCCGGGCGAGACGCTCGTGGCCTTCACGGACGGGGTGACGGACGCCGTGGGCAAGGGGGATGAGCGCTTCGGACTCGACCGTTTGAAGGAGATCGTCGGTCGCGCGCAGAACGAGTCGCCAATGGTGATCCGCGAACGGCTGGTCGCTGGACTCGAGGAGTTCCAGGTCGGAGCGCAGGCCGACGACACGGCGATCGTGATCATGCGCTTCACCGGCGCGAAGGTTGCTGCCGAGGGGGATGAGAAGATCTCGAGTACCACGGGGGTGCAGCGATAGTGATCCGGGCCTCACGATTTGAAATCCACCGCGAGATGCAGGGGGACGCCGCCCGCCTCACCGTCACGGGCGAGCTCGACATCGCCTCCGTCCCGCGCGTCGAGGAGGCGGTCGCGAAGGTGCTCGCCGAGGGTGCCCGAAGCCTGATCGTCGATCTGAGCCGCCTGTCGTTCGTCGACTCGTCGGGGCTGCGGATGTTCATCACCCTCAACGATCGCTCGTCGGGGGAGGGGTGGAGCCTGGGGCTGATCCGCCCGCCGGAGCCGGCGTTCTCGGTGTTCCAGATCACGGGCGCCGAGGAGAACCTGCCATTCGTCGAGGACTCCTCGCCTTGAACATGCCGACGTCGAGAGACTATGACGCGGACGCGGGGCTCTCGGCTCCGCTCGAGCTGGCCCTCGAGCGCAACGTGCAGGCTCCGGCGATCGCGCGCGCGGCCATATCCGGGCTGTGCGAGGAGCTCCGCCTCGGTGGCTCCCTGCGCCAGACGCTGGTGCTGTTGATCTCCGAGGTGGTCAGCAACGCCGTACTTCACTCGAGCGGTCCGCAGGAGGCCCCGATCACGGTCGTCGCAAACGTCACGCCCGAGGTGTTCCACGTCACCGTGACCGACGCCGGCGACGGGTTCACCCCTTCGCGGCGCGATCCGGCGCGCGTGCAGGGCGGATATGGCCTGTATCTGCTCGAGAAGGCAGCAAGCCGCTGGGGCGTCGAGACGAGCAGTCCGACGACCGTCTGGTTCGAGCTGCCGCTCACGGCCTGATCCGAAACGGCGAGCGGTTGGGGCCGATAACCTCCGTCGATGGCGAACTGGAGGAGCCCCGGACGGGCCGAGCGACTCGTCATCTATCAAGAAGGCGGCGAGCTCTGCCAGTACTGGCGCGCGGAGGACGATGACGGGAACGTGATGTGGCACAAGGAGAGCCCCGACGGGGCGACGCGCGGGTCCGCCGACGCGATGACGACCACGGAGTTGCTCCGAGCCGTCGAGTCCTCGCTGCATGAGCGGCGCAGGGCCAGCCGTGGCCGCAAGTTCCGCCTGTAGGGCGCCCGCCGCGCTGCCTATCCGGTGATCATTTGCACTTCGAGTTGGTCACTTCCTGTACTTCCTTGGCGGAGCGCTTGAGAGCTTCGACCTGAGCAGGGATCACCGTGGCCGCCTGCGCGAGCGTCGAGGAGCTTGGGCTGCCCAGCAGCTGCTTCAGCGAGGCTTCGAGGGCCGCCACGGAGCTCTTCACGGAGCCGATCTGTGGCGCGAATTCGGTTTTCACCGCCGAGGCGAGTTCGGCCGTGCTGGTGCCGACCTTCTTCACATCGGAGGCGATGGTGGTGAGGTTCGAGGGGCTCACTTCGACCTGTTCGAGCGTCTTGACGGAGTTCTCGAGATTCGTGACTTGGGTGCAGTAGGCGGGCTTGCTGCTGCTTCCGCAGCCGGCGAGAAGCGCCGCTCCTATCACGGCCATGGCGGTGAGCGCCGCAAATCGTCCGCAGTGAATCGTGATCCCTCGCATTGGGCTAGGACGTGGTGGCGGCCTGCTTCTCGGCCTCCCGGAGCTCCCGTTTGAACTCATCCCTGTCCGCATCAACTTCCTTCTCGATCGACCTTTCCGCCCTGGTCAGCGCCTTGTCGAGCTGCTCCTGCAGGCGAGACTCCCCGACGATAACGAGCGCCGCCTCCCCCTCATCGAGCATCTGACCGAGCTCGCGTGCGTCGCCGCGGGACATACCCCGTCGGAAGTGGCCGCCGACGCCGCCGAGCACTCCGCCGAGCGCTGCGGCGCCCAACACCGACGGCGGGAACAGGATGCCGACGAGCGCACCTGCGGCGATGCCACCCCACGCGCCGTGCTGTGTCGGCTTCTCGTGCTTGTGCACGTGCACCTTGCCGTCGTGGTCCTTGGTGACCAAGGCGACGTCGTAGGTGCCCACCAGCTTCGCCGAGTGGAGGTCGAGCAGGTTGTCGTAGTCGGCTTCGGCTGCTGAGCGGTCGGTGTAGGCGGCCGCATAGATGAAAATCGGTCTGTCGCTCATCTCTCCTCCTCTGTGCGCTTGTCGCACCCCGAGACCCTCAATGCCGACGCGCGGATCGCCAGACGGCGCGACGACGAGCTGCGACAGTCAAGATCGCACCCCCGGGGGCCGCGCGCCAGGCTGCACGCCTGCGCATCGAGAACATGTGCGCACCACTCCTGGCGGCTCGGCGCGCGATGCCCGGCCTGCGAAGCGGGAACCCGTATCTGCAACCCACTAGCACCTCGTCTGCTCCTTTCTCTACACCGGCTCAGACGGCAGAGCCGGGACTTCGTTCTCGTCCGGGGCGGGCCGGTGGCCGTTCCCGCTCGTGTCCTGTCGCGGTGCTTCCGCTTCCAGTCGCTCACGTACGCTCAGCAGCGCATTGCGCTGCTCGCTGCTCACCTTGGGGTAATGCGGGTCGATGTCGATCAGCGCGTGTACGAGCACCGAAGCGGCGGCGAGGCGCGCAAACCACTTGCGGTCGGCCGGGATCACCCACCACGGCGCCCAGTCCGTGCTCGTGTGGGACAGCATCTCCGAGATGGCGTGCTGGTACTCGCGCCACAACCCTCGCTCGAGGAAGTCGGCTTCGGAGAACTTCCAGTTGTGGTCGGGAAGGTCGATGCGGCGTAGCAGCCGCAGGCGCTGCTCCTCGTTGGAGAGATTGAGGAACAGCTTTACGAGCTTGAACCCGTTGTCGCTGAGATATCGCTCCCAGTCATTGATCTCGCGATAGCGACGCTTCCAGACCTTCCCGCTCTTCGCTGTACCTGGCAGTCTCTCGCGGTCGAGGTACTCCTGATGCACGCGAACGACGAGAACCTCCTCGTAGTGCGAGCGGTTGAAGATCCCGATCTCACCGCGCGCGGGCAGGCGCCTTGAGTAGCGCCACAAGAAATCGTGGTCGAGCTCCTCTGCCGACGGCACCTTGAAGCTGTGCACGGCAACGCCCTGCGGATTCACGCCGCTCATCACGTGACGGATGGTGCCGTCCTTGCCCGCCGTGTCCATGGCCTGCAGCGTCATCAGCACGCCCCAGGTGTCCTGCGCGGCCAGGCGCGCCTGGTATTCGGCCAAGAGCTCCACGCCCTCCCGCAGCAGCGCGACTCCCTGCTTCTTCTTCTTGATCCCCGCCTTGAACGCGGGGTCGAAGTCTCTGCCGAGACGCACCTCCTCGCCGGGCGTCACGCGAAAGGGCTCGATGAAGTCCGTCAATCGCCTCAGCCGCTTGTGGGTCAACTGGTCTGACACGGCGATCAGGTTCCGCTTGGACGCTCCCGAGCCGCCGTGTCGCGCGGACTCGCTGCTGGCGCAAGCACGATCACATTGGGCTGGGTTGAGATCAGGTCCTCCTCGACTTGACGAGTCGTTCGCGGTGACCTTCCTGCTGCCTTAGAAGACGGCGCCGGCAACGCCGCCCGCAGGGAAGTCATCGACGCCAACGTCATCGGCGTGCGCCGAATCCGCGAGTCAATCTGTCATCCGGCACAGGGCCACGCATCATCCATATGGGGTGAAAGGCGCCAAATGAGGAGTGCTCAGAGCGGTGGCGGCCTGTCGGGCGGCGTCGTAGGAGCTTGCGACGAATCGGGGGGCGTTTCCTTACGCCTTCGGCGGATCGCGATCACGGCCCATGTGAGCGCGCCAGCGGCAGCGGCGCCGATCAGTGCCCACCCCCATCCGGGAAGGCCACTCGACTCCGATGGCTCCGACGCATTGTTCGTGGCGGCTGCGGCGCCGGCGGCGACCGCCGCCGGAGCGTGGCTCGTACTGGTGGTGGTCGTCGTCGTCGGAGTGCTCGTGCTCTCGGTTTTGACGACGGTGTTCGTCTGCGTGGGCGTCGTCACCGTCGTCGTCTGAGCGGGCGCGGTGACTGTTTTCGTCTGGGTGACCGTCTTGGTGGGGGCCGGCGTGGTGGTGGTCGTGGAAGGAGTAGTCGCTGCCGAGGCCGTGGGCGTTGACTTCGTCTGCGTCGACGCGCTCGCCGTCTGGCTCTGCGTGGAGGCGGTCTCGGTCTTCGCCTGCGTCGCGGCGGTCGCGGTGCCACCACTGCCGGACGGCTGCGCCGCGGCGCTCCCCACCGTGGAAGCTTTACCGCCGGTGCTCGCGCTGTTCGTCGCGGTCGCGCTGTTCGTCTGGCTCGCACCGCTCGCTGAGCCT
>DATMQX010000187.1:0-36075 GCA_035567055.1 Solirubrobacteraceae bacterium
CGGCTCAGAACGGGAAACTCGGCTCGCAGGCCACGGGCGTCCACGAACAGCGAGAATAGCCGCACGATGTCCGGCAGAGACTCCGAGACTCCGCTGTGGAGGCCCACCGCCGAGGACCTCGAGCGGGCGGAGCTGACGCGCTACATGCGCTGGGCCGGCGAGCGCAGAGCGGCCCCGTTCCGGGACTACGAGGAGCTGTGGCGTTGGTCGGTGCGGGAGACCGAGGATTTCTGGGCGAGCATCTGGGAGTTCGCCGGCGTTCGCGCCTCGCGCCCCTACGAGCGGGTGCTGGACTCGCTGGGCATGCCCGGCACGCGCTGGTTCGCAGGAGCCGAGCTCAACTACGCCGAGAACATGCTCCTCGGACCGACCTCCCTGACGGGGCGCGACCCGGCTCGGGTGGCGGTGCTTCACAGCTCGGAGCTGCGCGAGCTGGGAGAGCTGACGTGGGGTGAGCTCTCGCAGCGGGTAGCCGCCGCCGCGGGCGGGCTTCGCTCGCTGGGCGTCGGGCGGGGCGACCGGGTCGTGGCCTACATGCCGAACATCCCGGAGACGCTGATCGCGTTCCTCGCGACCGCGAGCCTCGGCGCCATCTGGTCGAGCGCTGCTCCCGAGTTCGGCGCGCGCAGCGTGATCGACCGCTTCGCGCAGATCGAGCCGAAGGTGCTGCTCGCGGTCGACGGCTACCGTCACGGTGGCAAGGACTTCGACCGCACGGCGGTGATCGAGAGCATCCTCGCCGAGCTGCCCACGGTCGAGCACACGGTCGTGCTGCCCTACCTGTCGGAGGGCGACCTCCCCGACCGCAGCGCCGCCGGTCGGCTCAGCTGGAGCAGGCTGCTCGCCCTCGGCGATGGCGCCGAGCTCACGTTCGAGCAGGTTCCGTTCGATCACCCGTTGTGGGTGCTCTACTCCTCGGGCACGACGGGCCTGCCGAAGGCGATCGTCCAGGGCCACGGCGGGATCCTGCTCGAGCAGCTCAAGAAGCGCCTGCACCTGGAGTTGCGGCCCGGCGACCGCATGTTCTGGTTCACCACGACCGGATGGATGATGTGGAACTTCCTGGTCGGCTGCCTGCTCAGCGAAGCGGCGATCGTGCTCTACGACGGCAGCCCCGGCCACCCCGACCTCGGCGTGCTCTGGAAGCTCGCCGAACGGGCTCAGATCACGTGCATGGGCGTCAGTGCCGGTCTGCTGTCGAGTTGCGAGAAGGCCGGCATCGAGCCGGCGCGCGACTACGACCTGCATGCCCTTCGCGCGATCGGCTCGACCGGCTCGCCGCTCGCACCCGAGAGCTTCAAGTGGGTCTACGAGCACGTCGGCAGCGACATCTGGCTGTTCTCCACGAGCGGCGGCACGGACGTCTGTACCGCGTTCGTGGGTGGCTGCCCGCTGCTGCCCGTGTTCGAGGGCGAACTGCAGTGCCGTTCGCTGGGCTGTGCGGTCGAGTCCTGGGACGAGCGGGGGAAGAGCCTCACCGATGAGGTCGGCGAGCTGGTCGTGACCAGGCCGCTGCCGTCGATGCCGCTGTTCCTGTGGGGGGATGATGACGGCGAGCGACTGCGAGAGAGCTACTTCGCGATGTATCCCGGCATCTGGCGCCACGGCGACTGGATCCGGATCACGCCCCGCGGGGGCGCCGTGATCTACGGCCGCTCGGACTCCACGATCAACCGCCAGGGCGTGCGCATGGGCACGAGCGAGATCTATAGGGCGGCTGGCGCCGTTGAGGAGGTGCTGGACGCGCTCGTGGTCGACGTGCCGGTCCCCGCCTCCGGCGGCGGCGCGCGCGGCTCCGACGGCGAGCTGTCGATGCTGCTGTTCGTGGTCCTGCGTGACGGCGTCACGCTTGATGAGGATCTGACGGCGAAGATCAAGCGGCGCATCCGCGAGGACTGCTCGCCGCGGCACGTACCCAACGAGGTGCTGCAGATCGCGCAGGTGCCGCGCACGCTTTCGGGGAAGGTGCTCGAGGTGCCCGTCAAGCGGATCCTCATGGGGGCGCCGGCCAGCGAGGCGGCGAGCGTCGACTCGCTCGCCGACCCTGCCTCGCTCGACTACTTCGTGGAGCTCGCGCGCACGCTCGGCCAGCGAGCCGCGGACTCCTCTCCCGCGCGCTGAGGTGAGCGACCGAGGACGCCGCCTCGCGCGGCGTCCACGCCGGCCTACAGCCCCATCGAGCGGCCGACGATCTCCTTCATGATCTCGTTGGCGCCGCCGTAGATGCGCGTCACGCGAGCGTCTGCGAAGGCGCGGGCGATGGGGTACTCGAGCACGTAGCCGTAGCCGCCGAACAGCTGCAGGCAGCGGTCGACGACGCGGCCCTGCAGCTCGGTGCACCACCACTTCGCCATGGCCGCATCCTCGGCCGTCAGCTCGCCGGCGTCGAGGGCCTGCGTGCAGCGGTCGATGTAGGCGCGCGCGATCTCCGTTTCCGTGCGCAGCTCGGCAAGCGTGAAGCGCGAGGCCTGGAAGGACCCGATCGGCTGGCCGAACGCGTGTCGCTCGCGCACGTAGTCGAGCGTCCATCCGAGCGCGGCCTCGGCGGCGGCCACGGCGGAGGCGGCGATCGACAGGCGCTCCTGGGGCAGGTTGGAGACCAGATAGCGAAAGCCCTCGCCCTCCTCGCCGAGCAGGTTCGCGAGCGGCACGCGAACGTTCGAGAACGACAGCTCGGCGGTGTCCTGCGCGTGCTGGCCGAGCTTCTCGAGGTTGCGCCCCCGCTCGAAGCCCTCCATCCCGCGCTCCACGACGAGCAGGCTGATGCCCCTGTGGCGCTCGGTGGGGTCGGTCTTCACCGCCGTTATCACCAGGTCGGCGTTGATGCCGTTCGTGATGAACGTCTTCGCGCCGTCGAGCAGGTAGTGGTCGCCGTCGCGCAGAGCTCTCGTCGAGAGACCTGCCAGATCGGAGCCGATGCCCGGCTCGGTCATCGCGATCGCCGTGATCAGCTCGCCGGATGCGATGCCGGGCAGCCAGCGATCGCGCTGCTGCTCGTCGCAGTAGCTCAGGAAGTAGGGGAGGCAGATGTCGTTGTGGAGCGTGACCCCGAGGCCGAAGCTCCCGACGCCGGCGCGCTGGGTCTCTTCGCCGACGACGAGGTTGAAGCGGAAGTCCTCGGCGCCGGCTCCGCCGTAGCGCTCGGGCACGGCCATCGCGAGGAACCCGCCACGGCCGGCGAGGGCGAACACCTCACGCGGGACGATGCCCGCCCGCTCCCACTCGCCGTAGCGGCCCTCGTCGCCGATCACCTCGCGCTCGAGGAACGTGCGGAAGCTCGCGCGGAAGTCCTCATGCACGTCCTGGAAGAGGGTGCGCCTCATGCGCCCGCACCCTACCGCTCGGCAGGCGAGGCCCGGTGGGCAGTGCCGTCGACCACTCCGGTGAAGGAGTGCGAGGCGGGGACGTCGAACAGAAGCGCCGATGAAGCGTGCCGCCATCCGGCCCAACGAGACTCAGCCCGTGAACGGCACGAGCGAGCATCAGAGCCTGTCCAAGTACATCCAGGCGCGCTTTGACGAGTGCTCGCGCTCGCAGAAGGACGTGGCGCAATACATCGTCGACCATCTCGACGAGGCGGCGTTCCAGACCGCCGAGGAGCTCGCCCGCCGCGCGAACACCTCGAGCTCCACGGTCGTGCGCTTCTCGCAGGCGCTCGGGTTCGAGGGCTTCCCCGAGCTGCAGGCTGCTGCCCGCGAGGAATACCGTCGCGTGAACGCGAAGACGGCCAAGAACGGCGCGACGGCGACCTCGACGCCGCTCTTCTCGCTCGATCAGAACGAGTTCGAGTCGGCGCTCGCCGCAGATCATCTCAACGTCGAGGACACCGCCCGCAAGGTCTCGCGCAGCTCCGTCGACGCGCTCATCCAGGCGATCGTCAGCGCCGAGAAGGTGCTCGTCGCCGGCACCGACCAGATGGCCTTCTTCGCCAGCTACCTGCGCCACCTGCTGATGCTGCTGGACCTCCGCGTGGACGTCGTCGCGAGCCCCTCCCAGGAGGCGCTCAGCCGCCTCGGGCGGATCGACGACACGACGCTCACGATCGGACTCTCCGCGGGCCGGCCGCACCCGCTTGTGGTGCGCGCCATGAAGCTCGCCCGCCACCGTCAGGCACGCACGGCCGCGATCACGGACGCGACCCTCTCGGAGGTCGCGAAGCTCGCACAGATCAAGCTCTACTACTCCTCCAACAGCCCCGCCTACGTTCGCTCGCACACGGCTCTGCTGAGCATCATCCAGGCCCTCGCATACGGCGTGTACGCGCAGGACACCGCCCAGTACGACGACCGGATCAAGGCTTTCAGGCTGAAGTAGGCGACTCCTCGAGGCGGCGGCGGCGGCAGCAGCAGCTGCTCGGCAGCGGTCAAACCGATCCCGGGCATACCCACGATGCGAGACCCCGTGAAGACGTCGCGACGCCCCGAGCAGCGAATGCTCGCAGGCTCCAAAGACCTCTTGGCCATCGGCGCGGGTCTCGCTGCGTACGTGTATGTGGCGGGAGGGCTCTGGGAGTATGCGAGGCTCTCCACCTCGGGGCTCCCGGCCGGAGCGGCGCTGCCTCTCGTCAACAACCGCCAGCTCGTCGGGTTCGGCGTGCTGGTCATGGTCATTGCCGTGGTGTTTGCGGCGCTGGCAGTGTTCCTGGCCACGCGACTGCTGCCGCACGACAGCAAGGTTCCACCTCTCGGGATCGCGATCGCCGTGCTGCTGATCTTCCTGGGTCTCGCCTGGCTTTGGTCCTCGTTGATCCCGCTCCACCTCTCCCGCGCGAAGGTCCGACTCACCAACGGCACCTGCGTCAGCGGCCAGTACCTTGCGCGCGACCAAGACGGTGTGCACCTCGTCGATGGGCGCACGAAACGGCTCGTAACGTTCGCCGCGGCGGCCGTCCAGGGCGTCGAGCTCGGCGGACCCGCCGTTGTGTCGAACGGTGACGTGCGTCCAGCACCATGCCCCGCGCCGCTGAGCGCGCTTCCGTCTCGCTAACTCGCCGGCCGGAGCCTCTGGCGCCGAGACCAGCCGATCCAGCGCTGCCTTTGCAAAGCAGCCCGGTGCAGAGCCCCGCCCGGTCCTATACACATGGTCCACGATCGGATCCAGCAGGGCCGACGGGGCCCACGGAGATAAACTCAGGGTATGCGCGATGAGGCGACATTCAGGGTCAAGAGCGGCCTCGCGGAGATGCTCAAGGGCGGGGTGATCATGGACGTGGTGACGCCCGATCAGGCGAAGGTCGCCGAGGAGGCGGGCGCCGCGGCGGTGATGGCGCTCGAGCGGGTCCCCGCGGACATCCGTCGCGACGGGGGCGTGGCCCGCATGTCCGATCCCGAGATGATCGCCGGCATCCAGGAGGGCGTGAGCATCCCGGTGATGGCCAAGGCGCGGATCGGGCATTTCATGGAGGCGCGCGTGCTGGAGGCGCTAGAGGTCGACTACGTGGACGAGTCGGAGGTCCTGACACCGGCGGACGAGAGCAACCACATCGACAAGTGGGCGTTCAAGGTGCCCTTCGTGTGCGGTGCAACCAACCTCGGAGAGGCGCTGCGACGGATCGGCGAGGGCGCCGCGATGATCCGCTCCAAGGGCGAGGCCGGCACCGGCGACATCGTCGAGGCCGTCCGCCACATGCGTCAGATCACCGCTGAGATCCGCCGACTGACCACGCTCGGCCAGGAGGAGCTGGCGACCGCTGCGAAGCAGCTCGCCTCGCCGCTTGACATCGTGCGTGAGGTCGCCGAGAGCGGGCGCCTGCCGGTCGTGCTGTTCTGCGCGGGCGGCATCGCCACGCCGGCCGACGCGGCACTGATGATGGCGCTCGGCGCCGAAGGCGTGTTCGTCGGCTCGGGCATCTTCAAGTCGGAGGACCCGCCCACGCGGGCTCGGGCGATCGTGGAGGCGACGACGCACTGGCAGGACGCGGAGCGCGTCGCAGAGGCGTCGCGTGGGCTCGGCACGCCGATGGTCAGCCTCGAGAGCTCGAAGTTGGACGGCGAGCAGCTGCTCGCACAGCGCGGCTGGTAGCTAGCGCCCGCGTGGACGGACCGCTGATCGGAGTGCTCGCGCTGCAGGGCGGCTTCGAGGCGCACGAGCGGATGCTCCGCGGACTCGGGGCACGCACCCGTGAGGTGCGCGTGCCGGGCGACCTGGACGGCCTCGACGGCCTCGTCATTCCGGGCGGCGAGTCCACCACGATGACGTTGGGCGTCGAGCGCGAGGGCCTCGCCGAGCCGCTTCGCGAGCTCGCCACCCGCGGAGTTCCGATCCTCGGCTCCTGCGCCGGCCTGATCATGCTCGACCGCGAGCACCTCGACCTCATGGACATCCGTGCCGACCGCAACGCCTTCGGCCGCCAGATCAGGAGCTTCGAGACCGACGTCGAGCTGCGAGGCCTGACGGGGGGCCCGATCAGGGGGATCTTCATCCGGGCGCCCTGGATCGCCGAGCATGGGCCGGCAGTGGAGGTTCTCGCGGACGTCGACGGCCATCCGGTTGCCGCGAGGGAGGGGACCATGCTCGCCGTCTCCTTCCACACCGAGCTGGGCGAGGACGATCGCCTTCACCGCTGGTTCCTGCAGCTCGTCGGCGATCGCGCACCGAGCCCCGGCTGAGGATGGGCGCCGCGAGTCAGGACGTGTCCGTTGGCGAGTCAGGACGTGTCCGTTGTGGACACAGGCGTGGGCGCGGGAGCCGGCGGCGGCGCGGTGCGCTCGAGCGCCTCCCAGCCCTGGTCGAGATCGCCCTCGGCCGCGTCGGCCGCGGCGCCGCCCCGCAGGCCGAAGAGGCGCTTTGCGAACAGCAGGTAGATGACCACGGCGACGTTGATCACGAAGGCGAGCACCTTCAGCACGGTCGTACGAGTGGCGATCTCGTAGATCTCGAGCGGCAGCAGCGAGGCGGTGACGAGGAACGTGAGGTACTCGGCCCAGCGCCGCTGATACCACAGGCCGACCGCCTCGATGCCCTCGATCGCGGCGTAGACGAGCAGCACGGCTCCCAGCTCGTGAAGATGCGTCGAGGAGGTCGTGAAGAGGTTGTCGAGCTCGTGCAGCAGGCCATGACGGGAATGCGACTGACCGGAGACGACGCCGCCCTGCAGGTCGGCGATGACTTTGTAGAAGGTCGGTCGCAGGGTGCTGCGGTTCGCTGCGAACAGCAGCACCAGTGCGCCGAGCGCGCCCAGCACGAGGAAGTGGAACGCACGGTCGATGGCGATCAGCCGCAGCACGATCTGGTCGCGCAGCCGCTTGCCTCTCAGTGGCAGCTCGATCTCGTCCCGTTCGGGCGGATGCTCGCGAAGGGGATGCTCCGGTGGGGACAGCGGCAGCCAGCTGTCACAGCGCAGGCAGCGGTACCAGCGCGTGCCCGCCGCATCCTCGCGGGCCAGGATCGCGTCCTCGCCTCGCAGCGCGGTGGCGTCGGTGCCCACGAGCTCGTGCCCGCTCACCCCACACAGCAACAGCTCCCAGTGCAGACGCGGCCGAAAGCGCCGCGGCGGCTGCGTGCCGGGAGGTTCATGCGTCACGGCGTCACCGTACCTGCAGCCGGCGACGGTTTGGCCCGGGGACGGGCCCTGCCCGACGGCCTCCGATCCGTGATACTCCGCGAGCATGGTGATCTCGGTCGCGGCCGACGAGCTGACCGGCGTTGCGGGTGCGCTGGTGGAGGAGCTCCGGCGCCGTGGTCATCAGACGCTCGCGCACGGAGCTCTCGGCGAGGGCGAGCGCACGGATTGGGCGTGGGCGTCGGAGGCTGCCGCGCGCGACGTCGCGGAGGGACGCGCGCAGCAGGCGATCGTGTGCTGCTGGACCGGCACGGGGGCCTCGATCGCGGCGAACAAGGTCCGCGGGGTGCGCGCCGCGCTGTGCCTGGATGCGGCGAGCGCCAGCGGCGCGCGCCGGTGGAACGACGCGAACGTGCTGGCCCTCAGCCTGCGCGCGACCTCCGAGGCCGAGCTCGCTGAGATCCTCGATGGGTGGCTCACCGGGGAGCCGAGTGGCGACGGCGGCGATCGCGCGAACATCGAGCACCTGGGCGAGATTGAGCGGGGCTAGATCAATATTCCGGAGCTGCGGATAGCGCCCCGACCCAGATCAGCGTGCGTCTGCGACTCGGAACGCGCCGCGCGCGACGACCACCGCCGAGCCACCTACCTCCACGCGCTCGACACGCTCGCAGGACCCGTCGGCACGCGCGTAGAGGACAGAGGGCCGTCCGATCTCGGAGCCCTGTCGGATCTCGATCTGCTCGCCGAAGGCGATCCGACCGTGTCTGGCCAGATGGATCGCTAACGGGCCGGCCGCGGAACCCGTCGCAGGATCCTCGAACACGCCGCCTGCTGGCGCGAACATGCGCGTCTTCCAGCGTCGCCCGGCGCCGGCGAAACAGTTGACCGCGATCTCTCCGAGCTCGGCCACGGCCGCGAAATCTGGCCTCAGCGACGCGACGGCTTCCTCGCTCTCCAACTCGACATACACATGAAACGGGCCATTCGGGTAGGCCTCGACGGGAAGCCCGGAGCGCTCAACGCCGAGCGCCGTGAGCAGCTCCTGCTCGCGTTCGTAGGGACGCCAGTCCGGGATCGCTTGTTGCATCCGCCCGAAGGTGATGCGTCCCGCCGTACGCTCCAGGGCGATCGGAATCACGCCCAGTCCCGTCTCCAGCCTCACGGTGTCACGACCGAACGCTTCGCCGAGAACGAACGCGCATCCCAGCACTGGGTGTCCCGCAAAAGGAAGCTCATCGCGAGGCGTGAAGATACGGACCCGCGCATCCCCGTCGCCCTCGGCGGGGAGGACGAAGACCGTCTCGGAGAAGTTCATCTCCCGCGCCAGGCGCTGCATAAGCTCGTCTGAGTAGTCGCCCGCATCAGGAAAGACACCAAGCTGGTTGCCCTCTAGCGGCGCGTCGGTAAAGACGTCGACAACGAAGTACTGAGCGCCGGTGCCCGCCCCAGCCCAAGCCTCCGGGCCGGTATCGGTGCGCGGCTTGCTCACGATCGTGGCGGAGCGACGCCGAGGTCGGTGCGCGGCTAGTAGGTGGCGGCGTCGACCAGCTCGGTGACGGTCGGTCGCACGTGCATCACGCGTACGTTGTCGAGTGCCCCGGATGCCATCAGCCTGTCGCGGAAGGCGTTCGCGTCATCAACGGATGCGAACTCGGTACCGATGAAGAGGTGATTGGGATTGTCGGTGGCCTGAAAGATCTGGTGACCCCTTGCGGCCTGCTTGCGACCCGCCGGATCGGAGTCGAACATTTGCTTCCAGGTGTCGAAGTCGTCCACCTCGAAGTTGGTCATCACGAATGCCATCTGATCCTCCCTGTGTCGGTCGTCGAGGACTGGATCCACGGACTATATGCCTGCTCGACGCAGCTGGAACTCCGGGAACCAGGGTGGGGGCACCTACCATTTCTCTCTATCTCGATCGTGCCGAAGCACTACGGCCGGCAGGACTCTCCGAGTTGACGCTCGCACGCTTGCGGGAGCTGCCCTCCCTGCGCATAGCAGCCCTCGACCCCTCAAGGAGCTCAGTCCAGTCCGAGCAACCCCGGCAGCTGCTCGAGTGAATGCAGGATCTCCGCGCCGGCATCGCTCAGCGCCCGCTCGTCGCTGTCTGCCGCATAGCCGAGAACATGCATGCCGGCGGCCACCGCCCCGCGAACGCCGGACGGAGTGTCCTCGACGACGATGCAGCCAGCCGCTCGTGCTCCCATCGCTGCGGCCGCATACAGGAAGAGGTCCGGTGCAGGCTTCCCGTTCGCAACCGAGTAGGCGGAGAAGACGGCGGCCTCGGGAAACAGGCTGTCGAGGTCTGTCAACGCAAGCGACAGTCGCGTCTTGGCGAGCTTGCCCTGGGAGGCGACGCACACGGGAATCCCCGCGGCCGTGATCCGCTGCACGGCCTCGCTCGCTCCCGTGACGGGGCGCAGCTCGCGGCGAAACGCACTCTCGCGCTCGCGCTCGAACCTCGCGAGCCAACCCTCGGGCAGCGCGCGGCCGAGACCCGCCTCCGCGCGCGTGCCCACCTCGCTGAGCATGAGGCCCTGATAGGCGCGGCGAGCCTCGGTCAACGTTGTCGGCAGGCCCTCGGCCGTGAGCAGATCGGCCAGCACCCTGTTGGAGATCCGCTCGCTGTCGACGAGCACACCGTCGCAGTCGAAGATCACCAGCTGCGCAGTCGCGCCGAGGTGGCTCCAGTCCGCGACCGGCATGCGTCGGGCGCTAGCCCGGGGTGACCTCGAAGCGCACGACGCCGTCCTGCTCGAGCTCGATCACACGACCGTCCTCGAGCAGCAGATCGACGTGGCCGAGCACCTCCGAAAGCGTCAGATAGGCCTGTGTGACGGCTACGTTGCCCCACAGCTCCTGTGCGATCTCGTGAGCCGTGCGGGGCTGCGCGGCGATCAGCCGGTGGATCTTCTCTGCCCGCCGGTCGTGCAGGCGGAAGCGCTCGTCGATCAACGCCACGTGGTCGGTTATCGGCGGTCCGTGCCCCGGCAGCACCAGCGAGACGTCCGTGGCGCGCGTCTGCTGCAGCGACGCGAGATACGTGATCAGCGCCTGCGGTCGGGGACCGTCGTACTCCTCGCCGGCTCCGAGCGGGCGGGCGAGCAGCGGGTTGGAGGAGATGTGCGCGATCAGGTGGTCGGCGGAGAGCATGATCGACCGCGACTCGTCGAGGAAGACGGTGTCCGACGGGCTGTGGCCCGGGCGGTGCAGAACGCGCAGCGTCCGGTCGCGAAGCTGCAGCTGCGAGCCGTCGGCGAGCGGCCTCGAGACCTCAACCTTCGATCCCCAGGCACGGAAGCCGGCCGACACAGCCCGCAGGGCCGTGACGATTTCCGCCGGGATTCCGTGGCGGAGCATCAGCCGCTCCGCGAAGCGGTCTTCCAGGTCGGTCTGCTCGCCGTAGCTGGCCAGGAACGGCGCGAGCGCCTCGAGCGCCGCGACCTCGGCGCCGGAACGCCGCGCGAGGATCGAGGCGAGCCCGAAGTGGTCCATGTGCTGATGGGTGATCACCAGCAGCTCGATGTCCTCGACCGCGTGGCCGCGAGCGGCGAGCGCCTGCTCGAGCTCGTCGAGCGCCTTCGCCGAGTTGGGGCCCGAATCGATCAGCGTCAGCGGCGAGTCCTCGATCAGGTAGGCGTTGACGCGGCCGACCATGAAGGGCGTGGGGATCGCCAGGCGGACGATGCCTGCGTCCTCGGCGAGCGCCAGCTCCCGCAGCTCGCGCTCGCGCTCGTCGGTCTGGTCGCTGGCGCTCACGACCGGCAGACGCTCACGACGCCGCCGTCGCGGACGACCCGGTCGTCGTGGACGAGCGGATCAGCGCGAGGACCTCGTCGCGGCGGCGTTCCATGTCCTGCCTGGAGGCGAGGGACTCGAGGCACAGGCGCAGCAGCGGCTCGGTGTTGGAGGGACGCACGTTGAAGTGCCAGTCCTCGTAGTCGATCGAGATCCCGTCGAGGCGGCTCTGGCGCGCGTCGGCGTAGCGCTCGGCGATCTCCTCGATCTTGCGAGCAGGGTCGGAGACCTCCGAGTTGATCTCGCCTGAGATGAAGTAGCGGTCCCGGTAGGGGCGCAGCAGCTCCGACAGGCTCCGTCCCTCGCCGCTCAGCAGCTCCAGCATCAGCAGCGCCGGGATCGTCCCGGAGTCCGCGCAGTAGAAATCGCGGAAGTAGTAGTGGCCGGAGACCTCGCCGCCGAACAGCGAGCCCTCGGCGCGCATGCGTGTCTTGAAGAACGCATGTCCGACGCGGTTCACGTAGGCGACGCCTCCGGCCCGCTCCACCGTGTCGGCGACAGCCCGCGACGCGCGCACGTCGTAGAGGATCGCCTCCCCGGGCCGCTGTGCCTTCGCCAGCAGCGACTCGGCCAGCAGCGCGGTGAGGAAGTCCCCGTCGACGAACGCTCCGGTGTCGTCGATGAAGAAGCAGCGGTCGGCGTCGCCGTCCCAGGCGATGCCCAGGTCGGCCCCGACCTCGCGCACCTTCTCGATGATCAGCCGCCTGTTCTCCGGGAGCAGCGGGTTGGGCTCGTGGTCTGGAAAGTTCCCGTCGGGCGTCCAGTAGCTCTCGATCAGCTCGAGATCGAGGCTCTCGAGCAGCGGCCCGACCATCGGACCCGCCATCCCGTTGCCTCCGTCGAGCACCACCGTAAGCGGGCGCGCCGCGGAGCGGACGACGTCCGGGTCGATGAAGCGCAGCGCGGCCGCCTCGAACTCGCCGTACAGGTCGATCTCCTCGAGCGTTCCGCTCGGCGAGAGCGTGCCGACGGGCGTCCCCGCCTCGAGCTCGGCTTCGACGGCTCGACGGACGTCCTGGATGCCCGAGTCGCCGGACAGCGCCAGTGCCCCCTCGCGCATGAGCTTCGCGCCCGTGTAGGCCTTCGGGTTGTGCGAGGCGGTGCACATGAGACCGCCGTCCAGCTCGCGCGAGCCGACGAGGTAGTAGACCATCTCGCTGCCGACCATTCCCGCATCGAGCACGTTCGCGCCCGCCCCGAGCAGGCCATCGCGGTAACGCGCGGCGAGCTCCGGAGCGGTGATCCGCATGTCGTACCCGAGGCCCACCCGCAGCTCCGAGATCGGCTTGGCGGCCAGCCCCGAGAGCACGTGCGCGAACGACCGCCCGATCCGCTCGGCGAGGTCGCCGTCGATCTGCTCGCCGTAGAGGCCGCGGATGTCATACGCCTTGAAGATCTCGGGGGAGAGCGTCGCGGTCATGCGCCAACCCATCCTACGGCGAGGTAGCCGGGCTCGCCGATTCGTAGACTCTCGGTTATGTCTGGGCACTCGAAGTGGTCGAGCATCAAGCACAAGAAGGCGGTCGTCGATTCGCGTCGCGGCGCGCAGTTCTCGAAGCTCACGCGGGCGATCACGGTGGCTGCGCGCGACGGCGGCGGCGACCCCGACGCAAACGCGGCCCTGGAGAACGCGGTGCGCAAGGCGAGGGAAGCATCGATGCCGAAGGACAACATCGAGCGCGCCATCGCCAAGGGCACCGGTGAGGGCGGCGAGGCCGACGCCATCGAAGCGGTCCTGTACGAGGGCTACGGTCCCGGCGGCGTTGCGGTGCTGGTGGAGGCTCTCACGGAGAACCGCAACCGCACGAGCGCCGACGTCAGGCACGTCTTCTCCAAGAACGGCGGCAGCCTCGGCGAGCCAGGCTCGGTCGCCTACCTGTTCGAGAAGAAGGGCACGATCGTAATCGATGCGACCCGCTACTCCGAAGACGACCTGATGGTCGCCGTCGAGGCCGGTGCCGAGGACGTCACGACCGACGAAGGCGTCTTCGAAGTGATCACCGAGCCGGCGGACTTCACCCGCGTCCGCCGGTCGCTCGAGGAGGCCGGCGTCGAGATGGAGAGCGCCGAGATGGCCTACCGGGCCTCGAGTCTCGTGCCGATCGACGAGACACAGGCCGGCCGGCTGATGAAGCTGATCGACCTGCTGGAGGAGAACGACGACGTCAGCGCGGTCCACGCCAACTTCGACGTGTCCGCAGACGTGCTCGAGCGCGTCGCCGGCTGACGCGTGAGCGGCCCGCCGGTCGTGATCTTGTGCGGGGGGCGCGGAACCCGGCTGCAGGAGCACGCGCAGGAGCTGCCGAAGCCGCTCGTCGAGATCGGAGGCAAGCCGATCGTCTGGCACGTCGTGCAGCTCTATGCGGTGCAGGGGTTCCGCCGCGTCGTGCTCGCGACCGGCTACAAGGGGGAGCTGATCGAGCGCTTCGTCGCCGCCCAGGAGTGGCCGCCGGGCGTCGTCGTCGAATGCGTCGACACCGGCCTCGACACGCAGACGGGTGGCAGGATCAAGCTCCTCGAGCCGCAGCTCGCAGGTGAGCCGCTGTTCTGCGCGACCTACTCCGACGGCGTCGCCGACATCGACCTGCGGGCGCTGCTGGCGTTCCACTCCGCGCATGGGGCGCTCGCGACGATGACCGTCGTGCGACCGCAGCTGCCGTTCGGGATCACCGAGCTGGACGCCGCCGGGCGCGTGCTCGGCTTCAGCGAGAAGCCACGGTCGGATCATTGGATCAACGGCGGCTTCTTCTGCTTTGCCGCCGGCGTCCTCGACTACCTCGAGCACGACAGCGTGCTCGAGCGCGCGCCGCTCGAGCGGCTGGCGGCCGACGGCCAGCTGCGGGCCCGCCGGCACGAGGGCTTCTGGGACTGCATGGACACATACAAGGACGCCGTCGCACTGAACGACCTGTGGGCGACCGGCGAGGCGCCGTGGCGGGCCGAGCGGCTCAGACGGACAGCGCGCGTGCCCTGAACAGTCGCACCGGGCCGCGGATGCCCTTCAGTCGGCGCTCGCCCGCGAACGACCAGCTGTAGGACTCGCCGGCCGAGTCGCGCAGCTCCCCATCGACCAGCAGGCTGCCCGGACGCGCCACCGAAGTGATGCGGCTCGCCAGGTTGACGGGCTGCCCGTACCAGTCGCCGGCGCGCGGCAGCGCCTGCCCGAGCGCGGCGCCCGCCCGTAGCTGCGGGAAGTCCTCGCCCTCGGCGTCGGCGGCGTCGATCAGGGCCAGCGTCGCCCCCAACAGCGGCTCGGGCTCCGGCGAGGCGAGCATCGCCGCGTCGCCGATCGTCTTGACGAGGCGCACCGGCGGTGTCGCCACCTCGGTGGCCAGCGCTTCCAGGCGCACCGCAAGACGCCCCAGCTCGTCCGGCGGCACATCCTCGCCGAGGCGCGTGAAGCCCACCAGGTCGGCGAAGGCCACGCCGATCTCACGCGACCCCGGGAGCTGGCCGCCGCGGCGCTCCAGCTCGCTCACCACGGTGCTCTGCGTGGCGTGGCGCATGTGCAGGGCGAGCACGTTGCCGACCAGCGGGTCGACCAGCGGGTAGAGCTGCTCGGCGGCGCGCGCGTAGCTCTGTGCGAGCTCCGCCTCGCTCATCCCTGGCTGCAGGACCAGTTTCAGAGGCACCGCACGCAGCAGTTCGGCAACCTGCGAGAGGCCCCGGCCAAGCACCCTCATGAGGTCCAGCAGCTCCTCGTCGGTGATGCCCGCGGCGCGCGCGATGTGGATCTGGCGCGTCGATTCGACCTCGCGGTCGGTGTAGATCGCCTCGTCGCCGTCCGGGATCGGCAGGCCCATGGCGCGGCGCACGCGGACGAGGAACTCCTCCTCGATGCCCGTAATCTCTGCCACCTCCGCCGAGGTGTATCGGTCGCTGCTGCCGATCACCCGGTCAGCGGGCAGGTACATGATCGTCCCCGCGGCCGTCGCGCGGCGCAGCTCCGGGAGCGGCACGCCTTCGCCCGCAAGTTCCTGCAGGAGCACCAGGCGCTCGGCGCGCGACTTGCCCTCGAGTCCGTCCAGCAGGCCCTCGGCGGCGAAATCGATCCCCTGTGAGGACATGCGCGGCAGAGTACGACACCCTTTCGGGGGCAGGCAGGAAGGCGTCCGGCGGCCCGCGCAGAATCACTGCAGATGATCGTCCTAGGCATCGACCCAGGCCTCGCCAGCACGGGCTACGGCGTCGTCGCGACCGGCGAGGCCGCGGGCGGCACGGGCAGCATCGTGGCGCTCGACGGTGGCGTGATCCGCACGCCCTCCAGCAGGGCCCACGAGCGCAGGCTGGCCGAGATCCATGGCTCCGTCGCCGCGCTACTCGACAAGCACGGGCCCGGGGCGGTGGCGCTCGAGGAGCTGTACTTCGGCCAGAACGCGCGGACGGCGTTCGCCGTCGGGCAGGCGCGCGGCGTGGTGATGCTCGCGGCCGGCCAGCGCGGGATCGCATGCACGAGCTACACGCCCCAGCAGGTGAAGGGCGCCGTCTGCGGCAGCGGACGCGCCGGCAAGGAGCAGGTGGCGCGCATGGTCAAGGTGCTGCTGGGGCTCGCCACCGAGCCGCGATCGGACCACATCGCCGACGCCCTGGCCGTGGCGATCTGTCATGCCAACCACGCGCCCGTATCCGCTGCGCTCGCCGGGGCCGGCGTGTGATCGCCCTGCTGCGGGGCGAGGTCGCGGTTCGCAGGAGCGATCATGTGGTGGTCCTCTGCGGAAGCGTTGGCTACCGGGCGGCGGTCTCGGCGGAGACGTTGCGCCACGTGCCGGCCGTGGGCGAGCAGGTGACCCTGCACACGCACCTGATCGTCCGCGACGACGCGCTCGCCTTGTTCGGCTTCCACTCGGAGCAGGAGCGCGATCTGTTCCTGATGCTGCTGTCCGTGCAGGCGGTCGGCCCGAAGGTCGCGCTCGCCGTCCTCTCGGGCGGCACGCCGAGAGACCTGATCGCGGCGCTCGCGGCGAGCGACGTCGCGCGCTTTCAGGCGGTGCCGGGCATCGGCAAGCGCACGGCCGAGCGGATCATCGTCGAGCTGCGCGAGAAGGTGGCGGTGAGCGGCGCCGAGGACCTCGGCGCGGCGACGGCGATCCTCGCCCGCAGGGGCGAGCCGCAGGATCCGCGCACGCTCGCGCGCGAAGGGCTCGTCGAGCTCGGCTTCACGGCGGTTGAGGCCGAGGAGCTGCTCAGGGACGCCGCCGGCGAGAGCGCCGAGGAGCTGATCTCACAGGCGCTGCGAGTCGCGCGCGCAACACCGTCATGAGCACCCAGAAGGGCACAGGCGAGATCGCACCCCGCATCCAGACGCCCTATCTCGTCGCCGAGGACGAGCTCGACCGCTCGCTGCGCCCGCGCCGTCTGGAGGAGTTCGTCGGCCAGGAGATGCTGCGCGAGCAGCTCGCCGTCGCGATCGAGGCGGCCTCCGCGCGAGGGGAGGCGCTCGACCATCTGCTGCTGGCCGGTCCTCCCGGGCTGGGAAAGACCTCGCTTGCGCAGATCGTCGCCGCGGAGCTCGATGTGCCATTCGTGCAGACGGCAGGCCCGGCGCTGGAGCGCAAGGGTGACATCGCCGCGTTTCTCACGGCGCTCGAGCCCCGCAGCGTGTTCTTCGTCGATGAGATCCATCGCCTGCCGCGCACGCTTGAGGAGACCTTCTATCCGGCGATGGAGGACCACCGCCTGCCGATCACGGTCGGACAGGGGGCGGGCGCTCGGGTGGTGACGCTCGAGCTGCCGCCGTTCACGCTCGTGGGCGCGACGACGCGCACCGGCCTGCTCACGACGCCGCTTCGTGACCGCTTCGGCATCCAGGCGCGCCTCGAGCCCTACTCCGAGCGGGAGCTCACGATGATCGTGCGGCGCTCGGCCGGCATCCTCGAGATCGAGCTGGAGGAGGACGGAGCGAGCGCGATCGCCGCGCGCAGCCGCGGGACGCCCCGCGTCGCCAACCGCCTGCTCAAGCGCGTCCGCGACTTCGCGGAGGTGCGCATGGAGGGAGTCGTCACTGCGCAGGCGGCACAGGCCGCGCTGGAGATGCTCCAGGTGGACGCGCGCGGACTTGACCGCCTCGATCGCGAGATCCTCCACGCGATCTGCGTCAAGTTCGATGGAGGGCCCGTCGGCCTCTCGACGCTCGCGATCGCCGTCGGCGAGGAGCAGGACACGATCGAGGATGTCTACGAGCCGTATCTGCTGAAGGAGGGGCTGATCAAGCGAACGCCCCGCGGACGCGCCGCGACGGCCGCCGCCTTCGCGCATCTCGGGCTCGAGGCCCCGCCAACCGGTGGGCCGTCGCTATTTTGAGGAGCCAGGCGCGCTCCGGGGGCTCGGAGGCGGCCTTTCACAGGACCAAGCGGAGCCGGGGTCGTCCGCCCCGTCGCTTGCGTAGTCTGTGTAGCAGCCCATGGCCCACCCGTTCATCTGTCCAAACTGCGGTCATCGCACCAGCGAGCTCGATCGCAACATCGGCTTCACGCGCCAGCCCAAGGGCTGCTCGAAGTGCGGCTTCGCGTTCCTGTTCGAACTGCTCGACGACTACTACCCGGCTCCGGACGCGGCCTTCTTCGTCTGCGATGGCGAGGGCCGCGTCGTCGGCTGCGGGAAGAACTCCTTCGCCTTCACCGGACTGGAGGAGGAAGACGTGATCGGACAGCGCGTCGAGCAGGTGCTCGGGCTGACGTTCGCCAACGGCGACGACCCGGTGGCGACCGTCCTGGAGTGGGGGGTGCGCGCGCTGGCCGTGCCGGTCGAGGTCACCGGTGAACGCGACGTCGCCGCCAACGCCAAGGCGGACATCTTCCCGGCGTACGACGACGACGGCGGGCTGTTGCTTGTGCTCACGCCCGACAAGTAGTCTGGACAGCCGATGACCGACCGCCGCCGCAACACGTTCGTCCTTCTGGTCGTCCTCATCCTGATCGGCCTCGCGGCCGTCACGATCGTGGCCAAAAAGACGCGCCTCGGGCTGGATCTGAAGGGCGGCGTCGAGCTCGTCTACCAGGGCAAGCCGACCGCTCAGGCCAAAGTCGACACCGAATCGCTGAACCGCGCGATCGACATCATGCGAAAGCGCGTCGACCAGATCGGCGTCTCGCAGCCGGAAATCCAGCGCTCCGGAGCGGATGAAATCACGGTCGCGCTCCCGTCGGTGAGCAACGCCTCGCGCGCCCAGGACCAGGTGGGCAAGACCGCGCAGCTGCTGTTCTACGACTGGGAGCCGAACGTGATCGGCCCAGAAGGCAAGCCGGCCCCGAGCGAACCGACAGCCACCGGCGGCGCGAACGCCGGCGCCGCGCAGTTCGGGCTGCTCGAGTACCAGGCGGTGCTGCGCGCCGAGAAACGGCCGCCGATACTGCGCTCGAACGACACGACCTGGACGCCGGGCTGCACCCCCGCACAGGTCAACGGCTGCATCTACGGCAGCTGGTACCTGCTCGACGCCAAGCACGAAAAGGTGCTCTGCAAAGGCGGGGCGAAGACCTGCCAGCCGGCT
This sequence comes from Solirubrobacteraceae bacterium, assembly GCA_035567055.1. GTDB lineage: Bacteria > Actinomycetota > Thermoleophilia > Solirubrobacterales > Solirubrobacteraceae > Palsa-744. The sequence goes on from DATMQX010000187.1 coordinate 18,792, forward strand.
GAAACCGAACAGAACCTCTACGCGGAAGGCTACAAACCGCCTCCGGGCGTCGTCGCGAAGCCCGTGCGAGTGAACCCGGGAACGGTGCTCGTGCAGGCGAGATCGGAAGAAAACAAAAGCGGGAAGGTCGTCCAGCCCTCGCCGAACAGCTTCTACGTGCTCAACGACAACCCCGTCCTCAGGGGCTCGGACATCACGCACCCGCAGCAGAGCTTCGACGAAGGCGGCGGCGGCACGGGAGCGCCGAACGTCACCTTCGGCTTCACCTCTCACGGGCAGAGCGTGTTCCAGGGGGTCACCAAGAAGATCGCCCAGCGCGGGCAGGAAGCACAGCTCCCCGGCGTGCCGAAGGAAGCCGCCCAGCAGCACTTCGCGGTCGTGCTCGACGGCCAGCTGATCACCACGCCGTCGATCGACTACACCAAGTACCCCGAAGGCATCGACGCGACGACCGGCTCGCAGATCTCCGGCGGCTTCACGATCACCTCCGCCCAGAACCTCGCCGACGAGCTCCAATCCGGCGCGCTGCCGATCAAGCTCGTCCTGATCTCACGCTCGCAGGTATCCGCGACGCTCGGCAAGCAGGCGCTCAACGAGGGCCTCGTGGCGGGCCTCGCCGGCTTCGCGGTCGTGTGCCTGTTCCTGCTGATCTTCTACCGCGTCCTCGGCGCGATCGCCGTCGGCGGCCTGATCATCTACGGCATTTACTTCTTCGCGCTGATCAAGCTGATCCCGATCACGCTCACGCTCCCGGGGATCGCCGGGCTGATCCTCACGATCGGGGTGGCGGCCGACGCGAACATCGTGATCTTCGAGCGCGTCAAGGAGGAGATACGCGGCGGTCGCTCGATCATCTCGGGGATCGCGACCGGCTACAAACGCGGTTTCGCCGCGATCGTCGACGCGAACGTCGTCACGTTCATGACGGCCTTCATCCTGTTCGCGCTGGCCACCGCGGAAGTCAAGGGCTTCGCGTTCACCCTGGGTATCGGCACGCTCGTCTCGCTGTTCACCGCGGTGCTCGCGACACAGGCGGCACTCGGCGCCATGAGCCGCTCGCGGCTCGTCTCGCACCCGGCGATGCTGGGCGCCGGGCGCAGCCACAAACGCTGGACGTTCGACTTCATGGGCGCCTCCAAGTGGTTCTTCTCGCTGTCCGGGACGATCCTGCTGATCGGCGCGCTCGCGATCGGCGGCAAGGGATTGAACCTCGGCATCGACTTCAAGTCCGGCACGCGCATCCAGACGGCGTTCGTGCGGCCGGCCAGCGAGAGCCAGGTGACCGAAGTCATGAAGTCTGTGGGCGATCCGACCGCGAAGATCCAGAAAATCAGCAACTCGAACATCGGCGGCCAGGGCTATCAGATCTCGACCAGGACGCTCCAACCGACCTCGCTGAAGAAGGTCGAATCCGCGCTGAACGCGCGCTTCGGCATCAGGAACTTCTCCTCCAAATCGATCGGCCCGACATTCGGCAAAACGGTGGCCAGGAGCGCGATCATCGCGATCATCGCATCGCTGCTCGTGATCTCGGCCTACATCGCGCTGCGGTTCGAGTGGAAGTACGCCGTGCCCGTGCTGATCGCCCTCATGCACGACCTGCTGATCACGGCCGGCGTCTACTCGCTGACCGGACGTGAAGTCACGGCGGCGACCGTCGCGGCGCTCCTCACGATCCTGGGGTATTCGCTCTACGACACGATCATCGTCTTCGATCGCGTGCGCGAGAGCGTGCCGAGGATGCCGCGTGCCGCCTTCTCGCAGATCGTGAATCGCTCCATGTCAGAGGTTCTGACCAGATCGCTGGCCACGACCTTCTGCACGCTGCTCCCCGTCACCGCGCTGCTGTTCTTCGGCGGTGAAACGCTCAAGGACTTCGCCTTCGCGCTGTTGATCGGAATCGCATCCGGGGCCTACTCCTCGATCTTCATCGCCTCACCCGTGCTCACGCATTGGAAGGAACGCGAGCCCGCCTACCGGCACCGGCGCGAACGCATCACCAAGGAACTCGGTCAGGTGCCCGCCTACGCGACCACGGCCAGCGGAGCCCCCGAGGACGTCGAGCCGGTGCAGACGCGCAAACGCTCGCGACGGGGCAGCATCATCGCGCCGGAGGAGCCGGGCAAGCCGATCTCCAGGGACGAGTTCCAGGACCTCGTGCGCGACCTCGACGTCGACGCGGAGCCCACCGGGGTCGCCCAGCGCGCCTCGCGCGAGCGCGATCCCGCGGCCGATCTCGCCCCCGAGGACCTCGTGTTGAAGGAACCCAAACGCCGCGAGAAGAAGAGTCGCCCGCGCAATCGCCGCCACGGGAGATCCCGCTGATGGGCCTCCTCGGCTGGGTGATGATGGGGTTGGCGATCTGGCACTTCACGATCTTCCTGCCCGACCGCTTCTGGGGCGGGATCGTGGGAGCGTTCGTCGGCTCGCTGGCCGGCGCGATCCTCGCGGGGTTGATCATCTACAGCGTCAAGGTCTCCACGCTGAAGGTCCCCGGCGAAAAGGCGACTGACATCGCCGTGGTGCTCTATGCGGTCCCCGGGGCCCTGATCGGGATCGCGCTCGTGTACCTGGAGGGCATGAGGCGCGAACGCCAGTCGGGGCTCGCGCGCGAGTCCTAGTCCCAGCTCCGAGCCGACCGAGTTCCGTCGTCGGCTGGCCGTAGTCTCGCGGCGGTGCTCGCAGCCCGCTTCGACATACGCCCGTGCCCGGACGCCGAGGTGCAGCGCCTGTGCCGTGAGCTGGGCGTCAGCGGCGCGCTCGCACAGGTGCTCGTGCGCCGCGGCTTCGGCGAGCCGGCCGAGGCGCGAGCGTTCCTGCTCGCCCGTGAGGAGCACGCGCCCGCGGCCTTCGAGGGCATCGACGAGGCCGTGCGATGCATTCTGCGCCACGTGCGAGGAGGCCAGCGAATCACGGTTCACGGCGACTACGACGTCGACGGCGTGTGCTCGACGGCCGTGCTCGTGCGCGCACTCCGCGCGCTGGGGGCCGACGTCGACTCCTATCTGCCCGACAGGGCGGACGACGGGTACGGCCTGAACGCCGACACGGTGCGACGGCTCGCCGCTCGGGGGACGCGGCTGCTGCTGACCGTGGACTGCGCGATCACCGCGGTCGAGGAGGTCGCGCTGGCGCGCGGGCTCGGGCTCGAGGTGGTCGTCACCGACCACCATGCGCCCCGTGCCGACGGCGAGCTGCCGCAGGCGCCGATCGTTCATCCGGCCCTCTGCGGGTATCCCTGCCGCGACCTCTGCGCGACGGCGGTCGCCCACAAGCTGGCACAGGCCCTCTGGGAGGCTGCCGCCGGCGAGGCCGCGGCCGCCGGGCGCTCTGCGCAGGACATCGAGCAGCGGGGACAGCGCCTGCTCGAGGCCGACCTCGACCTGGTCGCGCTCGCCACCGTCGCCGACGTGGTGCCGCTGGTCGGCGAGAACCGCTCGCTCGTGCGCCGGGGGTTGCGCGCCCTCGCGGGCACGACGAAGCCCGGCCTGCGGGCACTGATGGCCGTCGCCGGGGTGGATCCCGCGAACGTGAACGAGCGGTCGGTGGCCTTTGCGCTCGCGCCGCGCCTGAACGCGGCCGGCCGGCTCTACCGCGCCGATGCCGGCCTGGAGCTGATCCTGACCGAGGATCGGCTGCGGGCCGGGCAGATCGCGCAGGAGCTCGACGGCGCCAACCGCGAGCGCCGCCAGGTCGAGGAGCGCATCCGCTGGGAGGCCGACGCGCAGATCGCGGCGCTCGGCGTGCGCCCCGCCTACGTGCTCGCGTCGGCGGGCTGGCATCCCGGCGTGATCGGCATCGTCGCCTCTCGCCTGGCCGAACGTGAGCACTGCCCGGTCGTGATGATCGCGCTGGCGGGGGACACGGGAAGAGGCTCGGGGCGAAGCATCGAGGCATTCGACCTGCTCGGTGGGCTCGAGGCGTGCGCGGAGCACCTGCTCCGCTACGGCGGGCACCGCGCGGCGGCGGGTCTGGAGATCGAGGCCGGGCGCGTGGAGCAGTTCGCGGCCGCGTTCAGCGAGCACGCTGGACGGATGCTGCGCCAGCAGGACGCCGCTCCGATCGAGCGGGTGGACGCCGTGGTCGCGGGCGCAGAGCTGGGAATGTCGCTCGCCGAGGAGCTGCAGGCGCTGGCGCCGTTCGGCAATGGCAACCCCACGGTGTCGCTGATGCTCGCCGACGCGACGTTCGCCGATGCGCGACCGATGGGGGAGGGCAGGCACGTCCGCTTCACCGTCCGCTCGCGCGGCGCCAGGGCACGCGCGGTGGCGTTCGGCACGGGCGGGCGGCTTCCGGTGAAGGACGGCGAGCCGGCCGAAGCGACCTTCACGCTCGAGGTCAACGAGTGGAACGGCGTCAGCGAGCCGCGCCTGGTGCTGCGCCGGGCACAGCCCGCTGCGGACACGTTGCAGGAGCGGGAGGAGCGCCCCGAGGATGCGCGCGAGGGACCCCAGCCCGCGCTGCAGGCGGGCGCGGAGCTCGTCCTCTTCGCCCTTCCCTGAGCGCGGCTTGGATCCGGGTAGGCCGTCCCCTACCCTATTGGCATGGCCATTGCAGAGGATCCGAAGAGCTCCCAGGCCACCGAGGTGGTCGACGGCGCGAGGCCGCAGGCCCCTGCCAAGGACGGCTCCGCAGCGTCGGTCGTGCCCACCGGCGCCGAGCAGCACGTGGGCGCCAAGCCGCCTGTCCGCCTGGACCTGAGCGAGCCGGAGCGGCGGCTGCTACGCGACCTGTTCGCGATCGTCTCCGAGCATGGGGCAGACAGCTCTGTGGAGATCGACCGCGAGCGGGTCCAGGACGCGTTCGTGTTCGCCTGCGAGCACCACGCGGCCCAACGTCGCAAGTCCGGCGAGGACTTCATCGTGCACCCCGTCGGGGTCGCTCGGATCTGCGCCGGCATGCGGCTGGACACCGAGACCCTGTGTGCGGCGCTGCTGCATGACACCGTCGAGGACACCTCAGCCTCGATCGAGGAGGTGCGCGAGCGCTTCGGCGATGAGATCGCCACGATCGTCGACGGCGTGACGAAGCTCACGGGCATCACCTTCCAGTCGCGCGACGAGGCGCAGGCCAGCAACTACCGCAAGATGATGGTGGCGATGGCCACCGACCCGCGGGTCATCCTGATCAAGCTCGCCGACCGCCTTCACAACCTCCGCACGATCGACGCGATGCCGAAGCAGAAGCAGATGGAGAAGGCGCGGGAGACGCTCGAGATCTACGCCCCGCTCGCCCACCGGCTGGGGATCCACGCGATCAAGTGGGAGCTGGAGGATCTCGCCTTCGCGACGCTCCACCCCCGCAAGTACCAGGAGATCAAGGGTCTCGTCGCCCAGCAGCGAGACGACCGCGAGCGCTACGTGACCGGGGCCGGCGAGTACCTCACGCGCGAGCTGGCCGAGCTCGGGATCGAGGCCCAGATCGCGGGCCGGGCCAAGCACTTCTATTCGATCTACTCGAAGATGACGAAGAAGGGCCGCGAGTTCAACGAGATCTACGACCTCACCGCGATGCGCGTGCTCGTGGACTCGGTGAAGGACTGCTACGGCACCGTCGGCGTGATCCACTCGCTGTGGAAGCCGCTGCCCGGGCGCTTCAAGGACTTCATCGCGATGCCCAAGTTCAACATGTACCAGTCGTTGCACACGACGGTCATCGGGCCGGAGGGGCGCCCGTTGGAGATCCAGATCCGAACGCACGAGATGCACGAGATGGCGGAGTTCGGCCTCGCCGCGCACTGGGTCTACAAGCAACGGCCGAAGGGCGAGTCCGGAGAGGAGTCCACCGCAGCCGGCCCCGGCGAGGACGCGAAGCTGAAGTGGCTGCGGTCGATGCTCGACTGGCAGAAAGAGCTGTCGGACCCGCGGGAGTTCATGGAGACATTCCGCAACGACCTCTTCGAGGAGGAGGTCTACGTGTTCACACCCAAGGGCGAAGTGAAGTCGCTCGCCGCGGGGGCAACGCCGCTGGACTTCGCCTACGAGGTGCACACCGAGATCGGCCACCGCTGCGTGGGAGCACGCGTGAACGGCAAGATCGTGCCGCTGCACTACGAGCTGCGCTCCGGCGACAGGGTTGAGATCCTCACGGCCAAGCGCGAGCGCGGACCGTCGCGCGACTGGCTGGCGATGGTCAAGACCACCCGGGCGCGCAACAAGATCAAGCAGTGGTTCAAGGCGGAGTCCCGCCAGGACACCGAGCACGTCGGCCGCGAGCTGCTGCAGGAGGCGCTGCGCAGACAGGGCCTCCCGGCACAGAAGATCACCGGCTCGGCAATCCTCGCCGACGTGATCCGCGAGGTGGGCTATCGCAAGGCGGACGACTTCTACATCGCGCTGGGCGCCGCGAAGGTCTCGCCGAAGCTCGTCGTGAACAAGGTGATGCAGCGGCTGAAGCAGGGCGAGGCCGCAGACGGCGACGCGAGCGCCGCGGACCTGCTTCGCGTGGGTCGCGCGCGGCGGCGTCCGACGAAGTCATCCGGCCAGTACGGGATCAGGGTCGAAGGCGTTGACGATGTGATGCTGCGCCTGGCCAAGTGCTGCCGGCCGGTGCCGGGCGATGAGATCGTCGGCTACATCTCACTCGGGCGAGGGATCACGATCCACCGCGAGGACTGCCCGAACACCGCGCTCCTGCGCAAGGACCCCGAACGCTTCACGAGCGTGAGCTGGGAAGGGGACCAGTCCACCGGCTTCATCGTCGAGATCCAGATCGACGCGTGGGACCGCCACCGGCTGCTGGAGGACCTCTCGCGCGTGTTCTCCGAGTCCGGGGCCAACATCATCGAAGCGCGCTGCCTCTCGACACCTCCGATGGTGAAGAACCGCTTCGTGGTGGAGGTGGCGGACACGCACTCCCTGAAGGGCGCGATCACACGCCTGAGAAACACAGAGTCCGTGTTCGACGCCTACCGGGTGACCCCGGGCGGCGGGGCGACGTAGCGCCGGCTAGGAGACGACGTACAGAGCGTCGGGCAGGATCGAGTAGCGCGCCTCCTGGACCTCGCCGAGATAGTCCCCGTCGACCTGCAGGGGCAGCGGACGCCCGTCGGCGCTGCTCACCGTCAGCTCGCTCATGTCGGCCAGCCCCGTGACCTGCCGGTGGCGGACGAACCGCGCGCGCCGCGACAGGGCGCGCCACGCGATGAACGGCATCGAGACGAGCGTTGCGCGGTGCAGCACGCCACCGGCGAGGCTGCCCGAATGCAGCGAGGCCCCCTCGGCGATCTCGATCGGGCGGTTCTGGAAGTAGGTGAAGGGCGAGCCGTTCTGCACGATCGCGGTGACGCCCTCGAGCGTCCGGCCCCCGGCATCCACCCGCAGCCGCGGGGGTCTCACCAGGTACCTCCGCAGGAAGGTGCTGACCGCGATCCAGGTGAAGAAGTAGGCGCCGAAGCGGGCCTTCATGCGCGGGTTCGCGTCGACCCGCTCGACGACGCTCGCGTCGAGGCCGAGACCGGAGGCGAAGGTGAAGCAGCGGCCGTTGACGACGCCGAGATCGACCTTGCGCGGATGCCAGTCGTCGGCCATCGCCAGCAGGTGCTCGGTCGCGTCGACCAAGTCCCCGGGGATGCCGAGCATCTTGCCGAACACGTTGGCGGAGCCGCCGGGCAGGCAGCAGAGCGGGGTGGAGGAGCCGAGCAGCCCGTTGGCGGCTTCGTTCACCGTCCCGTCGCCGCCGAAGGCGACGACCACGTCGTAGCCCTCGTGCGCCGCCTCGCGGCAGATCTCGGTGGCGTGCCCACGGTCCTCGGTGTCGACGGCGTCGACCTCGAAGCGGCCCTGCAGGGCGTACACGACGAGGTGGCGCAGCCGGTCGGAGACGGTCGTCGCATAGGGGTTGACGATGATCAGCATCCGCCGCTTCTGCGAGGGCCAGGCCGCCTCCAGATCTGCGGGAGTCTCCTCGGCGACCCCGTCCCGCTCGCGGCTGCTCTCGCTGGTTGGCGCGCTCATCTGAACGCCCTACACCGCTGCTGCTGGAGCGTTACCGCCCGCCACGCGCCCGCGCGTCGCGGGCGGCCGCCGGGGCGCTCAGACGGGCGTCCGGAGCGTTTGCGTTCGCCGGGATCGTTGCTAGACTCCCGCACCAGACATAGCTGACACATCCAGAGGGGTGGAGGGACTGGCCCTACGAAACCCCGGCAACCACCGTCACGTCACAGCGGGAAGGTGCCAATTCCAGAAAGATGTGTGGCGGGCCTCGCGCTCTTCGCCACACCGAGTGACACGGCGAAGGCAACAGAAGGGACCCGCAAATGGCTGTTAGTCATCTGGAATGTAGGGAGTGCAAGGCCCAGTACCCGCTGGAGGCGCTGTACGTCTGCGAGCAGTGCTTCGGCCCACTCGAGGTCGCATACGACCGGGACGTCGGCGGTCGTGATCTCGGCGAGCTGCGCCGCCGCATCCAGGGCGGGCCTCAGAACATCTGGCGCTACGCCGATTTCCTGCCGCTCGCCGGCGGTCCCCCGGGACCGTCCGGCCGGCTCGCCTCGCGCGTTGGTCTGCCGGCGGGATGCACGCCGCTGATCCGCGCCGACAGGCTCGCCAAGCGTCTCGGCCTGCGTGAGGTGTGGGTCAAGAACGACGCGGCCAACCCGACCCACTCGTTCAAGGACCGCGTGGTGTCGGTCGCGGTGACACGCGCGCGCGAGCTGGGCTTCGAGACGATCGCGTGCGCCTCGACGGGCAACCTCGCCAACTCGGTTGCGGCGCACGGCGCCGCGCTCGGCCTGGAGTCCTTCGTCTTCATCCCCGCCGACCTGGAGGAGCAGAAGGTCCTCGCCACAGGCATCTACGGGACCACGGTCGTGGCCGTGGAAGGAAACTACGACGACGTCAACCGGCTCTGCACCGAGCTCAGCGCCGAACGCGACTGGGCGTTCGTAAACATCAACCTGCGCCCCTACTATGCCGAGGGCTCCAAGACGCTCGCGTTCGAGATCGCCGAGCAGCTCGGATGGGAGCTGCCGGACCGCTGTGTCGTTCCCGTGGCATCCGGCTCGCTGTTCACGAAGATCGCTAAAGGCTTCGACGAGTGGCGCGTGCTGGGGTTGCTCGAGGGCGAGCTGCCGCGCATGAATGGCGCCCAGGCGGAGGGCTGCTCGCCCGTGGCGAGCGCGTTCGCCGAAGGCCACGATGTGTGCCGACCCGTGAAGCCGAGCACGATCGCGAAGTCGCTCGCGATCGGAAACCCGGCGGACGGACCGTACGCGCTCGATCTGGCCCGACGCACGGGCGGGTCGGTGGACGCGGTCAGCGACGATGAGATCCGCGCGGGTATCGCGCTGCTCGCCGAAACCACCGGGGTCTTCACCGAGACCGCCGGCGGCGTGACGACGGCCGTGCTCGCCAAGCTCGCCGACCGGGGAGACATCGACCCGGACGAGCGCGTCGTGCTCGTGATCACGGGAGAGGGCCTGAAGACGCTCGACGCCGTCAAGGGCACCTTCGAGACCCACACGATCGCGCCGACGGTCGAGGCCTTCCAGCGCGGAGTCCCCGACACGGTGACGGTCTGATGTCGGTCGTCGTCAAGATCCCGACGCAGCTGCGGGCGGCAGCCGGGGGGGAGGCGGAGATGGAGGTCGAAGGCGCCACGGTGCAGGAGGTGCTGGACGACCTGTTCGAGCGCTGCGGGGAGCTGCGCACGCGGATCTCCGACGAGGACGGCTCGCTCAGGCGCTTCGTCAACGTCTACGTGGCCGGCGAAGACATCCGCTTCCTCGACGGCTTGGCCACGCCCGTGATCGACGGCTCCGAGCTGACGATCCTCCCGGCCGTCGCCGGCGGCTAGAGCCGCGCCTCGTCAGCGATGTCGGCGAGCAGGAGCTGCTCGTGGCCTACATGGAGAGCGGCGACTTCGGCCGGGCGTTCGAGCAGTTCGTGGCCTCACGCGACCCGTTCGACTACCGGACCTGCTGAGCGACTCCGGCCGTGTGGCCGGCGTGCGGCGGAGCGGCCGTCGAGCCGCTGAAGCCGATCGTCGAGACGAGGGCGGCGACGCACATCGCCGCGATCGTGAGCGAGCGCATGCGGCGCGGCGTCAGCCAGCCGAGATGGTGGCTCTGAAGCCAGGACCTGAAGCCGGTGGCGGCCGACGCCGCCATGATCGCGCAGCCCGCGCACATGCCTCGAGGATACTGCTCAGGAGTGCTCGGCCGCGCCGGCTCGCCGCTCCAGCCGCCGGCGCAGGTCGGCCCCGCGCCCGGCCGCGACCGCGCGGGCGGCGCGCGCCTCGCTCAGCTCCAGTCCGCGGGCCCGCGCGAAGTCGAGCAGGTCCTGTCGCTCCTCTCCTTCGCGGGCGGTGCGTAGGAACAGCCAGCAGAACAGGCACAGCGTGAGGATCGACTCCTCGACCATCATGATCGCCCCGGCGATGCTCTGGTCGGCGAGCGCGGAGACGTGGTGGATCGCGTCGCCGTGCCGGTAGAAGGGATAGAACACTGTGCCCGACCAGACGAAGACGTTGCCGAGGACCGAGCCCGTCAGGCGAACGGCCACGATGTAGAGCAGCTTGCCCGCGTTGCCGAACCATGCCGGCATCGGCAGCGGGCCGAACAGGCACATCCACATGTTGATCCCGAAGCCGATGAACATCAGGTGCTCGAGCGCGTGCACCGTCGGGTGGCGCAGCGCCGCTTCGTAGAACACCGGCAGGTGCCAGATGTACAGGTCCGCTGCCCACAAGGGGAAGGCGATCGCCGGGTGCGAGAGCCGGCGCAGGCGGTCGAACACGCCGATGCGAAGCACGGGCGCGAGCAGCGGCGCCGTGAGTCCGAGGACGATCAGCAGTGCCGCCAGGTCGCCGAGAAGCAGGTGCTCGACCATGTGCGCATAGAGCAGTTCGTCGCTCGCCGTATCCAGTGCCGTGAGCGCGGTGCCGATCAGGACGATGCCCGAGTAGAAGCAGGCCTGGCGCCATCCGGGGACGCCATGATCGCCCGCGGCGAGCGTGCGCACGCGCCGCGCGTACAGCAGGGCGAGGAGCGCCAGCGGGACGATCTGCAGGGCCACGGAAACGTAGGAAAAGGAGGCGATCGGCGGCGAGAGCATGCCGATCCAGGGTACGCCACACGTTCCTGGCCGGCGTGCCGAGCCGCGCGCATCCGCGGGCCGGCTGGCGGCGGCAAACGGGGCCAATCGAACATTCGTCCAGTTTTCGCACGCGCACCGTTCGATGCCTCACACTGTGCGCTCGCTCGACATACAAAGCTGAAAAGGGCAAACTCGTCGCGAGGCGAGGGCGCAAAGTCAGGGATCTCCCAGAGATAGCTCGGCCGCCAGCAGATGCCACGGAGGGCTGCCGTGCTTGCAGGTAACTCGCAGGGTCACTCCTGCGGATCCCAGATTCGCCCCGTCTCAGCCGGGTTCTCGTGCGGCCTCAGCGCCGCCACGGCGGCGAGCGGCGGCGGATTCACGGAGGGCATGGATGCGTCGGGCGAAATCACTCGCGCATGCGTGAGCCCACTCACGATGGTCGGACGCCCCGGGGGTGATAGGGGCAGCCGGTAGGAGCGCGATCCGCGCACCGCTTGGGGAGGCGGTGGAGGGGGCACAGCTCTGGTCAGGGAAGGCCAGGGGCATGGGGGTGCGAGAGGCTGCTGGGCTGGGGAGCTCAGCGGCCTCTCGGTGCGTCTGGACCCGGTCGATGGCTATAGCGCGAAGCGCACGCCGGTCAACTCCTCGGACAGCTCCCACAGCCGTGCCGCGACCTGCGCGTCGCGGGCGGACCCGTTCGGCGTGGCGAGGTGGGGATGGCCGCGGAACTCGCCCAGCCCGTCGGGCCCGATGTAGCTGCCTCCATCGAGCCCGGGGAAGGTCGCCGCATAGAGCGACGGCAGCGACCCCATGTCGGCGCTCTGGGCCATGATCAGGTTCGTGAACTTCATCACCAGCCGATCGGCCACGGGCGCCGCGGCCGACTGGAGGTTGGTGGCGGCGTAGCCGGGATGGGCCGCCACGCTCTTGACCGTCGAGGATGCGGCACGCAGCCGGCGGTCGAGCTCCAGGGCGAACATCAGGTTGGCGAGCTTGGACTGCCCGTAGGCGCTCCAACGGGTGTAGCGGCGCGTGCGCTGCGGGTCCTCGAAGTCGATCCGTCCCATCTTGTGTGCGTTGCTGCTCAGGGTCACGACACGCGCGTCGGCATGGCCCTGCATGAGGTCGATCACGCGAGCGGTGAGCGCGAAGTGGCCGAGATGGTTGGTGCCGAACTGCAGCTCGAATCCGTCCTTCGTCTCGCGGCGCGGCGGCGCCATGACGCCCGCGTTGTTGATCAGCAGGTCGAGGCCGTTCGCGCCGTGGATCGAGTGCAGGCGCTGGGCGAACGACTCGATCGACGCGAGCTCGCCGAGGTCGAGCTCCTCCAACTCGAGCTGCGCTCCGGGTGCGGCCGCCTGGATCTCGCTGAGCGCACGCGCGCCCTTCTCGGTGTCGCGGCACGCCAGCACCACGGTGGCGCCGTGGCGCGCGAGCTCGCGCGCCGTCGCCAGGCCGAGTCCGCTGTTGGCACCGGTGACCACCGCCGACCGTCCCGACTGGTCGGGAATCTGCTCGCTCGTCCAGCCGGCGCTCAACGACCTCTCCTCGCGCGCCGGACGAGATTGCCCGGATCGCCCTAGCCCTCGCGCAGCGCGGCGCCGCCGAGCGCCGCTGCCGAGAGCGCGGTCCCGCTGACGAGAACGCTCGTGAGCCTCGGCAGGTAGCCGCCCCGGCCGCCTGCGATCCCGGCGAGCACATCGGCGATGTCGCAGGCCATGCCGGCGAGCAGCCATTGGCGCTGCGTCTCGCCCTCGCTGTTGAGCGCGCCCCATCCGAGTGCCACGTCGCGCGCGCCGAACAGTCGAGCGAGGTACGGCGCCTGCGGGTTCGCCACGGCGTCGAGCCCGAACAGCTTGCCCGCTGCGCGCGGGGTCGTCCAGGAGGCGACGCCGATCGCGAGTCTCAGTCCCGCCAGCGTGTTCAGCGCGGTTCGCCGGTCCATGGTGGGCGACTGTATCGCAGCACCCCCGCCGGCGCCGCTCGGCGCGCATGTCCGCCGGCCGACCGTCCTCCCCAACGGCGCGCGGTCAATGGTGCAACTGCAGTACCTTGACGCGCGTGACACTTGACGAACTGACCGAGGCCGTCGCCCTGGGCGCCGTCGACACGGTCGTGCTGGCGATGACCGACATGCAGGGGAGGCTCCAGGGCAAGCGCCTGACGGGGACTCATTTCCTGAACGAGGTGGTCGAGCACGGGGCGGAGGGCTGCAACTACCTGCTCGCCGTCGACGTCGACATGAACACCGTCGACGGCTATGCGATGTCCTCGTGGGAGCGCGGATACGGTGACATGCTGCTGGTTCCCGACCTGCGTACGCTGCGGCGCGTGCCGTGGCAGGAGGGGACGGTGATGTGCCTGTCAGATGTCGCCTGGCTCGACGGCTCGGATGTCCTGGCCTCGCCGCGTCAGGTCCTGCGGCGCCAGCTTGCTCGGTTGGCCGAGCGCGGCTGGACGGCGAACGCCGGGACCGAGCTCGAGTTCCTGGTGTTCCTGGACACCTACGAGGAGGCCTGGCACAAGGGCTACCGCGACCTGCGTCCCGCGAATCTCTACAACGTCGACTACTCGTTGCTCGGCACGGCCCGCGTCGAGCCGCTGATCCGGCGCATCCGCAACAGCATGGCCGACGCCGGAATGGTCGTCGAGGACTCCAAGGGAGAGTGCAACTACGGCCAGCACGAGATCAACTTCCGCTACGCCGACGCGCTGCGCACCGCCGACGAGCACGCGATCTTCAAGAACGGGGCGAAGGAGATTGCCGCCGACGAGGGGATGGCGCTCACCTTCATGGCGAAGTTCGATCAGCGGGAGGGAAGCTCGTGCCACATCCACTTCTCGCTCGCGGATGAGCACGGCCCGCTGTTCGAGCGCCAGGACGATCTCTTCAACTCGTTCCTCGCGGGCCAGCTCGCCTGCCTGCGCGAGATGACGCTGATGCTCGCGCCGAACGTGAACTCCTACAAGCGCTACGCGTCGACGAGCTTCGCGCCCACGACGGTCGCCTGGGGGCACGACAACCGCACATGCTCGCTTCGTGTCGTCGGACACGGCCCCGGGCGGCGCTTCGAGAACCGGGTAGGGGGGGCCGACCTGAACCCGTATCTCGCGCTCAGCGCGATCATCGCCTCGGGGCTGCACGGAGTCGACGCGGGCCTGCAGCTCGAGCCGGCGCTCGAGGGCAACGCGTATGCGGACTCCGAGCGCGAGCGCGTGCCCGGCACGCTCACGGAGGCTCGCGAGCTGTTCGCCGCAAGCGAGGTCGCCCGGGACGCCTTCGGTGAGGAGGTCGTCTCGCACTACCTCAACGCCGCCGACGTCGAGCTCGGCGCGTTTCAGTCCGCCGTGACAGACTGGGAGCACCGGCGGGGGTTCGAGCGGCTGTGAGCGCATAGGGGGTGAGCGACGGTGGACGAGGCTGAAGAGCGGATCGCCACGGCCAACACCCTCACGCCACCCGAAGCAGTCTTCGCCCCGGTGCGCTCGCAGACGGCCTTCGAGGAGACGGTCGACCGCCTCGGAACCGCGATCAAGCTCGGACTGCTGGCACCCGGCTCGCAGCTTCCCGCCGAGCGGGAGCTGTGCGGGCGGCTCGGCATCGCACGCTCTACGCTGCGACAGGCGCTCACCGCGCTGACGCAGAGCGGCCACGTGTTCGCGACGCGCGGTCGCGGCGGAGGGACGTTCGTGTCCGATCCGCAGCCTCCCGCGGACCCGCCCTCCGCGGAGATGCTCGCTCAATGGCGCGAGACCTGCGACCAGCGTCTGGCGATCGAGCTCGGCGTGGCCGTGCTCGCCGCCGAGCGCGCTGAGCGCGGCGATCTCGACGCGCTTGACGACGTCGCGCGGACGCTCGAGGCGGCGATCGAGGATTTCACTGCATACCGCCAGGCCGACATCCGCCTGCATGTCGGCCTCGCCGAGGCCACCCGCTCCGATCGCCTGGTGAGGGACATGACGGAGGCCCAGGGCGCGATGACGGACCTGATCGGCTACATAGCCCACCCGCCCACGGTGCTGGCGTCATCGAACGCCCAGCACCGCCAGCTGCTGGCGGCGGTGCGTGAGCGCGACGCTATGCGCGCCGTGCGCGTCATGAGCGAGCACGTCCAGGCTACGGAGCACATCCTGGCCGGCCTGCTGCCAGGCGGCTGAGGCCCAGGCCACCGGCCCGTCTCGGCCTGCCGCTCGGCGGCCGAGCCCGAAGGCGACCCTTGGCAGGTGTTCGGCTCCTCACGCCGAAATACCCGAAAAGGAGCTTTGGGAGGACCTTTGGCCAACTGTCCGGCCCTCGTTGCGATTATTTTCGCCTTCTGTGCCCTTGACTTCCGTCCGGGTTAGAGCGTAATGTCACGATCGAAGGCCGGAAGACCAAACCTTTTCTTAGGGGGCTAGCCGATGAGCACGAGTGCCGAGACCTTGACCAGCGACGAGCAACGTCTCGCCGAGCTTGGCTACAAACAGGAGCTGAAGCGGGGATGGAGCGGATTCTCCAACTTCGCCATCTCGTTCTCGATCATCTCCGTTCTCGCCGGGTGCTTCACGACCTACGGTCAGGCCTTCAAGAACGGCGGCCCGATCGCGATCTCGATCGCCTGGCCGCTGATCAGCCTCCTGATCCTGGCGGTCGCCTTCTCGATGTCGGAGCTCGCATCGGCCATGCCGACAGCCGGGGGGATCTACTACTGGGCCTCGAAGCTCGGCGGCGCTGGCTGGGGTTGGTTCACCGGATGGTTCAACCTGGTCGGCCTGGTGGCCGTGGTCGCGTCGGTGGACTACGTCTGCGCGATCTTCCTGACGAACCTGCTCGGCCTCTCCAACCTCCACTTCATCTTCAACTTCCCCAAGGCGGCGGGCCTCACGGCGTCGGCGAACGTCCACTACAGCGCCCACGTCTACTTCGCCCTGTTCGCTGCGATCCTCCTCCTGCACGGGCTCATCAACGTCTTCTCCAGCCATCTCGTGTCGATCTTCAACGCGGTCTCGGTGTGGTGGCACGTGATCGGCGTTGCCGTGATCGTGATCATCCTGATCGCCGTGCCCAGTCACCACGCGAGCCTCTCCTACGTATTCGGCCACCGCATCAACGCGTCGGGCTTCAGCGAACACATGTACTGGTACTACGTGCTGCCGCTCGGGTTCCTGCTGACGATGTACACGATCACCGGCTATGACGCCTCCGCGCACGTCTCCGAGGAGACGCACGGGGCCGCCGAGCAGGCGCCGAAAGGGATCTGGCGCTCGGTGTTCTACTCGGCGGTGATCGGCTGGATCGTGCTGCTGGCGATCACCTTCGCGGCGCAGAAGAGCAAGGAAACCGAAATCCTCAAAGCCGGATACCCGGCCCTTGCGATCTTCACCACCGCCCTCAGCTCGGCCGCGGCCAAGGCCGTCATCCTCATATCCACGGTGGGTCAGCTGTTCTGCGGTATGGCGTGCGTGACAAGCGCGTCGCGGATGACGTTCGCCTTCTCGCGGGATGGGGCCGTGCCCGGCCACAACCTGTGGCGGCGCCTGGGCAAAAACCGGACCCCGACGTGGGCGGTGCTGTTCGTGATCCTGTTCGCCCTGATCGTGACGTTCCCCGCCTACTTCCCGAACCACCTGGGAACACCGATCGCGTTCCTCGCGGTGACCTCGATCTCGGTGATCGGGCTCTACATCGCCTACACGATCCCGGTGTTCCTGCGCTGGCGCCAGCGCGAGGAGTTCAAAGCCGGGCCGTGGACGCTCGGCGCGAAATACAAATGGCTGAACCCGATCGCCTTCACCTGGGTCGCCATCTGCGTGATCATCTTCTCCCTGCCCCTCGAACCGGCGGGCGTGTTCTTCAAGAGCGGCTTCAGCTGGAACTCGGTGAACTACGCGCCGCTCGTGACGATCGGCGTGATGGCTGCCGTGACGATCTGGTTCCTCGTGTCGGCGAAAAGAACGTTCACCGGTCCGGTGCGCACGATCGACGAGCTCGATACGGAACAGGCGCTGCCCGAGGTTGCGCAGTACCCCTAGGAGGAGCGGTGGACGCGTCACTGTCTCCCAGCGGGGTCTTCCCGAGATCGGCGGCTGAACGCTGAGCGATCGGCTGTCAGTGATCGAGCCCGCCACGGAGGCGGTGCTCGCCGACGTCCCTCGCGCGGGCGTGCAGGAGACCGACGAGGCGGTCGCCCGGGCCAAGGCCGCGCTGCCTTCATGGCGCGCCCTGGCACCGTGGGCGCGCGCCGCCGTGCTGCGCTCACTCGCCG
>DATMQX010000188.1:0-5717 GCA_035567055.1 Solirubrobacteraceae bacterium
GGCCGCCGCGAGCGCGAGCCCCACGAGCACGACCCCCGCGGCGACACCGGGAACCAGCACCTCGGGGAGCTCGGGCGCCAAGGCCGAAGCGGAAGAAGCGAAGGAAGCGGCCAAGGAAACCGCGGCCGAAAAGGCGCCCCCGCCCCCGCCCGTGAAAGTCCAGCCGCAGGCGATCAAGAAATTGACGAACTCGAAAGGTGCCCAGCACCAGCAGGAAATCAACAAGCTGGTCGAAGGCGGCAAACCGATCGAAACCGGCTGAGGCGCGCGATCGACATGGCAACACCCAGCGACGAGACAACCCCCAATGGCACCCGAGCCCGCGGCGCCGAGACGGCAACCGGAGGCGTCCTCGCGGCGACCGGCCTCGCCACCGCGGGCGGCTCGACAGCAGACCTGCGGCGTAGGCGGGTAGAGCTCGCCGAACGTGTGGCGACGCTCACCTGGGACCTCGGCGGGCTCGCATACGAGATGGCCGTCCGAGACCACTATCGCCTCGACGTGCTCGCCCGCCGTGCGGCCGAGCTGCAGGAGGCCGATGCGCAGCTCGCCGAGGTGCAGAGGCTGCTCGCCGGCGCCGAGGCGGGCGTGCTCGGACAGTGCCGCTCGTGCGGCTCCGTGCACAGCCGGGGCGCCGCCTACTGCTGGCACTGCGGGGCTCCGCTCATGCAGGAGGCCCGTCCCTCGGTGCTCGAGCACGCGGGCGACGCTGACTAGCCCCGGGGCGGGGCCGTCTCTGCGCCCAACTGCCGGGTCCGTGGTCCGCCTTGGCTAGGGTGTCGCGCGTGAGACGTCGCCTGCGCACGCTCTCTTGCACGGCGGCGGCCCTCGTCGCGCCTGCATCGATCCTGCTCGCTGGGGCGCCGGTTGGGATCCTCGCGACCTCAACGGGGGCAAGGGTGGCCGCGATGGCCGGCCCCGCGCCTTTCGAATACGGCTGCCCGATCCTGCCCGCGAACAACCCCGTCAACCAGGACATCTCCAATGCGGCTGCCGACCCCAGGTCTGCCAGCTACATCGCGAGCATCGGGCTCGGCGGTCACCTTCGTCCGGACTTCTCGACCAGCACGAGCTACGGCATCCCGTTCACCGTGGTCGGCCCGCATCAGCGCAAGGTGCCGATCAGGTTCACCGAGTACGGAAGGGAATCCGAGCCCGGCCCGTATCCGGTGCCGGCGAACGCTCCGGTCGAGGGAGCGGGAGAGGCGGGAGACCGTCACGTGCTCGTTCTGCAGCGCGGGTCCTGCAAGCTGTACGAGCTCTTCGCGGCGGCTCGCGGGGGTATCGGATGGGATGCCGGATCAGGCGCCGTCTTCAACCTGCGCAGCAACGCGCTTCGCCACGAGGGCTGGACGTCGGCCGACGCCGCCGGCCTGCCGATCCTCCCGCTGCTGGTCCGCTACCCCGAGGTGCGCGCCGGGCGGATCGACCATGCGCTGCGCATGACCGTCACGCGCACCCAGCGCGGCTACATCCACCCGGCGACGCATTTCGCGGCCGAGAGCTCCGATCCGAAGCTGCCGCCGATGGGGCTGCGACTACGCCTAAAGGCGGGCTTCAGCCTCTCGGGCTTCCACGGCCAGTCGCTCGTCGTGCTTCGCGCGCTGAAGCGCTACGGGGCGATCGTCGCCGACAACGGCCCGTCATGGCACATCAGCGGAGCACCAGACCCCCGCTGGAGCAACGAGGACCTCGAACAGATCAAGCGGGTCCCCGGGTCGGCGTTCGAGGTCGTCCAGAGCGGGCCTATCCGGCACACCCGCTGACGTCGGGTGTACTCGTGCCGCGGCTCTGCCGCGCGCCTATGCGTGACCCGTGGGCTCGACCGGGGGCTGAGCTGGGGGAGCCTGCACCGCGGCGGGCGGGGCGGGCGTGACCTCCGGCTGCTGAGCGGCCTGGGTCAACGTCGGCTGTTTGGAGTCGCCCGTGATCGAGTCCTTGAACTCGCGCATTCCGCTTCCCAGCGAGCGCCCGATCTCGGGCAGTCGCCTGGCGCCGAACACGAGCAGCAGGATCACGACGAGAAAGGCGATGTGCAGTGGATTGTCAAGTCCCATTCGCGCTCTCCAGTCTACGCGATCTGGCCGGTGTCCCTAGCGGTTCTCGCGCCCGGGCGAATCGACGGCCGCGGCGGCGGCCGTCGGCCCCGCGCCCGAGGCGAGAGCCCTGCGCACGAACTGCACCGCCACGACCAGCAGCAGGCACGCGAATGCATCGCGCAGCACCCTGCCCGAAAGGGCGTTCGCGAGCGCGACGCCTCCGGCTGCTCCGGCGAGCGAGAGCAGGCCGAGCAGCAGCGCGTCGCCGTTGCGCACGTTTCCGTATCGCTCCTGCATGTAGGTGCCGGCGATCGCCACCGGGATGATCGCCAGCAGCGAGGTGGCCTCCGCCTGGTGCTGGTCCAGGCCGAGGAATATGACGAGGCCCGGCACGAACAGGACGCCGCCGCCGACCCCAAGCAGTCCGGCGATCACGCCGCCGGCGAGCCCGATCGCGATCGCACCCGTCATCGAACGATCAGCTCTACGGCGCTCAGCGCGAGGACGGCGGCGAACAGCAGCGACACGGTGCGCGCCGGCAGGCGCTGCTGAAGCCAGGTGCCGATCAGCACGCCGCCGACCGCCGGCACTCCGATGAGCACGGCGTCGAGCACGTGCACGTTGCCGTAGAGACCCTGCGTGAGCGCCGCGAAACCGGCGATGAAGATGATCGCTGCAAGCGACGTTGCGGTCGCCGCGTGCTCCTCGTAGCCGAGCCACAGCACCAGCAGGGGAACCATGACGGCCCCGCCTCCGACGCCGAACAGACCACTGAAAAGGCCCGCCAGGGTGCCGATCGCCGCCAGTCGCAGCGAGCGGTGCAGCGACGCTTCAGCCGGCGCCTGCATCAGGGGACAGGTTGGCCACCATGCGCGCCATACTAGACACGTGTCCCCCGCTGCCACGCTCGTGGAGGCGCTCGAGCCGATCCGCTCCGACCCTGCACACGCCGCCGTCCTGCTCGACATCGACGGCACGCTCGCGCCCATCGTTCGGCACGCCGCAGACGCGCACGTGCCCGAGGCGACGCGCTCGCTGCTGATCGAGATATCCAAGCGCTATCGCATAGTCGGCTGTGTGAGCGGCCGGCGTGCCGTCACCGCCCGGCAGATCGTCGCGATCGGCACGATCGCCTACGTCGGCAACCACGGAGGAGAGCTGCTGCGACCTCGCGCCACGGCGCCCGAGGTCGATCCGGAGCTGTCCGCGTGGACCGCCCGCGTGAAGGAGTTCGCGCAGCGCGCCTACACGAGCCGGCTGCAGAAGATCCGGGTGCGCAGCGAGGACAAGGATGCGATCGCCGCCTTCCATTGGCGCGGCGCGCCCGACGAGGAGGCGGCGGCGGCGGGCGTGCGGGAGATCGCGGAGATGGCCGAGCGGGAGGGGTTTGCGGTTCATTGGGGCCGCAAGGTCCTGGAGGTGCGTCCGCCCGTCGATCTCGACAAGGGCCTTGGCATCACCGCTCTGCTGCGTGGCTCGCCGGTCGGGGCGGCGATGTACGCGGGGGACGACACGACAGACCTCGACGCGTTCCGCGGCCTGCGCCGGCTCGTGCAGGCCGGCGAGCTGGAGAGCGCCGTTTGCGTGGCGGTCAGCTCCGACGAAGCGCCACCGGAGCTCGCACGCGAGGCGGACCTGACCGTAGATGGCACCGGGGCCGTGCGGGGGCTGCTCGAGGCGCTGCTGTAGGCGCTCCGCACCGTGCGTTTCGTCGATTTCCTCAGGACCACCGTGCTGCTCACCGCCGCCGCGGCCACTGCGCTCGCCACGGTGACCGTGCTCGCTGCCGGGACAAAAGCCGGAGATCCGCTGCTCCCGGTCGCCGTGGGCTGGTGGGTCCTCGCCGTCATCATCGGCCTGCGTCTTGGAAGGCGTGCGCGGATGAACCCCCCGATCGCCCGACTGCTTGCCGGCGCGAAGGCCAGCACCACACTTCCGGAGCATCATCCGAGCGCGATCCTGCTGAACAGGCTCTGGCCGCTGCTCCTGTTCACGCTTCTCGCCGGAGGCCTTGCCTTCCTCGCCCCCCAGATCCCCGGCATAGCCGCCGGCTTCGCGATCATCTTCGCGCTCGCCTGGCGGCGTCAGGACGCGGCCGTCGCGGCCATCGAGGAGCGCGATGGGGCGTCCTTCTACGTGGTCCGCACCTCCCCGGTGCGGCCGATCGCGCTGGTGCGAACGCCCGGCTTCAAGGCACTGCGCCCGGAGCGCGTGAACGGCGCCGTGACCTGAGATGGGCCGTGACGGCGGGGTCGACGTGCTGATCGTCTCGCTCGGCTCGACGGCAGGGCTGCGGCGAGCGGACGAGGAGCTTCAGCTGTCGATGGAAAAGGCGGGGGCGAGCGTGTCGCTGGCGCGCGCGGTCGCACCGGTTGAGGTGCGCACCCTGATGCTCACCGATCTCTCATGGGCGCATGCGGCGCGGGCGGCGGCACGACGGACGCTGGCCCGGCTCGGCGGCGCCCCACCGCGGGCGATCGTGTATTCGAGCACCACGTCCGCGCTGCTCTGGCCGCGTGCGGGCGCGATCCGCTTCGACGCCCCGTCCGCCGGCAACCGTCCCGGCCGACATGGTCTGTGGCAGCGACCGCTCGAGCGCGTGCGGCTGCGCCGGGCACCGCTGCTGCTGCCTTGGAGCGAGGGGGCACTCGGCGAGTTGCCGGTTGAGCTGCGTGCCGGCGATCGTGCGCTCGTGCTTCCGGTGGCCGTCGAGCCCTCGGCCGGCACGCGGGCCGTGCAAGCCGGCTCGGGCTCGGGGCGTGACCTCGCCGCGATCACGTATGCCGCCAACCCCTCCAAGAAGGGCCTCGATCGCGTGCTCGCAGCGTGGCGGCAGGTGCGGGCCGGGCGTCCACCGGGCGAGGAGCTCGTCGTCGTCGGAGCGTCGCCACAGGAGCTCGAAGGAGCCGGGTGCTCGCCGGCGGGACAGGAGGGGGTGCGGATCCTGGGTGCGCTCCCGCAGGCGGAGTACCGTGCGCTGCTGCGCCGCGCGCGCGTATTCGTGTGTGCGCCCCGCCGAGAGGACTACGGGCTCGCACAGCTCGAGGCCCTCGCCGACGGCTGTCAGCTCGTCACGACGCCGGCGCCGGGGCCGTACGCGGCCCTGCCGCTCGCCCGCACGTTGGACTCGCGCCTCGTCGGCGAGGATCTCGCCGGAGCGCTGCGCACGGCGCTCGAGGACCCCATCGCGGAATACGCCTCCCGCGCGCTTGCCGCGCTCGCCCCCTTCCGCCGCGAGCCGCTCGATCGGGTCGTCGCCGAGCAGCTACTTCCGCGCCTGCTTGCCTAGCTTCGAGAACTCGCTCCACGGCTGCGTGTTGGCCACGTCCTGACTTCTCAGCCACGCGCGACGCGCGGTCGCCACGCCCCAGCGCATGTTCGCGAGCGTCGCGACGCGGTGCGCGTCGGAGTCGATCAGGATCGGCACCCCTGCCCTGGCCGCAGCACGGGCGTGCACGTCGTTCAGGTCGCGCCGGTCGGGGTTGCCGTTGATCTCGAGCATCGTTCCGGTTCGCGCCGCGGCGGCGAACACCGCATGAAGGTCGATCGCATACGGCTGGCGGCGCTGGATCAGCCTGCCGGTGGGGTGACCGATCGCGTTGACGAGCGGATGCTCGATCGCGGCGATCATGCGCTCGGTCATCGCCTGCTCGCTCATCCGGAAGGAGGTGTGCATGC
>DATMQX010000189.1:0-19944 GCA_035567055.1 Solirubrobacteraceae bacterium
CTGATCGAGGACTCCGAGGTATCTGAGACCGCGGAGAGGGAGATCGCCGGGCGGCCACTGTCGCTCCCAGCTCTGGACATCCACACCGTCGGCGCGGGGGGCGGCTCAATCGCGTGGCGCGACTCCGGCGGCGCGCTGCGCGTGGGCCCGGCCTCGGCGGGGGCCGACCCGGGACCCGCCTGCTACGGCCGGGGAGGGCAGCTGCCCACCGTCACCGATGCGAACCTCCTGCTCGGCCGCCTGCTAGAGGACGCGCCGCTGGCCGGCGAGATCGAGCTCGACCGCGACGCCGCCAAGAGAGCCATCTCGGTCCTGGCTGGGAAGCTCGAGCTCGACGTGACGCGATGCGCCGAAGGGATCGTTCGCGTGGCCGAGTCCGAGATGCTCGGCGCTCTTCGCGTGATGACCGTCGAGCGGGGGATCGACCCGCGGGGCTTCGCCCTGATGCCCTTCGGCGGGGCGGGACCGCTTCATGCGGCGGCGCTGGCCGCCGAGCTTGGCATCACCCGCATCCTCTGCCCCCGTGCATCGGGGGTGCTGTGCGCGCTCGGGCTCGCCGCTGCGGCGCCCCGACGCGACGTCTCGCGAACGGTGATGCTCGGCGGCGACTCGTTCTCCACCGAGCGCCTGGCGCGTGAGCGCGAGGCACTCGTCGCGGAGGCGTGCGAAGCGCTCGGCGCAAGCCCCTCGCGCCTGCGTGTGCGTCACGAGCTCCGCTACCGGGGGCAGTCCTTCGAGCTCGCGGTGGACGAGTCCGGGTCGCCCGATGCCGAGAGCCTGCGCGAGGCGTTCGCGCTCGCGCACGAGCTGCGCTACGGGTACCGGGACGACTCCGCGGAGGTCGAGCTGGTCACCGTGCGCGTGTCGGCCTGGGGCGCGTCACCGGCTGTGCGCAGCGAGGCGTCGGCATCCGCCATCGGATCCCGAGGTGAGACCCGGCGCATCGTGCTGGGCGGCGAGGCGATCGACGCCGAGGTTCTGCGGGGAGAGCTCGCGCCCGGCACGCAACTGAAGGGTCCGGCTCTGTGCGCGCTCCCCGAGGCCACCCTGCTGGTGGCACCGGGGTGGGTCGGCGAGGTGGACGCGTACGGCACCGCGCACCTGCGCCACGTCGAGGACCCGCCGTGAGCGGGCTCGACCCGATCGGGCTGCAGGTCCTGACGGGCGCCCTGCGCGCTGCGTGTGAAGAGATGGGCGTCGTGCTGATCCGCTCGGCGCACTCCTCGAACATCAAGGAGCGCCGTGACGCCTCGACGGCGCTCTTCGACTGCGATGGCCAGATGGTCATGCAGGCTGAGCACATCCCCGTCCACCTCGGCGCGATGCCGGCGGCCGTGGCGGCGGTGCTCGGCGAGCGGCACGCCCCCGGCGTCTCGTGGATCCTCAACGACCCGTTCGCCGGGGGCACGCACCTTCCCGACATCACGGTGATCACGCCGGTCTTCGACGAGACCTCGCAGGCCCGGCTGCTCGGCTTTGCGGCCAGCCGCGCGCATCACGCGGACGTCGGGGCGCGGATCGCCGGGTCGATGCCCGCCGACAGCAGCTCGCTCGAGGATGAGGGCGTCGTCATCTCGCCGCGTCCGCTGAGCGAGCAGGTCATCGATGAGCTCGTGCTGCTGATGCGCCAGCCCGCGGAGCGGCGCGCCGATCTGCGTGCCCAGCTCGCGGCCAACCGGACCGGGGCGGCGCGGCTGGCGGCGCTCGCAGAGCGCCTCGGCCACGGTCGCCTGCGAGCGGCTACGGACGCCGTGCTCGATTACTCGGAGCGGCGTATGCGGGCGTGCCTTGCCGCACTGCCCGACGGCGTACGGCAAGCCGAGGACGTGCTGGAGGCGTCCGAGGGGGACCTCGTCCTGCGCCTTCGAGCGGTGCTCGAGGGCGAGCGGCTGACCTTCGACTTCGCTGGAAGCGCGCCTCAGCACGCCGGCAACCTCAACTGCCCGCTCGCCGTCACTCGCTCGGCCTGCCTGTTCGCGGTGCGAGCGTTGACGGACCCCGATGTGCTCCCCTCGGCCGGCGCCTACCGTCCCATCGATGTGCGTGCGGAGGAGGGCAGCGTGCTGAACGCGCGACCGGGCGCGGCGGTGGCCGCCGGAAACGTGGAGACGTCCTCGCGGGTCGCGGACCTCGTGCTGAGCGCCTTCGGCAGAGCGCAGGGGCAGGGCACGATGAACAACCTCACGCTCGGCAGCGACACGTTCACCTACTACGAGACGCTCGGCGGGGGTCAGGGCGCCTGTGAGGACTCCGACGGCCCGAGCGCGGTTCACGTCGCGATGAGCAACACGCTCAACACCCCGGTCGAGGCGCTCGAGCGGGAATTCCCCCTGCGGGTCTGCAGATACGAGCTGCGCCGGGACTCGGGGGGCGTGGGACGCCACCGTGGGGGCGACGGAGTCATCCGCGAGATCGAGGCCCTGGAGGAGATGACCTTCTCGCTCATCGGCGAGCGCCGCCGACACGGTCCGCGCGGCGCATCTGGCGGCGGCTCAGGCGCCCCCGGCCGCGATCTGCTGGACGGCCGGCAACTTCCAGGTAAGGTCACCGGCACGTTGCGTGCGGGTCAGCGACTGCGCGTCGAAACGCCAGGTGGGGGAGGATTTGGAGATGCCGCAGCCTGAGCGAAGCCCACATCAGCCGATCGGCTTCCTCGGACTCGGGATCATGGGCTCGCGCATGGCCGCAAACCTTGCCCGCGCCGGCTTCCCGCTGACCGTGTGGACGCATACCCCCGGCAAGGCCGAGCGGTGGGCCGACGAGCACGGAGCCGCGGCCGCGGCCACCCCGGCCGACGTCGCACGGGATAGCGAGATCGTCATCAGCATGGTCGTCGACGGCGAACAGGTGGCGTCGGTGCTGCTGGGCGAGCGTGGCGTCGTCGAGACGGCGCGTGCCGGCCTGCTGTGTGTGGACATGTCGACGATCGCCCCTGCGGACACTCGGCGGATCGCCACGGCCCTCGGCGAGCGGGATGTGCGGATGCTGGACGCCCCCGTGACGGGCTCCGCTCCGAGGGCCGAGGACGGCACGCTGACGATCATGGCCGGCGGCGCGGCCGAGGATTTCGCCCGCGCGCGCCCGGTGCTCGAGGTGATGGGGGAGCTGATCGTGCACGTCGGCGAGCTCGGGCAGGGTGAGATGCTGAAGCTGATCAACAACGCGCTCGGCGCCGCGAATGCTGCGGCGCTGGGAGAGGCGCTGCTGCTGTCGCGCGCGACGGACGTCGACCTCGACGCGTTCGTGCAGGTCGTCTCGCGCGGATCCGGCGGCTCCGTACAGCTCGATCTGAAGTCCGCCGCTATGCGCGAGCACGACTACACGACCCTGTTCAAGACTGCGCACATGCTCAAGGACGTGCGACTCTGTCTCGAGGAAGCGCAGAGGGCGGGAATGCCCTTCCCGGGCGCCTCGCATGCGCGGGACCTGCTCGCGGCCACGATGGGTCGGGGCTACGGCGACGACGACTATGCCGCGATCATCGAGGCCGTCGAGGGGCTCGCCGGCCGCCGGTTGTGAAGGGATACGCCATTAGGGCCATGAGGCCGGCGGCTGCGGCTCCACCGGGACGAGTGAGTTGACTGGCCCGTCAGCCAGCCAACTATCGCTTCATCATCGAACAGATGTCCAAAAAAAACGGCCGATTTGCAGGCGATTTGGGATTTCCGCCTGGTTTTCGTATCTTTAACGGCCCCGCACGCGTTGCCGCAGGCGGCGCAGACGGCTCATATCCCGACGTTCCTTCCCACTCTTAAGCTCAACCATGCCAATTGCTTTCAAAGAATGGGCTGTCACCGTCCGCGCACTCGCGGAAGGCGAGCAGCTCGTGACACTCCGCAAGGGCCTCTCTCAGCCGCCTGACAAGCAGTTCAGGCTCGCACACGAACGGTTCTTCCTCTACCCCACCTTCGATCACCAGCCCGGTGATCTCGTGCGCGAGTCCCACCAGCCGGAGTTGCGGCGCGCGCTCGAGGAGGGGGTCTGGAGCGACGGCGAGCCGCCGCTGCACACCTTCACGTCCGGCGTACCCGTCCAGCAGCCCGACAGGGTTCGCATCCGCGCGTGGGCCGAAGTGACCGACCACTTCACGACGACAGATCCGCGCTGCGTGGACGCGCTCTCGCCGTTCTACGTGTGGACGCCCGACTACGCCGAAAAGCGGCTGGGGTGGCGACGTCACCAGCCGCTGCACGTGCTGCTCCTGCGCACCTATCGGATCCCGCGACCTGTGACGGTGAAGGTCAAGGAGGAGTACATCGGCGCAAACGCCTGGGTGGAGCTCCAGCGGGAACTGCCCTTCGAGGGAACGCCGGTGCTCTCCGACGCGGAGTTCGAGCGCGCGTCGGAGGAGATCCGCGCGATCACCAGCGAGGCCGGTCAGCCGGTCCTCGTCTAGCCCCCCGGCCTCCCCTCCCACGCCAGCGCTTCGCGAGCTGCCTCCGCGCCCGATTCGGGCACGAGCACGTCGCGCGGCCCCAGCATCGGCGCATACGGCGCGACGACCCCGCCGGAGCTTCGCAGCACGCTGGGGATCCCCTCCTCGAGCAGTAGCCCGGCGATGAACTCGGCCTGGGACAGGTTCTCGGCGCGGGCGACCTTGACGAGCTCGCCGTCCGCGTATTGCGGCTTGATCTTGCGCGCTCGTCGCTGACGGTCGCTGGCGGGAGGCTCGCCGGCAGCGCGCTTCACCAGCGGCATGCCGCACGTCTCGCAGAAGCGCTCGCTGGCCGGGTGCGTGCGTGCGCAGTTGGGACAGATGAGCGCGCGATCTGCCATCACTGCACCTCTGGCGAGACCTCCCGCACATGGCCGTCCTCGATCAGGTGCGAGCGAACCTCGGGTGCTCCGTCTGCCAGGCCCACGATGATCCACTCGACACCGGGCCAGTTGGCGGCGTAGTTGATGTCGGTCTGCGACGGCGCCGGCTCGCTGCGCACGTGAGAGTGGTAGATCGCCCCGATCTCCCATCCGCGATCGTCGATCTCATTCGAGAGCCTCAAAAGGTCCTTCGGGTCGATCTCGAACCGCAGCGGGCTGAGATGCAGGTTGCGCGCGGGGTACACGCGGACCGCTCGCCGCTCGCCGGGCGGCGCGCCGTCGGACTCCACCGCGACGACCCCACAGATCTCGTTCGCGGGATCCTCGAGCACGTGCGCGACCAGTTGATCGAGAAGCTCCTTGGAGATCTTCATCCCGGCCTGCGGAGCGCGCGAGCGATGATCGGAGCTACCACCAGACGGTCGACTCGAGGTTCTCGATCTCGTCGACCGGCAGGGTGTAGATGCCGCTTGAGAGGTACTTCCAGCCATCATCGGCCACGACGAACACCACGTTGCCCTCCTCGAGCTCGCCGGCGATGCGCACCGCGATGCTCGCGATCGCACCCGTCGAGACGCCCGCGAACAGGCTCTCCTCGTCGAGCAGCTTGCGCGTCCAAACGATCGCGTCGCGGTTGGTGACGAAGATCTTGCGGTCGAGCAGCGAGAGGTCGATGATCGGAGGTATGAACCCGTCGTCGAGCGAGCGCAGGCCCTGCACCGGCTCTCCCTGCATCGGCTCCGCCGCGACGATCTTGACGGCGTCGCCGAAGGTCTCCTTCAAGCGCCGGCCGTTGCCCATCAACGTGCCGCCAGTCCCAAGGCCGGCGACGAACGCGGCGACCTCGTCGAGCTCCTCGAGGATCTCCGGCGCCGTGCCGTAGTAGTGGGCGTTCGGATTGGCCTGGTTGCCGTACTGGTAGGGCATGTAGTAGGAGGAATCCGCCGCCGCCATCTCGAGGGCCATCGCGACGGCGCCGTTAGAGCCCTCGGACCCTGGCGAATAGACGATCTCCGCTCCGTACATCCTCAGCAGCTGCGTGCGCTCGGGCGTGACGTTCTCGGGCATGACCACCTTCAACGCATAGCCCTTGCGCGAGCAGATCATGGCCAGCGAGATGCCGGTGTTGCCCGAGGTCGGTTCCAGGATCGTCTTCCCTGGGACGATCGCGCCCTTCTCCTCCCCGTCCTCGATCAGCGCGCGCGCGACCCTGTCCTTGACCGAGCCCGTCGGATTGTGCGACTCGAGCTTCGCCCATATGTGCACGCCCGGCTTCGGGGACAGGCGCGGCAGCTCGATCAGCGGCGTGTTGCCGATCGCCTGCACGATGTCCCCATACCGGCCTCCGCATGGCCGGTTCCTGAGCCGCTCGGCCGCCATTACTTCACGGAATATAGCGGGGTGCGCACGCCGCCGTCCAACTACAACCTCTTGGGTACACCGGCCCCGTCGGAGCGCGTGGCGAGGCCCACGTCGGCGAAGGCAAGCTCACGGTCCAGGTAGACGACGACCCTCGTCACCCGGCCGCTCCGGAGGTGGAAGAGGTTCGCCACCGACCGCTCCTCGAGCTCCAGGCCGCTCGTCCTGCCGCGCCCGCTGTTGCGGACGAGAACGAGTATCCGTTCGTCGTCGAGGACCACGTACTCCTCGGGCTCGGCGCGGAAACCCTCCCACGCTCTCAGCCACTCGCGATAACCCGCCGCCATGCCGGCCAGGCCGCTCCAGCTGCCGGGTTCGGGGCCGCCGGCGAACGCGAACTCGATCTCCGGGTCCGCCCACGCGGCCGAGCTGAAGTCCCCGCGCTCCCAGTCCGCGTAGATCGAGCGCACGATGTCCAGGTTCGCGGAGGCCACACCAGAAGTATCGCGCGGCCATTTGAAACCCCGCGCTCGTGGCGGGCCGCTAGAACCCTGATCGGTCGAAGGACCGCTGGCGTCGGCGATAGGGTTGCCAAGTGCTCGAGGTCATCATCCTGTGTGTGGTCGTCCTGCTGATAATCGCCGGCTTTTGGTGGACGCGGGGCGCGGGCGGCATGCCAGGGGCGACCGCCGATCCGGCGCGCGAATCGATTCAGAGATATGACGAGCTCGGAGATCGGGTCGCCGATCCGGCCGAGACGATCGACGACCGCTGACGCGAGGTCCATGTATCGTCCGCGCCGTGGCGAAGACCGTGTTCATAACGGGCGCGAGCTCGGGTATCGGCAAGGCGCTCGCCATGGAGCTCGCACGCCGCGGGTATGACCTGTTCCTGACCGCAAGGCGACTGGACGTGCTTGAACAGGTGCGCGCGGAGATCACATCCACGGCGCCGGGGCGCAGGGTGGAGGTCCGCCAGCTCGACGTGACGGACGATGCCGACGTCGCGAGGGCAATAACGGAGGCAGCCGGGAGGCTTGGCCGGTGCGACATCGTGGTGGCCAACGCGGGGCTGGGCAACTCCGGGTTGGTCGGCGACGGGAGCATGAAGCGCGCTCGCATGATCGTTGAGACCAACCTGATCGGCGCGATGGCGACCGTCGACGCGGCCGTGACGCTGTTCCGTGGCCAGGACGGCGGCGGTCAGATAGTCGGCGTCGGGTCGGTGGCGGGCGTGCGGGGACTACCGGGCTCGGGCTCCTATAGCGCCTCCAAGGCCGGGCTCGCGACGTATCTGGAGGCTGTGCGCGCCGAGACCTACGGGGAGCCGATCACCGTGACCACGCTGGCGCCGGGCTACATAGACACGCCGATAAACGAGGACATGAAGAGCCGCCCGTTCCTGATCGACTCGAAGAAGGGCGCTCGGATCATGGCCGATCTGATCGAGCGCGGCGTCGGATACGCGACGGTGCCGCGACTACCGTGGACGGTGATCGCGCCGCTGCTGCGAGTGCTTCCCACGTCGTTGCTGGCACGCAGCACCCCGCGGCGGGATTCCCCAGCCGAGCGCTGAGCTCCGCTGCGAGACGTCGCGTACGCCTAGGGCGTGGTCTTCGCCCGCTCCGCCGTCTCGGCGTCGCGAATCGCCCAAGCGAGCCGCTCGACGAGCTGTGCTGCCGCGTGGTCGGTGCTGAGGTGTACCGAGTGAACGCGCTCGTCGAGCAGCACCGGGCCGTCGTGGGGCTGCGAGGGAAGGTCGGTGGTGACGATGATTCTTGGCATTGTCGGTCTCCGCTCGTTGGGTGTCGATGCCCTCCCGAGCGCAGGATCTCAACCATGCATGAGCGCGGGGTAAAACCTCTGGGACGATCCGCACCGTCCGACCGCCGGTCGCAGATGCAAGCGCCTGGAACGATCATCCGGCTGGGTCGGGACGGTCGACGCACACAGCACAGGGGGTTACTCGAGTGATGGACCAGCGCCCACGGCGGCGCCCGTCACCCCCGAGCCGGTTGGCCAAGCGGCCAGTCAAGCACTAAGATCGAGTGGCCGATGTGGCTGGACAGAGGGGACAGCGGCGCATGGACGCACCTGAAGACGACTTCGATTTCGACTGGCTGGTAATAGGCTCGGGCTTCGGGGGCAGCGTCTCGGCGCTGCGGCTCTCCGAGAAGGGCTACTCCGTCGGTGTGCTCGAGTGCGGTCGGCGCTTCGCCGATAACGAGTTCCCGCGCTCGACCGCCGACCTCAAGCGCTACTTCTGGAACCCGCGCCTCGGGATGAAGGGGATCTTCCGCCTGACGACCTTCAAAGACGTGTCGGTGGTCTCCGGCTGCGGCGTCGGCGGCGGGAGCCTCGGCTATGCCAACACGCTCTACGTGCCGCCGCGGGCCTTCTTCAAGGACCCGCAGTGGGCCGACATGGAGGACTGGGAGGCCGAGCTCGCGCCCCATTACGAGGAGGCCCAGCGAATGCTGGGGGTTGTTCAGAACCCTCACGAGGACCCCGCCGACCGGCTGCTTCGCGAGCTCGGCGAAGAGCTGGGCGTCGGCGATACCTACAAAAAGACGCCAGTCGGCGTGTTCTTCGGCGAGCCGGGAAGGACCGTCGCAGACCCCTACTTCGGCGGCGAGGGGCCGGAGCGGACCGGCTGCCTGTTGTGCGGGCGCTGCATGGTCGGCTGCGTCCACGGCGCCAAGAACACGCTCGTCAAGAACTACCTGTACTTCGCCGAGAAGCGCGGCGCACGCGTGATGGCCGAACGGACGGTCATCGACATCCGGCCGCTCGGTTCACCCGACGGCGCGGAGGGTTACGAGGTTGTGAGCGAGCGCTCGGGCTCGTGGCTGCGCACGGACCGCCGCGTGCATCACGCGCGCGGCGTCGTCGTGGCCGCCGGCCCGCTCGGCACCAACAAGCTGCTGCAGCGCTGCCGCCTCGGCGGCTCGCTCCCGCGCATCTCGCCCCGCCTGGGCGAGCTCGTGCGCACGAACTCCGAGTCGATCCTCACGGTCACGGTGCCCGAGGACTACCCCGACGAGCTGATCAAGCGCGTGGCGATCAGCTCCTCGATCTACCCCGATCCGAACACCCACATCGAGACGGTCACCTACGGGAACGACGGCGATTCGATGCACCGCCTCTACACCCTGCTCGTTGGCGACGGCACCCGCCTGACGCGACCGCTGAAGCTTCTCGGGCAGATCCTCCGCCACCCGAAACGGCTCGCCCAGGTGCTCTTCCCGAAGCACTGGTCGCGGCGGACGATCATCATCCTCGTCATGCAGACGCTCGACAACGCGATCGCGCTGCGTCCGCGCAAAGGCCCGTTCGGCTCCCTCTGGCTCCGAACCGAACAGGACCCCGAGCGCCCCAACCCCACGTTCATCCCCGTGGCGAACAAGGCGGCGGAATGGTTCGCGCAGCGCACGGGCGGGATCGCGCAGAGCGCCCTCACGGAGGCGCTCTTCAACATCCCCACGACGGCTCACATCATGGGCGGCGCGGTCATCGCCCCCGACCCGGAGCAGGGCGTCGTGGACGCCCGCCAGCGGGTGTTCGGCTACGAGAACCTGCTCGTGTGCGACGGCTCGGCGATCCCCGCGAACGTCGGCGTCAACCCGTCCTTGACGATCACGGCGCTCGCCGAGCACGCGATGAGCCACATACGAGCTGCGGAGCAGGCGAGCCTAGGGGCTCCGCGCGCCGCCCTCAGTTAGCGCGGCAAGGTCTTCCAGGTCGATTGGCCGGGCACTCGCCCGCTTCATGCTGATCAGGTCGTCCCGACTGGCGACCCACAGCTGCAGATCGGCCGCGCGGCTCGCGGCCGCCGCCACCAGGGCGCCTCAGAAGGCCCTGCGACTCCAGATCGAAGCGGTGGCGCTCGTCATTTGCCCGTCGGTGAGCCGAAGCCGCGCAGGCCCGCGCAACGGCACGAGGACGTTGATCACACCGTTGCGGTCGGCGCGAAGCCGCGCGAGGTTCCGCCAACGGTCGCCGCGCCGCAGGCGCTGAAGCGAAACGGACTGGCCCGATCGCATGAGCAGAGCCCACACGCGCACGTGCCTCGAGTCCGTCCGCAGCGGATCAAATGGGAACGTGAAGCCGGCGAGGAACGGCTTGGCTCGCGCCTGCTGGAAATCTCCGCCTGGACCGGGGCTGTAGAGGCCCGCCGGCCGCTCGTATTCGATCGTGCCACCCGTCGGGGTCTGCGCGCGCAGGGCCGGATACGGGTCGACCAGGAACTCCCAGTGGACGAGGCTCACTCCGGCGATCCACAGCCGGTGCATGGCCCGCGAGATCCAGCGCGGCTGCAGCGCCGGCGGGACGCCTTCCGATGACTCGGGCGCGCTTTCCCAGTTGAGCTCGGTCACCCACAGCGGCTTGGGGCCGGCCGGCAGGACCGTGCGGAGCTTCTCGGCGCGTTTCAGCAGCCGGGTGACCTTCGCGAGGTCGGACATGGCGACGTCGAGCGACGAGGGCGCCGGCAAGTCCGGGTCTGCGAACGACAGTGGATGGAAGGTGAGCACGTCGAGATGTGGCGGGTCCGCGCACTGCGAGTTGCCGTGACGACCGTTTGGCGTCAGGCAAAACAGCTGGCTCAGGAACTGAACGGGCGTCATCCGCCCGACGCCTGCTGGTTCGCCGTTGGGGGCAATGCCCGCGGCGAGGACCACGTCGCTGCGCCGAACCGACTTCACGCCCGCGTAGAAGGCGTTCAGCATCTCGCGGTATGCCAGCGGCGAGAAGGGCCGCCAGTGACGGCCTTCTGCGACCCACTGCGGCTCGAGGAACCGTGCGAGGTTCGGCTCGTTCCAGGCCTGGAACAGCCTCACCCGCGGCAGCCGCTGGCCCGGATTCAGCGGGTCGGGGAAGGACCCGTCGTATCGACTGCTCAGAGCGATCGCGAATTCTCCCAGTGCCAGCGGGCTCGGCGCCCAGCTGCCCGGGTACGCGTAGGGCCAGCGGCCTGCGGCTTCCGCGAAGGCAGGAGCATGCACGACGACCAGCAGCGGCGAGAGGCCGGCGGCGACCGCGGAGCGCACCGACGCGTCCAGGTGCGCGAACCGGTATGCGACTGCGGCGGGGTCGCTCGCGCGGAAACCGGGTTCTGGTTCCGAGATGACCGTGTGACGCCAGTCGACCGGGATCCGGACCACCGTCGACCCCGTTTCGCGGACGCGACGCATAGCGAGCCGTCGGATCCGGAAGTCTTCGCTCAGCACAACGGAGATGTCCGAGACGCCGCGAACGAGGCCGCCTTGCGGAAAGGGACCGTCGAGCAGGGCACGGTCCTGTATCCGTCTGAGCATCCTCCATGTTGGCGGCGCAGGCTGGCCAAGAGCCGGCTCGGCCCCATACGGTCGCGGAGGGCCATCGGGCCCCTCGCGCGAGGCGATCGGCAGGACCGGGGGCGGCTGAAGCCAGGTCACACCGGCCAGGAGGACCCCAAGCGCGCGCATGAGGATGGGACTGGCGCTAACGATGGAGCAGGACCGACCGGCGTCCCAGGGTCAGCGTCTGGCCCGAGTTGCTTCGGAGCGTCGTGATCAGCACCGCCTTCACGTTCTTCAGGGACCTCAGCCGGCGGCGGCCCTGTGGGGTCACCCGCAGCACGACGGCGACGATGCCGCCGCTGCTGGCTTTGGTGACCCCGCGCGCGAGCAGCACCGCCGGAGGTTTGTGCGGGTGGTGCTTCCTGCTCGCGACAGCCGGGAGCACGCCGCCCTGGAGGTAGAGGTCCTGAGTGACCGTCCCGGGAAGGTTGATCGCCACCAGATCACGCCATCCGGATTTCAGGAGGGCGCGGATCGTGGTGTGCGTCAGACGCAAGATCGAGCCCTGGAGAGCCGGTGGCGGAGGCGGCGGCGGGGGTGGCGGCGGCGGCTTCGGGCAGGCGCCCACGGGTCGCTCGTTTTCGCTTTCGTATGTGAAGAGCGCTCCGCCGGCGATTTCTTTTTCCAGCGACTCGAATGCGGAGACCGTCTGCCCGAGCGCCAGCGGCGCCAGGAAGCTCCCGCCGAAGGTCGAGCCCGAGAGCAAGGTGATCTGGGCCTGGCCCTGGTTCCTGCGGTAGAAACCCCCGTGGGGCCACTCTGCGTCTGTGAAGTATGTGCCGGTGATCGTCTGGCCCGTCGAACGCTGACCTGAGAAGTTGGTCGAGCCGGCGCATACAGTCGGATCGATCGAGGGCAGGCCGTCATAGACGAACGACTCGACGATCGCTCCGCCGGGATGGCCGCCGGAGCCTGTTGGAGATTCCAGGTTCACGACGTCGCCGACGGCCGGAATCGACGACATCCATGCGCCGCCTTTTCCGCTGCTGCGTGACACTTCGACGCCGCCGCGGACGATGGACACCGCCACCGAGGCTCCCGTGCTCACCTGGCCGCTGGTAGAGAGGACGCTGTCTTCCGGCTGCGTCGTATAGCCCTCACTGATCTTCAGCGAGTATTCCGGATGCGACGAGGCTTGAGCAGGGACCGCCACGGCCCAGGTCAAGAGCAACGCGAACAGCGAAGCCAGAGCTGTACCTGCAACTCGCCGGTGGGCGGTCCTGAGACCGCGCGCTGCAAATGTGCCGGTTCTCATGACGCACTATCACCTTCGTCCGAGGGCCCCCGTGAGGCTTAGACGTCGCACCGAAACTTCGACGCGAAGGCTAGGACCGCGCTCGGCGGAAAAACCGGCTGTCGGGCGTTAGATCGACCCGCCGGCCATTGCCGGCAGGATCACGAGCGTGTCGCTCTCGCCCACGGCCGTGTCGAGGCCGTCGAGCACGCGCACGTCCTCGTCGTTCAGGTAGACGTTCACGTAGCGGTTGAGCGCGCCGTCCGCGGAGAACAGCTGGCTCTCGGTCGCCGGGTGGCTCGCGGCGAGTGCGCGCAGCACCTGGCCGACGTTCTCGCCGGAGGCGCCCACTTCCTTCTCGCCGCCCACGGATGCACGCAGCACGGGAGGGATCTTGATCGTGGCCATCTGCGCCGCAGACTACCCGGCGGCGGCGCAGAACGCCTCGTAATCCGGGAAGACCCCGAGCTCTTCGTCGGTGATCTCATCCGGATCACGCGAGCAGATAGGGCACTCGGGGTCGCGGTGCACTTTGACCTCGGTCAGCGTCGCACCGAGCGCGTCGTACAGCAGCAGACGGCCGATCGCCGGCTCGCCGATGCCGAGGATCAGCTTGACGACCTCGGTCGCCTGGAGCAGGCCCATCGTCCCGGGGAGCACGCCGAGGACCCCGTTGGCACCACATGAGGGCGCCAGCTCGGCAGGCGGCGGCTCGCGGAAGAGGCAGCGGTAGCACGGTCCCTCGTAAGGCTTGAACACCGACAGCTGCCCGTCGAAGCCGAGGATCGAGGCGGAGACCACCGGGATCTTCAGTCGCACGCTCGCATCGTTGAGCAGGTAGCGGGTGGGGAAGTTGTCGACCCC
The DNA here is from genome assembly GCA_035567055.1 of Solirubrobacteraceae bacterium. Classification (GTDB taxonomy): domain Bacteria; phylum Actinomycetota; class Thermoleophilia; order Solirubrobacterales; family Solirubrobacteraceae; genus Palsa-744. Next base: position 13,614 of record DATMQX010000189.1, read on the forward strand.
GTCGACGATCACGTCGTAGCCCTCGATGATCTCGACGATGTTCGACGCGTCGATGCGCGTCTGGTACTTGACCACGTCGACGTCGGGGTTGAGCGCTCGGATCGACTCCTCCGCGGAGTCGACCTTGGCCACGCCGATGCGGCTGGTGTCGTGGATCACCTGTCGTTGCAGGTTGGAGAGGTCGACGACATCGTCGTCGACGATCCCGAGCGTGCCGACGCCGGCCGCGGCGAGGTAGAGGGCGGTGGGCGAGCCGAGACCGCCTGCGCCAAGCAACAGCACCTTGGCGTCCAGCAGCTTCTGCTGACCCTCCGCGCCGATCTCCGGGATCAGCAGATGACGTGAGTAGCGGTCCCGCTGCTCTCCGGTGAGCGCTCGGGGGATCTCGACCTCGTAGCCGCGGTCCTTCCAGAGGGTGATGCCGCCCTTCATCGAGCGCACATGCTCGTAGCCGAGATCCTCCTGAAGGGTTCGGGCGGCGTAGGCTGAGCGATTGCCCGAGGCGCAGTAGAGGATCACCTCAGCGGAGCGGTCGGGCGCCGCGCCCTCGATCCGCGACTCCAGATGGCCCCTCGGAATGCTCTTGGCTCCGGGAACGTGTCCGGTGGCGAACTCTTCGCTTCCGCGCACGTCGATGATGGCCACGCCCTCTCCGATCAGCTCCTTGACCTCGGACGGGTCGACCTCTGCGATCTGACTCTTGACTCGGCGGAGAAGCTCCGCTCCGGACGGACTCATCTTGAAACTCCCAAACCACGGTCGGGTTTTATGGACTTCATAAAGTGTAGCGCTCCTCCGGGCCTGTGCCGGTGCCCGATTCGCTCTACGCGGGGCGCTCAGGAGACGAGCAGATAGGAGAAGCCGACGGAGCTCGGGCTGAAGACGCTCGAGCCTCCGTATGAGGCCTTTGCGCGCCAGCGACCGACGGCCGGAGGCGTGAACGGGACGGTCGCCGCGCCGCCACTCGCCGGCGTGCGCCGCTCGGCGTAGAACTGCCAGCCGAACACCGGATCGAAGCGCTCGATGTCAACGGTCACAGGGCCCGACGCTTCTGGTGAGACCTTGACGTTGATCGCCAGCGGCTGCCCGGCAGAGACTTCGCTCGAGCTGAACGACAACCGGGTCGAGGTGATCGTGCGCGACTCCCGCACGAGCGTAAAGCTCCCGCTCGTCGAGCCGCGCTCGGAGACGACGGCGTAGTAGCGCCCGGGGTTGAGCTGCTTCTGCAGCATCTGCGGGCCGCTGCCTTCGCACTGGCATTCGAGGATCCCGCCGTCTTTGTCGCGCAGCGCGAGGTTGAAGCGGGCGGATTCGGGCGCGTGCAGCCGCAGCGTCAGGTTGGAGTGGCTGGTGACGTCCAGACGGTAGAGGCGCAGCACGCGTACCCCTCCACCGTCAAGGTAGCCGTGCGCATGGGCATAGTTCGCGAGCGGCAGGCCGGGCGCCGTTTCGGCCGCCCCGGCGACCGCGACCTGCAGGTGGAAGCGCTGGACGCCGCTGTGCGATTCGCGAGGCGTCAGCTCCAGGCTGTAGCGCCCGCCCTGACCCGGTCCCGGTGTGAACAGCCGGTAGCCGCCGCAGCGGATGCTCAGCAGCGAAGAGCCGTCTTCGAAGGATTTCGTGCCGGGAGCGAACAGCGCCCCGCTGACACACGCATGTTCGGTCTTGTTGGCGAGGTTGATGAGGTAGCTGACGCCCGAGTGCATCGTGACCGAGTAGGCGGCATTGATGTTCTGGATGCGGTCGACCTGCCCGGATGCCCCGCCGGGCGGCAGAGGATGCCCGGGGGGCTCGACGGCCGGCGTCGGCAGGAAGACGTCGAGCGTGAAACCGGCCAGCTGCGAACCCCGCAGCGCCGCCACGCGGATGTAGTAGAGGCCGTTCTTCGCTGCGGCGAACGAGAATGAGGCCTTCCCTTCCGAGTCTGTCTGCTGGCAGGCGACGGAGCTGAGTTGTGAACGCACAGCGTGGAAGACGTCGACCGTCCCGTCGAGGGCTCCGCCGGCGGCGAGGTCGATCGCGATGCGCTCGGCGGTCCCCGGCCGAACGCTGTACCAGACCGAGCTGGACGTCGAGACGCCGCAGGCGGATTCGCTCTCGCTCGGTTCGAGCGTCGCGCCGACCGTCGTGCCTCGGATCGTGGCGGGGAAGCTGTGAACCGCCTGGGCGCCCGCGAGGGTGTCGTTCGGCGGCGGCGGCACGGCCGGAGCTTCGGCCGCTGCGCTCGACGATGCGTGGGCGGCGCAGCAGAGGACGACGGCGAGGAGGCCGCGGCTCGCGATTCCAGAGGCGCGAACTCGTCGCATCGGTCTCGTACATACGCCCACGGTGCCCTGCTTCCTGCATGCAGGAGCAGCGGCGGCGGGGCGCTCGTGCCTCCCCTGGATGGTTGATTGCGCGGATATGCGCCGCTGGATGGCACGTCTGGCCTTCGCCGACCATCCGCACCCGCAGAAACCGGCACATCCCCGCACAATCAACCATCTAGGCTGGCCGAGATGGGAGACCACTGCGCAAACGCAGTCCGATTCATGCCGGCATCGCTCGGGATCGCCGCGCTGGCGGTCGCGATCGCGGGATGCTCGGGCGGCTCGCCATCGACGGCGCAGACGTCCGCGGCAGGGCGCGCGACCGCCAGCGGCTTCGACGGCGCGGCGCTGCCGGCGGGCATCGTGGCACCCAGCTTCGACCTGACCGACCAGCGCGGCCACCGCGTCACCCTCGCCGCTTACCGCGGCCAGGTCGTGGTGATCGCCTTCGTGTACTCGAGATGTGGGCCGACGTGCGTGCTCGTCGCCCAGCAGATCCGCGGGGCGCTCGATCAGCTGCCCAAGCCTGCGGCCGTGCTCCTGATCAGCGCCGAACCGAACGCCGACACGCGGGCGAGCGTCGCGCGGTTCCTCGCCCAGGTCTCGCTCACGGGACGAGCGGAGTACCTCACCGGCGCGCACGAGCAGCTCGCGCGCCTTTGGCAGGCCTACCGGGTCACGCCCCCGAGCGCGAGCGCCAGCGCCTTCGAGCGGGCCGCAACGGTGCTCCTAGTGGACGGCGAAGGACGCGAGCGGGTGCTGTTCGGGATCGAACAGCTGACCCCCGAGTCCCTCGCCCACGACATCGGGAAGCTGGACGGAGAACCCGCCCACCCCTGATACCCTAGCTCGCAGGTAGGAAATCTTGCGATGATGTTCTCAACCAAGGCCGAGTACGGCGTACGCGTGATGGTGGAGCTGGCTCGGCGAGCCGGCGAGGAGCCGATCCCGCTCGCGGAGATAGCCGCTGACGACGGCCTTCCGCTCGCTTATCTGGAGCATCTCGTGGCGCGTCTGCGGCGGGCCGGACTGGTCGACTCGCGGCGTGGCTCGCGAGGCGGCTACATGCTCGCGCGTGCTTCGACCGAGATCACGATGGCCGAAGTGGTCGAGGCGCTGGAGGGCTCGATCGCGCCGATCGAGTGCATCTCCGAGGCGTCCGACGGCTCGATCGTCTGCTCGCGCGAGTCGCACAACGAACGTGCCTGTCCGACGAAGCTTCTGTGGACGCGCGTACGTGGGTCGATCGTCAGAACGCTTCAGGAAACGACGCTTGCCGACCTCACGCTCGCCCCGGCCGTCCCGACCGGAACCGTCCTGCCCACCCTGGATACCGAACCCCTCACGACTGGAGCCTGACCCAAGAACATGGCCGACCTAGAGATCAGAGACCTGCACGTGCGCACCGAGGACCGCGAGATCCTCAGAGGCGTCGACCTCGAGATCAACCGGGGGGAGATACATGCCCTGATGGGCCCCAACGGATCCGGGAAGTCCACGCTCGCCAACACCCTGCTCGGACATCCCTCCTATGAGATCACCGAGGGGTCCATCTCCTTCAAGGGAGAGGACATCACCGGCGCCGAACCCCACGAGCGCGCGAAGGCCGGCCTGTTCCTCGCCTTCCAGTACCCGGTCTCGATCCCAGGGGTGTCTGTCGCCAACTTCCTGCGCATGGCGATCAACGCCAAACGCGAGGAGCCGATCCAGGTCAAGGAGTTCCGCACCCAGCTCCAGCACGCCGTCGAGCTGCTGGACGTGGACCGGTCGTTCACATCCCGCCACCTCAACGACGGCTTCTCCGGCGGTGAGAAGAAGCGCGCGGAGATCCTGCAGATGGCGATGCTCGCACCGGACGTCGCGATCCTGGACGAGACCGACTCCGGCCTGGACATCGACGCATTGCGCACCGTCGCCGAGGGCGTTCAGCGGCTTCACGACGAGCAGGGGCTGGGCGCCCTGATCATCACCCACTACCAGCGCATCCTCCATTACGTCGAGCCGGAGTTCGTGCACATCCTGATGGACGGCCGCATCGTGCTGGAGGGCGGCGTCGAGCTCGTCGAGCGCCTGGAGCGCGAGGGCTACGACCAGATCCGCCAGGAGGTTGGCGCAGCCCATGCCGGGGCACAGTCACCCCATGTCGGGGCACAGGCGGGCGCGGCCGGCGCTTCGGCGGCCGGTGACGGCAGTGTCTGAGTCGGGCAGCGCCACCGAGGAAGCCGTGGGCAGCAACGGCGCCAGCCAGCCGAAAGCGAAGGCCGGGCGCCACCGTGAGTCCACGCTCTATCACGCGCTGGCAGGCGCCGGGGCCGGCGACGGTCGCTCGCTCGAGGAGCTACGCGCCGAGGCCAAGGCGGCCTTCGAGCGGCTCGAGCTGCCCGTGTGGCGCCGTTCCGGCTTCTGGACGACGAGCCTCCAGAGCCTCGACCCCGACCTCCTGAGCGGGGCAGGCGAGCAGGCCCAGACGAGGGCCGCTGGCGAAGGCGTCCCTGACGTGGTCCGCCGCACGCTTCCCGATCGACCCCGCGCCGGGCGGATCGTGCAGAACGCCGACGCCGTCGTCGCGCTCGAGCTCGATCCGGCGCTGGCGGAGAAGGGCGTGATCCTGTGCTCGCTCGAGGACGCCTTCCGTGAGCACGGCGAGCTCGTCGCCCCCTGGTACTCGCGGCGGCTCACGATCGACCGCCACAAGCTCGAGGCGGCGAACGCTGCCTTCTGGAGCGGCGGGGCCTTCCTCTACATCCCCGCGGGCCTCGTCGTCGAGGCGCCGTTCGAGATCGTCTACGCGATCGACCGCCCCGGCGTGACGCAGTACGGCCGCACGCTCGTGCTGGGAGGCCCGACGAGCGAGTTCCGCGTGCATGAGTACGACCTCGCCGAGGACTTCGAGGGCCACCCTGAGGGGCACACGCCGGAGGGCGCGCCCCAAGAGGCGCAGGCGAGCAGGCAGGCGCTCCATGCGGGGGCGTTCGAGCTGTACCTGCAGGATGGAGCGCGCTGCCGCCTGGCTCAGTACCAGGACTGGGGCAGCGGCGAGGTCTATGACGTCTCGACGCGCTTCGTGGGCGTCGGTCGCGACGCCTACTGCCACTGGCTGCCGGCGCTGCTGGGCGGACATCTCGTGCGCCAGCATCTCGAGCTCGCCGTGACGGAGCCCGGCGGCGACATGGCCTTCCGTGGCCTGCTCTTCACCGAGGAGCACGAGCACCTCGACGTGTTCGCCGTGGACCTGCACGAGACGGGACCCTCGGGAGGCGACGTGCACTGGCGCGGCGCGGCGACCGGCGAGAGCCGAGCGAGCTTCGAGGGGCTGATCCAGATCAACCCCGGCGCCCAGCAGACCCACACCTACCTGCAGTTCCACTCGATGATGCTCTCCCCCAAGGCCCGCATCGATGCGATCCCGTCGGTGCTCGTCTCCGCCGACGACGTCTCCGCCTCGCACGGCGGCACCGTGGGCGAGCTGGACGAGACGGCGATCTTCTACATGCAGTCACGCGGCCTGGATCGGCCGACGGCCGTGCGCGTGATCGTCGAGGGCTTCTTCGAGCCACTCGTCGCCGAGCTGCAGGACGAGGCTCTCGAGGAGCTCGTCCGGACCAAGGTGGCTAGCAAGCTGGCCGCAGCGAGGGAGGACATCGAGGCCTATGCCACCAGTCGCTGAGAGCTCGCTCGAGGTCAGGGCCGACTTCCCGATCTTCGCCCGTCGCTTCGACGGCCGGCCGCTCATCTACCTGGACTCGGCCGCCACCTCGCAGAAGCCCGAGACGGTGATCTCGGCGCAGGCCGACCACCTGCGCAACCACAACGCGAACGTGCACCGTGGCGTGTACGCGCTCGCCCAGGAGGCCGACGCCGCCTTCGACCACGCGCGCGAGAGCATCGCCGCCTTCACGGGAGCCGAGCGACAGGGGACGATCTTCACGAAGAACGTCACCGAGGCGATCAACCTCGTCGCCTACGCGTGGGGCCGAGCCAACGTGGGACCCGGCGACGCCGTGCTGATCACCGAGATGGAG
>DATMQX010000190.1:0-5166 GCA_035567055.1 Solirubrobacteraceae bacterium
GCCGAGCGCTCGGTGGAGATCGAACGGTTGCGCTATGGCATGGAGGCGCGCGAGCGCGAGCGCACCCGTTGGGCCCGTGAGATACACGACGAGAGCATCCAGGGCATCGGCGCTCTGCGCCTGCGACTGGCCAACGCGCGCGACATCGACGATGGCGAAAGGCTGCGAGAGGCGGTTGACACGGTCCTCGAGGGCCTGGGCACGGAGATCGACCAGCTGCGCCACCTGATCACCGAGCTTCGCCCTGCCGCGCTTGACGACCTCGGGCTGGCGGCCGCGCTCGAGGCCCTCGCCAGGCGCGCCCAGGCAATCGACGGGCTCGAGGTGAAGACCGAGATCGACCTGCTTCCGCAGGAGAGCGTCGTGGAGAACGGCGGCCGCCTCGACGGGCGACGGCTGGATCCCGAGCTCGAGAGCACGATCTATCGCGTCGTGCAGGAGGCGCTCACGAACGTCAGCCGCCACGCGGAGGCGACGAGCGCGATCGTCAGCATCTCCGAGCGAGAGGGGGTCGTGCGCGTGTCCGTCACGGACGACGGCAAAGGGCCACCGGAGGCGAGCCGGCTCGGTCCGCGCGGCGACGGGCTCGAGGGAGGCTTCGGCATGTCCGGCATGCGCGAGCGGGCCGAGCTCGTCGGCGGCGAGCTCGAGATGGTGGCCGCCCGTGAGCGCGGCACGACCGTTCGGCTGACCGTGCCGCTCGCCGGCCGGCCATCCGTCGAGACCGTCCAGCAGCACTGAACCGAACGGCTACTCGCTGAGGCCGATGCGCCTCACGTAGGCGGTTATCTCGGCGCGGGAGGAGAAGCCGAGCTTCTCGATCGCGCGCGCCCGGTAGGTCTTCACGGTCCGCTCGGCGACGTGGAGCTGCTCGGCGATCTCCGGGTTCGTGTAGCCGTTGGCGATCAGCTTGACGACCTCCCGCTCGCGATCTGAGAGCACGACGCCGTCGGTGTCCCCGTCATCGCCCGTCGCCATCAGCGCGCCGAGGCGCGGGTGCAGGTAGTTGCCGCCTGCCACCGCAAGGCGGAACGCCTGGAGCAGCTCGGCTGGCTCGGCCTCCTTCAGCACGTAGCTGCGGGCGCCGGCCCTGAGCGCCTGCCGCGCGTACTCGGGATCCTCGCGCATCGTGAGGATCGCGACCGCCAGGCTCGGGTGGGCGATGAAGCACGAGGGAAGCGCCGCGAGACTCGATCCGCCGGGCATCGTGAGGTCGAGCGTGAGCAGGTCCGGCTTGTGCTCGCGCACTTCGCGGATCATCGAGGGGATGTCGGCCGCTTCGGCGACGATCCGGAACTCGCCGGCCTCCCGATCGAGCACCGCGCGGATCCCATCGCGGACCACCGTGTGGTCGTCGGCGATGATCACGTCGATCGGCCTGCTCACTCCTGGCGTGCTCTCCTCCATCTGGCAGACACGGTAGCGCCTGGCAAGGACCGATCCAACGTGCGTTAGTGCCCACATGCTCCTGCACCTTTGGGACGACACGATCGGCACGCCCGGCCCTACAGACAAACGGCCGGCGCGCGTGCATGATTGTCGGCATGTCTCCTACCGGCTCGGGTAGCGACCTGCGGACCGCGGCGCTGAGCGTCGCCCGATGCGACGGCGAGGGGCCGATCACGCTCAGCGACCGGCGTGGCGATCGCAGGTCAGACGCATCTCCGACCGGCAGGTACGCGATCCACGATCGGCCGGCGTTGCGGCTCGTCGAAAACTGCTCGCCGATCCTGATTGCGGGCGGCGAGGAGCCCCGACGAGCCTCGCTGCTCGCGGATCTGAGCGAGACACTGCCCGAAGGCACCGTGTTCGAGGAGCTGAGCACGCTCGCGGAGGTCCTCGAGCGCGCGCCGGCCAGCCGCATGGTAATCCTGAGCGGCGGCCTCGACGACCTACCGGCGAGGGAGCTCGCGCGGATCCTCGGACAGCGCTACCCCACGCTGCCGGTGATCAGCGTGGATCTGCCCAACACGGACGATCTCTGAACGCCGGCGCCTGCAGGCGCTCCTGAGCGGCCGCCCCACGCCAGCGAGGAGCCTTGCGCGCTGGCCGTATGCGTGCGTCGTTAGACGCGATCACAGACAGCCGTTAGCGTAGCGGCGTGCCCTCCGCCCTCCAGTCACGCGGGCTGCGCAGGATCATCGCGGCCTACACGATCAACCGTCTGGGGACGTGGTTCGGGTACGTGGCGCTGTCGCTGGCGGTGTTCGAGCACACGCATAGCGCCCTTGCGGTGGCCGCCCTGCTGGTCGCGGGACAGGCGCTGCCGGCTTTGCTCGTGCCCGCGCTGGTCGCCCGTGTCGAAACCTCGCCCCGGCGTGCGAAGCTCAGCGCGCTGTACGTCTTCGAGGCGCTGCTGACGATCGCGCTGGCGGTGCTCATGTGGCAGTTCTGGCTGCCCGCGGTGATCGTGCTCGCAGCCCTCGACGGCGCCGCGGCGCTCGCGGCGAGCGCGCTGCTGCGAGCGGAGGCCGCGCGCGCCGCCAGCGATCAGCTCGCGCCCGCAGCCGGCGACGTTGCGGCGGACGAGCGGCCCGACGCGCAGACGGCGGAGCGCGAGGCGAACGCGGCCCTCAACGTCGCCTTCTCGGCGACGTTCGCGCTCGGGCCGGTGCTCGGCGGCGTGCTGGTCGCCGCCGCCGGCGCCCCGGTGGCGTTGCTCGTTGACGCGGCCTCGTTCCTCGTCTGCGCCGCGATGGTGATGCACCTTCGCCCGCAGGCCGGGTTGGCGGAGAGCGCCTCCGTGCGCGATCGGCTGCGCGCCGCCTGGGAGCACATCGATTCGGTGCCCGCGCTGAAGCTGCTGCTGCTGGCGGAGGGGCTCGCGCTGGTCTTCTTCGCGGCCGACGGGTCCATCGAGGTGCCCTACGCGAAGGTCACCCTGCTGGCCGGAGACCGCGGCTACGGCCTGCTGCTGACGGTGTGGGGTCTTGGCGTCGTCGCGGGAAGCCTCGCCTTCGCGCGGGCCGTGAGACGCCCGTTGGGGGTCACGCTGAGCGCGGGAACGCTGGCGGTGGGACTCGCCTACATAGGCTTCGCCGCGGCCCCGTCGCTGGCCGTCGCGTGCGTGGCGGGCTTCGTGGGCGGGCTCGGCAACGGCGTGCAGTGGGCGTCGCTGCTCAGCGCGGTGCAGCAACTGACGCCGCAGCGCCTGCACGGCCAGTTGATGGGAGCCGTCGAAGCGATCGGCGCGTTCTGTCCGGGGATGGGCCTGCTGCTCGGCGGCGCTCTCGTCGCGATCGGCTCGCCGCGGAGCGCGTTTCTGGTCGTCGGAGTGGGAGCGGCCGCGATGACGGTCGCCTTCGTTCGTCTCGCGTCAGGGTTGCGACTGCCGCCGCGCGCCGACGTCGTCGAGCCGCTTCAGCCCGCCGAGACCGCCACGTCGCTCATGCACGAGCCGACGAGCGTGAGCGCGTTGGAGCTTGGCCAGGTCGACGGGTCCTAGCGCCGCACTGGTCACGCACGAACGCCGGACACGGCGGGGACGGCCGGGCCCACCCGTTGAGCACCTTAAGCCCCACGTCGAATCGGTCGTAACGGGCCCACACGTCGACCACCTTAAGTCCTACGTCGAATCGGTCGTTAAGTACGACGGGACCACGAGATGCTCACGCCGACGCTCACGAGACGACTCTTCTGGGCCGCGGAGGCGGTCTTGCTGGCGGTAACGATCGTCGCGGCCGTCCTGCTCTCGCGCCCGCAGGAATGGGAACCGCTGCCTCTGGTCGGGCTGTTGTTCGCGCTTGCGATCGTGGCGGAGCGGCTCGAGTTCGAAATCCGCGGACAACACCTGTCGGCTTCGCTCGTCGTGCTGGTGCTCGCCATGAGCCTCCTCGGTCCCGCGCCGGCCGTCGCGTTCGGCATCGTCGTGACGCTTCCGAACTCGCTGCAAAGGCGGCTCTCGCCCGCCCTCTGGCTGAGCAACCTGTCGGCGTTTGCGACGTTCCCGCTCGCGGGAGGCCTCATCGTCCTGGCGCTGATCGGTGACGTGCACGACCCGCGCGTTCATCACCTCACGCAGACCGTCACGTTCGCGCTCGTGGTCTTCGGCGTGTTCATGGTAACCAACGTGCTGAACTTCGCACTGATCGCGACGGACATGCGCTTCACGAGGGGGCTCTCGCTCACTCGGCAGGCCCGCGAGCTGTTCCTGCCGATGCAGCCCGGCCAGATGGCGCTGGGCGCGCTCGCCGGGCTGCTCGCGGTCGCCTACACGAACCTCGGCTTTCCGGCGCTGTTCGGCCTGATCATCGTTCTGGCGCTGTTCGAGTATCTGATCGCGGCCCTGCTGCGATCGGAGGACCGCGCGGAGCAGCTCGACGCCCGCTCCAGGCAGCTGGCCACGCTCCAGCTCGGAGTGCTGAGCACGCTGATCGAGACGCTCGCGCTGCGCGACCGCTCGACGGCTCGCCACGCCGCCGCGGTCGCCCGCTCGGCACGAGCGCTCGCGGTGGAGGCCGGCTGCAGCGAAGCCGAGCAGGAGCTGGCTCACACGGCCGGGCTGCTGCATGACATCGGGAAGTTCGTTCTCCCCGACCGGATCCTCCACGCCGAGATCCTCTCCGACGAGGACTGGGCGGTGATCCGCCGCCACCCTCAGGACGGGGCGACGCTGGTGGGCAGGCTCGACGGCTACGGCCCGGTCGCCGATGCGATCCTCTATCACCACGAGAAGCTGGATGGCAGCGGCTATCCGGCGGGGCTGATCGGCAATGAGATACCGCTCGCGTCCCGCATTCTCGCGATCTGCTCGATCTTCGACACGCTCACCGCGCGCGACAGCTACCGCTCGCCGATGACGCCTCAGGACGCCATGACCGAGCTCAGGCGTGTCTCGGGGAGCCAGCTCGACGGCGAGCTGGTCGAGCTCTTCGTCGCGATGCTCAAGCGCGACGGGCCGCTCACGTTCATCGATACCGACGGCGCCGACTTCGAGGCCGAGCTCGCCTTCGAGCGACGCGTCCGCCAGATGGCGCAGCCCACGCTGGGCACAAGCGACGCGACCTAGGCGCCCGAACACCGTCGCGGGGAAACCCGCGGTCTGCGCACCCCACCCGGAAATTAAAGCCCGACGCGCCGTCCGCCAATCGCGCGATCGGTCGTACGACGCGTCAGGAACCTGCGTTTGGATCCTGCAGCTCTAGTGTTTCCAAACCACGTTTATCT
>DATMQX010000191.1:0-7460 GCA_035567055.1 Solirubrobacteraceae bacterium
GATCGTTCTCACCAAGGAGGATCAGGACGGCCGCTTGATCATGTCCAAGAAGCGGGCGCGCTTCGAGAAGGCGTGGCGGCGCATCGAAGCCGCCAACGAGTCGGGCGAGCCGGTGGAGGGAACGGTGATCGAGGTGGTCACCGGCCACGTGGTGCGCATCGACAAGGATGAGGTCCTCGTCGACATCGGCTACAAGTCCGAGGGCGTGATCCCGGCCGGCGAGCTGTCGATCCGCAAGTCCGTCGATCCGCACGACGAGGTCCATCTCGGCGAGGAGGTCGACGCGATCGTCCTCACGAAGGAGGACCAGGACGGCCGGCTGATCATGTCGAAGAAGCGGGCGCGCTTCGAGAAGGCGTGGCGGCGCATCGAAACGGCAGCCGAGTCCGGCGAGCCGGTAGAGGGAACGGTAATCGAGGTCGTGAAGGGCGGCCTGATCATCGACCTCGGCGTGCGCGGGTTCCTGCCGGCTTCGCTCGTCGACATCCGCCGCGTGCCGAATCTCGACGAATACATGGGCACCAAGATCGAGACGAAGGTGATCGAGCTCAACCGCTCGCGCAACAACGTCGTGCTCTCCCGCCGGGCGGTGCTCGAGGAGGAGCGCAAGGAGGTGCGCCAGCAGATCCTCGATCGGCTGCAGCCCGGTCTCGTGGTCGAGGGGCAGATCTCGAACATCGTCGACTTCGGCGCGTTCGTCGACCTCGACGGCATCGACGGGCTGATCCACATCTCCGAGCTCTCCTGGTCGCACGTCAACCATCCGAGCGAGATCCTCACGATCGGCGACACCGTGAAGGTCAAGGTGCTGGATATCGACCGCGACCGCCAGCGCATCTCCCTGGGCCTCAAGCAGACCCAGGAGGACCCGTGGCAGCGGATCGTGGACACCTACAACGTCGGCGACGAGCTCGCCGGCAAGGTCACCAAGGTCGTCACCTTCGGCGCGTTCGTCGAGATCCTCGACGGCGTCGAGGGCCTCGTGCACATCTCCGAGCTGGCCCCGCACCACGTCGAGAGCCCGCGCGAGATCGTCCATCCGGGCGATGAGATCCGCGTGAAGATCCTCGAGATCGACTCCGACCGCCGGCGGCTGTCGCTCTCGGCGAAGCGGGTCGAGGACCAGATCCTTCCGGTCTCGCGCCCCGGCGAACCCGCGACCGGGCCGTCGCCGACGGGCGGGCCGTCGCCGACCGGCGAGACGGGGGCGGAGGGAGCAGAGGGAGAGGAGATCACGGCCGGCGCGCCGGCGTCGCCCGAGGCCGCAGCGCCCGAGGCGAGCTCCGCCGGCGTGCAGGCGCCCGAGTCGCAGGCGCCAGCCACGCCAGCCGACGCTGACGCCGGCGACGCGGATGCGCAGGAGCCGGAGGCGGCGTCGAGCGCGGCGGCGGCGCAGGCCGCTGAGGCGCCGTCCGAGGCGCCGTCCGAAGAGCCCACCGCGGACGGCGCGCAGAGCGCATCCGGCGGAGAGGATCAGGCGCCGCAGGATGAGGCCGGCCCGGCACAGGCTGCGGGCGAGTCCTCGCAGGGCTGAGCAGCCTTCGGGGTTCGGAGTGGAGCCGGCGGTGCCCGTCGTCGGGCTGACCGGAGGCATGGGGGCTGGCAAGTCGACGGCCCTGGCGGCGCTTGAGCGGCTCGGCGCGGAGGTGCTGTCGAGCGATGCGGTCGTGCACGAGCTCTACGACGGCGAGCGGGTGCGGGAGGCCGTGGTCGGTCGTTGGGGGGGAGATGTGGCGCCGGATGGAGCGATCGACCGCTCCGCGGTGGCGGCGCACGCGTTTGCAAGCGACGAGGAGCGCGCGTGGCTTGAGAGCCTGTTGTGGCCGCTGGTCGCCGAGCGCACCGCGGCGTGGCTGGCGGAGGTGCGCACGCGGATGCCGCCGCCACGCGCCGCCGTGGTCGAGGTGCCGCTGCTGTTCGAGGCGGGCCTGGGGGACGCCTACGACGCCACGATCGCCGTCATCTCGAACGAGCAGGTACGCAACGAGCGCGCGTCGCGGCGGGGGCACGCGCAGATCGACGAGCGCCTCGCCCGCCAGCTCCCACAGGAGGAGAAGGCACGGCTGGCCACGTTCGTCGTGCGCAACGACGGGACCGAGGAGGAGCTCGAGGACGAGCTGTCGGAGGTCCTTGGCAAGCTTGGCCGATGAGCAGGGGGAGGCTTGCAGCGGTCGCGACGGTCGGGCTGTGCATCCTGCTGCTGGCCGTCGTGCTGTCCGAGGTCAAACATGCCGTGGGCCATCGCGGGCTGCCCCTGACGCACGCCAGCATCATCCGTGAACAGGCGGCCGCAAAGCACCTGGATCCGGCGCTGATCGCCGCGGTGATCTACGCCGAGTCGAAGTTCGACCCACGGACCTCGACGGCGGGGGCGCAGGGGCTGATGCAGATCCTGCCCGCGACGGCCTATTACCTCGCCCACCTCTCGGGCGGCACGCGCTTCACCGAAAGCGATCTGGACACGCCGAGGATCAACGTCGCGTACGGCAGCTACTACCTGCGGTATCTCCTCGACCACTACAACGGCAACGAGCTGCTGGCCGTCGCCGCCTACAACGGCGGGCTCTCGAACGTGGACAGCTGGGCGGCGCGGGCGAACGCCGCGGGCGGCGAGCTGACGGTCGCGTCGATCCCGTTTCCCGAGACCCGCGCGTACGTGCAGCGCGTGCTCGAAGCGCAGCAGGCCTACCGCGCGACCTATCCCCGGGAGCTGGGGCTGCACTAGGAGTCCGTGCGGTCCCGAGCGCTCGCTACGGTAGAGGCCATGCCCGACTTCAAGCTCGACTCGATGTTCACGCCGACGGCCGACCAGCCTAAGGCGATCGAGGCCCTCGCGGACGGCGTTCGGCAGGGTGAGCGCTTCCAGACGCTGCTCGGGGCTACGGGCACCGGCAAGACGATGACGATGGCCGGCGTGATCGAGGCCGTGCAGCGCCCGACCCTCGTGATCGCGCACAACAAGACGCTTGCGGCGCAGCTGTGCAACGAGTTCAGGACGTTCTTCCCCGAGAACGCGGTCGAGTACTTCGTCTCCTACTACGACTATTACCAGCCCGAGGCGTACGTCCCGAGCAGGGACCTGTACATCGAGAAGGACTCCGCGATCAACCAGGAGGTCGACCGGCTCCGCCACGCGGCCACGGCCGCGGTGTTCGCCCGCCGAGACGTGATCGTGGTGGCCTCGGTGTCGTGCATCTACGGCCTCGGATCGCCTCAGACGTATGAGATGAACATGCAGATCCTGCGGCGCGGTGAGGAGATCGACCGCGACAGGCTGTTGCGGAAACTCGTCTCGATCCAGTACACGCGCAACGACAGCATCCTCTCGCGCGGCAGCTTCCGGGTCCGCGGCGAGACACTCGAGGTGTTTCCCGCCTACGCCGAGACGGCGTTCAGGGCGACGATGTTCGGCGACGAAGTCGAACGACTCCAGCACTTCGACCCGCTGACGGGCGAGCTGATCGCCGACGACTTGGAGCATGTGGCGATCTGGCCGGCCACGCACTACAACGTCAAGGAGGGGAGCATCGAGGCCGCAGTCGAGGAGATCGGCCGCGAGCTGAACGCGCGCTGCGAGGAGCTCGACGCGGAGGGCAAGCTGCTCGAGTCACACCGGCTGCGCCAGCGCACGCAGTACGACATGGAGATGCTGCGCGAGATGGGCTTCTGCTCGGGCATCGAGAACTACTCGCGGATACTCGACGGACGCAGCGCCGGCGAGCGGCCCTACTGCCTGATCGACTACTTCCCGAAGGACTTCGTCTGCTTCATCGACGAGTCGCATCAGACGGTCCCTCAGATCGGCGGCATGTTCGAGGGCGACCGCTCGCGCAAGAACACGCTCGTCGACTACGGGTTCCGGCTGCCGAGCGCGCTCGACAACCGGCCGCAGACCTTCGAGGAGTTCCTTTCGATCACACCGCAGCTGATGTTCGTCTCCGCCACGCCCGGCGAGTACGAGCGGGTCCGCTCGACACGGGTGGTCGAGCAGATCGTGCGACCGACTGGGATCGTCGACCCGGCGGTCGAGGTGCGTGAGACGCACAACCAGGTGGATGACCTGATGAACGAGATCCGCGCGCGCGTGGACCGTGACGAGCGCGTGCTCGTCACGACGCTGACGAAGAAGATGAGCGAGGACCTTTCCGGCTATCTGCTGGAGATGGGCTTCAAGACTCGTTACCTGCACTCCGAGATCGACACGCTCGAGCGGATCCAGATAATCCGCGACCTGCGGCTCGGCGAGTACGACGTGCTCGTCGGGGTCAACCTGCTGCGCGAGGGCCTCGACCTGCCGGAGGTGTCGCTCGTGGCGATCCTCGACGCGGACAAGGAGGGCTTCCTTCGCGGCGAGACCTCGCTGATCCAGACCATCGGACGGGCGGCGCGCAACGTGGACGGAACGGTGTTGATGTACGCCGACAAGGAGACTCGGGCGATGCGGGCGGCGATCGGCGAGACCGACCGCAGGCGCGCGATCCAGCTCGCCTACAACGAGCGTCACGGGATCACGGCGGCGACGATCGTCAAGGGCATCTCGGATATCGCCGAGTTCCTGCAGTCCGAGTCGAAGGTTCCCCGTGGCGGGCGCAAGCGAAGGACGAGCAAGCGCGGCAGCGCCGCCGAGATGCCACAGCACGAGCTCGAGCGGATGGTCGTGGAGCTGGAGGAGGAGATGCTGGCGGCGGCGGAGGACCTGCGCTTCGAGTACGCAGCACAGATCCGCGACGAGCTGCGCGAGCTGCGCCGCGACCTTCGTGAGATCCACGCGAGCGAGTCCTCGCCAACCGAGGCTCCGGCCGGCCCCATCGCCTAGGATGCCCGCCGTGGACGTCGACAGGCAGGCAATCGAACGGCGGGACTTCCCCGTGAGCCGCCGCGGCTACGATCCGGCGGCCGTCGACGCCCATCTGAGGGGCCTGGCCTCGGAGTTCGAGGAGCTGCAGCGCTCTGCCGGAGGGGGCGAGACGTCGCTCGCGTCGACCGCTGGAGCGCAGGTGCAGAGCATCATCGAGGCGGCCGAGACCGCTGCTGCGGAAATCGAGAGCCAGGCGCTGGAGCACGCGCGCAGCGTGCGAGAGGCGGCCGACCGCGACGCGCAGGGCACCCGCGAGCAGGCGGTCGAGCGAGCGCGGGCGCACGCCGCCACGGTCGAGCGGGCGACATCGGCGCTGCTCGCACGCGTGGAGTCGATGGACGGCGAGGTTGGCAAGCTCGTGGAGGGCCTGCGTGCCGGCGCGGGCCGGCTCGCCGGCGACCTCGGTGCGCTCGAGCGCAGCATGGGCGAGCTGTATGACGCCGCCGCCGGACGGGAGGCTCCGGCGACGCAGGGCCAGTCGCCCGCGGCCCCCGCGGGGCCCGCAGCCGACAGCGTGTCCCCGCCGGCGCCCACGCCCCCCCTGCCCGAGCCCCAGGCGCCGCAGCCCGCAGCTGCGGCGCCAGCGCAGCCGGCCGCGCCGGCGCCGCCGCTTGCCTCCGGGGGTGGCGACCTCGACGGCGCGCGCCTGGTCGCCCTGAACATGGCGCTCAACGGCCAGTCACGAGAGGATGCCGAGCGCTACCTCGCCGCGCACTTCCAGGCGATCGACCGGCTCAAGCTGATAGACGAGGTCTACGCAGCGATCGAAGGCTAGAGCGACGCTCTAGAGCCCCGTGGACGCGAACGTCTGTTCGCAGTCATAGAATGAGTCGGTAGATGGCCGCCGGCAACCAGATCGTCGTCTCGGGAGCACGAGAGCACAACCTCAAGGACATCTCCTTGTCGCTGCCGCGCGACGCCCTCGTCGTGATCACCGGCCTGTCGGGCTCGGGCAAGTCGAGCCTCGCGTTCGACACGATCTACGCCGAGGGCCAGCGGCGCTACGTCGAGTCGCTGTCCGCCTACGCGCGCCAGTTCCTGGGGCAGATGGACAAGCCCGACGTGGACTCGATCGAGGGGCTCTCGCCGGCGATCTCGATAGACCAGAAGACGACCTCGCGCAACCCGCGCTCGACCGTCGGCACGGTCACCGAGATCTACGACTACCTGCGGCTGCTGTGGGCTCGCGTCGGCAAGCCGCACTGCCCGATCTGTGGCCGGCCGATCGTCGGGCAGTCGGCCGAGCAGATCATCGACCAGGTGATGGAGCTGGGGGAGGGCACGCGATTCATGGTGCTGGCGCCGGTCGTGAGAGGACGCAAGGGCGAGTACGGCAAGCTTCTGGACGAGCTCCGCGCCGACGGCTTCGCGCGGGTGAAGATCGATGACCGCGTGCGCCTGCTCGAGGAGTCGATCGTCCTCGACAAGCGCTACAAGCACGACATCTCGGTCGTCGTCGACCGGCTGGCGATGCGCCACGACGTGCGCAAGCGGCTGGCGGACTCGATCGAGACGGCGGTCGCCCTGGCCGATGGGCTCGTCGAGATCGAGATCGTCGGGTCGCGCAACGCGCCGGCGGAGGCCGAGCACGAGCACGCCACGGGCGCCAAGGGCGCGCGGGCGGCGGCAGCCCAGATAATGCCCGGCGCGGCTCCGGACGCGGGCACGGTGTTCACGTTCTCCGAGCGCTTCGCGTGTCCGGAGCACGGCCCGTCGCTGGTCGAGCTGGAGCCGAGGATCTTCTCGTTCAACTCGCCTCACGGCGCGTGCGATCGCTGCACGGGGCTGGGTTCGCAGATGGAGATCGACCCGGAGCTGATCGTGCCCGATCCGACCCTGTCGATCGGCGAGGGCGCGCTGGCGCCATGGGCAAACAGCGCGTCGAACTACTACGAGCAGGTGACCGAAGCGATCGCCGAGCGCTACGGCGTCGATCTCGATGCCCCGTGGGAGGACCTCCCGGATGAGCAGCGCGACCTCTTCCTGTACGGGACGAACGGCGAGCCGGTGGAGGTCACGTATCGCAACCGCTACGGCCGGGAGCGCTCCTACGCGACTCGCTTCGAGGGAATCGTGAAGAACCTCCAGCGCCGCTACATGGACACCGACTCCGAGTGGACGCGCGAGAAGATCGAGGAGTACATGTCGCTGCGGGCGTGCCCGGTGTGCGGCGGAGCGCGCTTGCGCGCGGAGTCGCGTGCCGTTCTGGTCGGCGGAACGCGGATCGAGGATTTCTGTGCGCTGTCGGCGAGGCGGGCGCTCGAGTGGCTCGACGAGGTCGAGCTGTCCGAGACCGACCGGCATGTTGCGCGCCTGATCCTGAGGGAGATCAGCGAGCGGCTGCAGTTCCTGGAGAACGTCGGCATCGGCTATCTCTCGATGGACCGTGCCGCAGCGACGCTGTCGGGCGGGGAGGCGCAGCGTATCCGGCTGGCCACGCAGATCGGGTCCTCGCTCGTGGGAGTGCTCTACATCCTGGATGAGCCGTCGATCGGGCTGCACCAGCGCGACAACTCGAAGCTGATCTCAACGCTCGAGCGGCTGCGCGATCTCGGCAACACGGTGATCGTGGTCGAGCACGACGAGCAGACGATGCGGGCCG
>DATMQX010000192.1:0-19982 GCA_035567055.1 Solirubrobacteraceae bacterium
GAGGCAGTGCACGCACTCGCCGCACTGCGGCGAGAAGAGCGTCACCACGTGATCGCCCTCGGACACCAGCGACACGCCCTCGCCGCAGCGCTCGACGACGCCGGCGCCCTCGTGACCGAGCACCGTGGGTGCGTACCCCGACGGGTCGACCCCTGAGGCCGTGTACATGTCGGTGTGGCAGACGCCACACGCGACGAGTCGCACGAGCACCTCGCCGGCACGTGGCTCGGCGAGCTCGACCTCCTGCACGACGAGCGGCTTGGCGAACTCCTCGAGAACGGCCGCGCGGATCTTCATCGTGCGGCGGCGCGCGCCAGCAGCCGCTCCTCGCCGGACAGCGTCTGGCTCGTGGCGGCGAGGATCTCGACGTCGGTCAGTTCGCCGGGCGAGGCGAGACCGCCAAAGTTGACGGCCTTGTTGTGGCGCGTACGCCCCCGCAGGCGGTCGGGGTCCGTGCGCGACGGGCCTTCCACCAGCACCTCGACGGTGCGGCCGACGAACCGCTGCGCCCGCTCGCGAGCGCCGCGCTGGACTGCCTCGACAAGCCGCTCCATCCGCTCGACCTTGACGGGATGCGCCACCACTCCGTCCGCGATCCCCGCCGCCTCGGTGCCGCGACGCGGCGAGAAGATGAACGTGAACGCGCTGTCGTAGCCGACCTCCTCCACGACCTCCAGCGTCTCGCGGAAGTCCGCCTCGGTCTCGCCCGGGAAGCCGACGATGATGTCGGTGGTGAGCGCAACGTCGGGCACGTGCTCGCGGATCAGCGCCACGCGATTCAGGTAGCGGCTGCGGTCGTATGTACGGCGCATCGCCTTCAGGATCCGGCTGGATCCGGACTGCAGTGGAAGGTGGATGTGCTCGCACACGCTCGGGAGCTCCGCATGCGCGCGGATCACGTCCTCCCGCATGTCCTTCGGATGCGGGCTCGTGTAGCGGATGCGATCGATCCCATCGATGCCGTCGAGCAGCGTCAACAGCTCGGCGAAGCTTGGCCTCCGCGCCGGCGCGCCGGCAGCGGCTCCCGGACGCGGGCCGAGCGGCAGGTCGCGGCCGTAGGAGTTGACGTTCTGCCCGAGCAGCGTGATCTCGCGCACGCCCTCGTCGGCCATCGCCTGAGCCTCCCTCAGCAGCTCCTGCAGCGGGCGGCTCACCTCGCGCCCACGGGTCGACGGCACGATGCAGTACGAGCACACCGAGTTGCATCCGACGCTGATCTGCAGCCAACCCTGGAACGGACGCTCACGATGCGCCGGCAGGTGCCCGGTGAAGCCCTCGAACTCGAAGTACCCCTGGGCGGTCAGCGACTCGCTCGTCAGGAACTCTGCGAGCTTGTGCACCTGACCTGGGCCGAACGCCACATCCACGAACGGAAAGCGCTCGAACACCTCGTCCTTGACCGACTGCGCCCAGCAGCCACCCACCCCGACGATCCGCTCGGGCTGCTCGCGCTTGAGCCGCTTCGCCTCACCGAGGTGTGTGATGAAGCGCCTGTCTGCCGACTCGCGGATCGAGCACGTGTTGAACAGGATCAGGTCGGCCTCACCGCGCTCGGACGCCTCGCTGTAGCCGAGCGACTCGAGCATCCCCTTCATCCGCTCGGAGTCGTGCTCGTTCATCTGGCACCCGAAGGTGGTCAGGTGGTAGCGCTTTTCGATATTGGCCTTCGCCATCTGCCGAGAGAGCATGACACGCACGTTGGCCCCGGGCCCGCCCAGAACGAGTACCCGAGCTGTGCGGGTCGAGTAGGCTGTCCGACCAGCCAAGCCGTCCGGGCTGGCGGACATGTTGGGCGCTCGAAGGGGGCTCGAGGAATGGTGCGGAAACTCGTTCTTGGCATCGCAGGCTCGGTGCTCATCTGCATGGGCCTTGCCTCGGCCGCATCCGCGGCCACTCCGATCCGGCTGTTCCTCAACGAAGGCGACGCGTTCCACATCCTCGGTCACTCGTGCGGAGGCATCCAGCAGACGGTCTACGTCCGGGGCTTCGCCACGAACGGTTATCCGACGGGGAACGTCTCGATGAGCACGAGGTGCGGCGGCAGCGGACGCGGAGGCGGAGGCGGAACCACGACCTACACCGGCTCGGCGAGCGTCATCTGGACCTGGTTTGGCGAAACGCGCTCTTACGGCGCGCTCGAAGGGCCGCTCGAAGCCAAAGAAGCGACGGACACGCACGGCGATCGCGTCTACAACGAAGGTACCAACGCCTACCTGCTGACGGGTGAACCCCCGCTCCAGCCGCCCGCGGCGCCGACGAACGTGGCCGCGAGCATCTTCCTCTCGGACGAACCGCCGGAAAACCTCCGCATGAACGTCGGCTGGACCGTCGCCCCCGAAACGGCGCCGCTACTCAAATCCTCGACGGTCACCGCGACTCCCGTGGGCTCGAGCGCACCGGTCCTCACGACGACGGTCAGCCCCTACTTCTCGAGCGCGGTCCTTCAGCCAGTCGAACCCCACACCACCTACCAGGTCACGATCACGAACACCGATTCCGAAGGCACGAGCGCGCCGAGCACGCCGATCGAAATCACGAGCCCCAACTCGGACGGCGAAGCGACCAAAGGAGGCAAAGCGATCGAAACCTGCACGAACTCGGGCAAAATCTCGCTCTCGCCGGGACTCACCGAAACTGCCGCCGTCCAGAAAATCACGGTGAAAGGCTCCCTGACAGGCTGCCAAGGTCCGTTCGGGCCCGAATCGGGCACGTACACCGCTCACCTTCTGACGAGCGAAGCAGTGAACTGCTCGGTGCTCTCGAGCGCGTCCGTCGAACCGAACACGATCGCGACCTCGCTCACGGTCAAATGGCTGCCACTCGAAGAAGGCACCTCCAAAGGCAAGCTGCTCATGCCGCTGTCCGAAATCTCGGAACTGAGCACTGTGACGGGCACGCTCGAAGGCGGGCCGTACAGCAAACCGACGCCCTTCAAAGCCGCCTCGGTCTTCGAGACCTTCAAAGGAGCATCGACCTGCGGGCTGCCGAACAAAAAAGGCGTGATCGTGCCGGTCAAATCGGGGACGTTCTCGACGAGCACCCTCGAAATCGGGCCGTAGGCGGGCCGCTCTGCACGCGAGCGACTGAGGACACAGCCCGGCGCCGCGCCAGCGAGTCGCTAGGCGGCCGCTACCGTCGGTTCGCTGGCTATCGGCGGCGCAACCTCCTGCGCACGGTCGATCGGCGTCACGAGATCCTTGCCGAGCCCCAGCGCCTCGTAGATCTTCCCTTCGATCTCTTTCGCGAGATCGGGGTTCGCGTCGAGGTGCGCCTTGGCGGCGGCGCGGCCCTGACCGAGCCGGTCCTTGCCGTACGAGAAGAACGAGCCGGACTTCGACACGATGTTGTGCTCCAGCCCGAGATCGATCAGGCAGCCCGACGTCGAGATGCCTTTGCCGAACTCGATGTCGAATTCCGCCTGTCGGAACGGGGCCGCCACCTTGTTCTTGACGACCTTGACGCGCACGCGGTTGCCAACCGCCTCCGTGCCGTCCTTGAGCGTCTCGATACGGCGGATGTCCAGCCGCTGGGAGGCGTAGAACTTCAACGCCCGACCGCCCGGCTGCGTCTCCGGCGAACCGAACATCACCCCGACCTTTTCGCGGATCTGGTTGGTCAGCACGCAGAGCGTCTGCGTGCGGTTCAGATTGCCCGCGAGCTTGCGCATCGCCTGGGACATCATCCGTGCCTGCGAGCCGACCGTCTGGTCGCCCATCTGTCCCTCGAGCTCGACGCGAGGTGTGAGTGCGGCGACGGAGTCGATCGCGACGACGTCCACGGCACCCGACCGCACGAGCATGTCGGCGATCTCCAGGGCCTGCTCGCCGTAGTCGGGCTGGGAGACCAGCAGCTCGTCGATGTCGACCCCGATCTCCTTCGCGTAAAGCGGGTCCATCGCGTGCTCGGCGTCGATGAAGGCGCACACGCCACCCAGCTTCTGGGCCTCGGCGAGCACGTGATAGATCAACGTCGTCTTGCCCGAGGACTCGGGGCCGTAGATCTCGACGATGCGCCCACGCGGCACCCCGCCGATCCCCAGCGCCAGGTCGAGTGACAGCGCCCCTGTGGGGATCACGTCGCAACGCACCTGCGCGCCCTCGTCGCCCATGCGCATGACCGTGCCCTTGCCGAACTCGCGCTCGATCTGCGTGAGAGCGCCCTGAAGGGCGGCATCGCGCGCCTTGGCGGCCTTCTCCTGGTCGGTCACGGACATGGTCTGGCTCCTCCGGTTCGAGATGGAACGGGCAATCTAGAGCCAGCACCGGACGGAACAGCTGTTCGCATCGCCCCGGCAGCAGGGCGCTTTTCGCAAGGGCGCCCGCGTCGCATCTTCGTCCAAACACGGGCCTCGTGCTCGCGCCCTTCGGCGGCAGGGACGATCGGGTGAACGCTCCTCACCGTCGTCTGCGCCCCGGCCCCTCGGGGGATCCACGTGACCACCGGCCTCCCCCACCTCCGCCTCCGCACGTCCGCCGCGCTCGCGCTTTCGCTTCTCGCGATGCTGCTGGTCGCTCCCACGATCGCCCAGGGTCGCAAGAGCGCATGCGCATCGCGCAGCCACGCCCGTCGCGGCGCCCACGCGTGCGCGACGCACGGCCGCAAGGCCCGCCACACGAGCACGGACAGGCGACACCACGGCGGACACGGCGCCGTGAGGTCGCTCCCGCCAGCCAGGCTGGCGCCCGCGAGCGACGGGGCCACCGGCGCCTGCGAATACGCATCCGCGCCGCTCTCCGGAGCGGGTCAGGCCGCGCCCACCTGCTCCAACGCAGGCGGACCGGCGTGCACCGACAGCTCGGGCCCGACGTCCGCCGGGAGCGGCGAAGCCGCGGTCCCGTGCTCCGCCCCCACCGAACACGACGGGGGCGCCGGCGAAGCGACGTGCGAAGACGCCGCCGGGCAACCCTGCGACCCACCCGAAGAAGCCGGCGAATCCCCGTGCGAGGAAGTATCGCCGGCAGCCTCCGGCGAGGGGCCGAGCTTCGTCTGCGAAGGCTAGCCTCGCCGACGCTCAGCCGCTGCGGGGCTGCAGCTCGCTTACCAGGAGGGGCTCGTAGCTTGCGCCGCCCCGCGACAGCCAGGAGCGGTACAGGACGACCTCGGTCGGCGTGAAGCGCAGCTGCGGCGTGGCCGGGAGCGCGGTCTCCTCGCGCGAGCGCCAGGACAGGCCGGCGCCGAGGCGAGCCAGCGTGACGTGGGCGCGGAAGCGACGTCGCTCGGGCTCCCAGTCGCTCGCGGCTACGATCGCGGCGCTCACCTCGGAGTGCAGCAGGGCGAGCTCGCCCCCGTCGTCGTGCACCTCGACGGCGAGCGCCCGCGGACGCCTCGGCGGCAGCCACAGGGGCGCCCCCACGCGCAGCTCGCCGACCTGCCCTGCGGCGGAGCCGAGCGCAGCGCCGATCGTGTCGATCTCAGAGACGGGGCGACTGCCGAGGAAGCACAGCGTGAGGTGAAGCGTCTCCGGCGCCAGCAGGCGCAGCGGTCGGCGCCCGGACCGCACGGCCCGCAGCCCCAGTCCGGCGGCGGTGGCGCGCGCCCAGGCGGCCAGCTCCTCGCATACCTCAGGCGGCGGGTCGACCGCGACGAACAGGCGGGCTGTGGCACCCCGAGCCATCGCTACAGGCGACGCTAGCCGCGTGCGAGGCCCGCCGCGGGCGCCTGCGCGAGCAGCGCGCGGCGCACGAGGTGCATCGCGACCGTCGTCGCGCGGTCGCGCACGTCCGACCTTCCCCCCGGCAGGTTCATCGATCGCGTCAGCCGCTCACCGCCCGGCCCCGAGACGCTGATCCACACGAGCCCCACGGGCTTCTCCTCGGTTCCTCCTCCCGGTCCGGCCACGCCCGTGACGCCCACGCCGAGGTCAGCCTCCAGGCGCTCCCTCGCGCCGTCGGCGAGCGCCTCGGCGACCTCCTGCGAGACCGCGCCGTGACGTTCGATCAGCTCGCCCGGCACGCCCGCCTGGGCCACCTTCACGTCATCGGAGTACGCGACGATGGCGCCCCTGAAGTAGTCGGAGGAGCCCGGCAGCTCCGTCAGGCGGGCGGCGAGCAGGCCGCCCGTGCATGACTCGGCCACGGCGAGCGTCAGGCGCTCCGCGCGAAGCCTGGACGCCACCTGCTCGTCCACCGTGGTGCCGTCGTCGGAGAAGAGGGTGTCGGCGTGTCGTGCCTTCACGATCCGCTCGAACGCCTCGTAGACCTCCTCGCTCTGCGGCTCGTAGCGGGTGACGACCTCCACCTCGCCGCGTTTCAGGCAGGTCGTCACCTCGAGCTGGCCGAGATCCACGCCCTCGCTTTCGGCTTCGCGCAACGTCAGGGCGATCTCCGACTCGGGAATGCCGAACATCCGCAGCATCCGCTGGCGGTAGGTCGTCGCGCCCGTCAGCGCGGCCTGCAGCGCCGGCGTCTCGACTGCGGCGCTCCACATCGGCTGGAGCTCTCGCGGAGGGCCGGGCAGGACGACGACCGTCGGAGCGCCACCCACCTGTGCCGGCGGGACGACCAGCCCGGGCGCCGTGCCCACCGGCTCCAGCACGGTCGATCCCTCGGGTATCACGGCCTGCTTGCGGTTGCTCGCCCTGATCGCCTCCTGGTCGAGGTCCGGCCAGCGTTTCATCAGCGGCCGCAGGATCTCCGCGATGCGCTCCTCCAGGGCAGCGTCCAGGACCATGGGCCGGCCCTGGAAGCGTCCGACCACCTCGGCCGTGAGATCGTCGGCGGTCGGGCCGAGACCGCCGCTCGTGAGGACGATGTCCATGCCGCGCTCGGCCATGAAGCGCAACGCCGCCTCCATGTCCTGCGGACGGTCTCCGACGATGGCGGTGAACGCGAGATCGACGCCGAGCTCGCGAAGCCGCTCGGCCAGCCACGGACCGTTGCGGTCGCTGACCCGGCCGGTGAGAACCTCGGTGCCCGTCACCACGATGCCCGCGCGCGCGCTCATCGGCAGCTCGGCAGTTCACCCGCGGCGAGCGGCTGGCGGCCGTTCGCCTTCGTGATCGAGTAGCCGATCGCCTGGCTCGAGGCCGGGACGGTCCGTGCTCTGCCGTTGATGTACAGCGTGACCGCGTTGTTGCCCAGGTTGAGCTTGAAGCGCCGGGCGTGGAACGTCGCCGTGCTTTCGCCCGCCGTCAGGGTCGTCCCCGGGATCAGCTTGCGCCCGTTGTCGCCGATCAGGCAAACGTACACTTCGCCGGTCGGCTTCAGCGACAGCGCGACGAGCTGTTGCGTGCCCGCCCGGGCGGTCGGAGCCACGCTCGCAGCATGCCGCGGGTGGGCGGCCTTCGACCTCGCTGCGCTGGAGCTCACGGTCCCTTTGTTCGAGGAGCCTCCGCCGGAGACGAGGAGCACGATCAGCAGAACGATCACCGCGGCCACCACTCCCACCGAGACCATGTACGCGAGCGACGGTCCCGACCGCGGCGGGCGCTGTCGCGAGCGCTGGGGCGTGGAGGCGATCGGATCGAACGCATCGCCGCTGGGGCTCTCGTGGTGCAGTCGGTACTCCTCCACGAGCGCCCGGCCGTCCAGGCCGAGCGCCTGAGCGTAGGTCCGCAGGAAGCTCTTGACGAACGTTGGCCCCGGCAGCAGGCTCCACTCTTCGTTCTCGAGCGCGCGCAGGTACTTGGCCCGGATCTTCGTCTGGGCCTCGATCTCGGACACGTCCAGGCGCGCGTGCATACGCGCCTCGCGTAGCGTTGCTCCGATCTCGGGCATTTCGCTCAAGAGGCTAGTCGCTGAGCGTCGTCGCCGGTGCGGATCGTGATTCCAATCCCTCCAGCACGCGCGGCAGATCAGCCTCGGTGATCAGCACCTGTCGCGGCTTCGATCCCTCGTAACCGGAGATCACCCCGCGTCGCTCGAGCATGTCGATCATCCGTCCGGCCCGCGTGTAGCCGAGGCGCAGGCGACGCTGCAGCATCGACGTCGAGGCGGTCTGCATCTCCGCGACGAGCACGATCGCGTCGCGCAGAAGCGGGTCCTCGTCGGGGTCGAGCTCGTCGCCCGAGCCGGAGCCCTCGCGCCCCTCGTGCTCGACCTCCTCGAGCAGCTCCTCGCGCAGCTCGGGCTTCCCCTGCCGGCGCCAGAGGTCCGTCAGGCCGGCGATCTGCGCCTCGTCGATGTACGCGCCCTGGATGCGCTGCAGCCGCGAGCTGCCGACGGGACTGAAGAGCATGTCGCCCTGGCCGAGCAGCGACTCGGCGCCGTTCTGATCGAGGATCACCCGCGAGTCGGTCTGCGAGGACACCGCGAAGGCGATCCGCGAAGGTACGTTCGCCTTGATCATCCCCGTGATCACGTCGACCCGCGGGCTCTGGGTCGCGAGCACGAGGTGGATGCCGACGGCGCGTGCCTTCTGGGCAAGGCGGATGATCGAATCCTCGACGTCCGCCGGCGCGACCATCATCAGGTCCGCGAGCTCGTCGATCACGCAGAGGATGTACGGCAGCGGCGCTTCGTCGCGCTTGGCTCGCGACTGGTTGAGCTCGATCAGCCCTCGCGTGCGCGCGAGCGACATGATCCCGTAGCGCTGCTCCATCTCCTTCACCAGGTTCTGCAGCGCGTTCGCCGCCATCCGCGGGCTCGTGATCACCGGCGTCAGCAGATGGGGGATCGACTCGTAGTGGTTGAGCTCGACCTGCTTCGGATCGACGAGCACGAGCCTCACCTCGTGCGGCGTCGCGCGCAGCAGGACGCTCGAGAGCATCGCGTTGATCGCACCCGACTTGCCCGCGCCGGTCGTGCCGGCCACCAGCAGGTGCGGCATCTTCGCGAGATCGGCGCCGATCGCCTTGCCCGCAACGTCCTTACCGAGCCAGACCGTCAGCGGCGACCAGTCCTTCGGCGGGTCCTGGAAGACGTCCCCGAGCCGCACGATCTTGCGACGCGCGTTGGGAACCTCGACCCCGACCGCCTGCTTGCCGGGGATCGGCGCGAGAATGCGGATGTCGGTCGCGGCCAGCGCGTAGGCGAGATCGTCCTTCAGCTGCGCGACCTTGCCGACCTTCGTCCCCGGGGCGAGCCGCAGCTCGTAGCGCGTGATGTGCGGTCCGGCCACCGTGCCGATGACCTTCGCGTCCACGCCGAAGTGCCCGAGCGCCTCGACGAGGCTCGTGGCCGTCCGCTCCTGCCCCGCGGTATCCGGGCGCGCCTGCTCGCCGGTTGACCGCGTCAACAGCCGCGCCGCATCGGGGAGCTTCCACTTGAAGTCCGGATCGCCGGTCACTGATTCGCGCAGCCGGCCCTGGGGTGTCAGCGGGTGGGTGGGACTCGAATCTGTCCGCGCGACGCCCGGGAGCTCCTCGTGCTCGGACGCCTCCGCGCGCTCGCCCGTCCCGCCGGCCTCCGACACGACGTCGCCCTCACCCGCTGCGGGAGACTCGTCAGGCGGATCGGCGTGCCACGGATCGTCGTCCGCGAGCGCGTCCTGGGACGGCGCCTCGACGTGGGTCGCGCGCACCACCAACTGACCCGGCCCGGGCTCGGGCGGCCCGCCCGCCGGCATGGTGCTCCGCGCCGACGTCGCGCCCGCGAGGCCGCTCGGCTCGCGCGCGCCGACGCGCGAGCGAACCAGCCGCGTCGTGTCGATCAGGCCGCTCCCGGTCGCCCGGATCAGCGTGGCAAGCGAAGCGCCGGTCAGGAGCGTGACGCCGACGAGGAACAGGAACACGACGAGGATGTCGACGCCCAGGCTCTCGACGAGCCGATGCGTGCCCTGGTAGAGGGCCTCGCCGACCGCCCCCCCGTGCGACTGCAGATGTGATGAGGACCACGAGCCCGCGTTGTGCGTCGCGTGCGCTCCCACCGGTCCCGAGCTGACGCCGAGCGTTCCGGCTGCGAGCGCCAGCGTGACGGCTGCGAACAGGCAGATCGAGCCCGTGCGCAGCGGGCGAAGCGCGGGAAGCACAGGACGCAGCAACAGAATGCCGCCTCCGGCAACGAGGGCGACCGGAGCGAGCTCGCGCGCGCCGCCGACCGCCCACCCGAGCCCCACGACGGTCCAGTGGCCCAGGCGCCCGCCGTGCCAACCCCCGTAGAGGACGAAGCCGATGAACACGCCGAGCGCCGCGAGCGCGAGACCGAGCACGTCGCGCTCACGCTGGTCGAGCGCCGGCAGGCGTGGCAGAGCGGCGGGCAGCGACAGCCCCAGGCCGGCGATGCCCCGGGGACGCCCACGCCGGCGCTGCCGCCCGCCGCGGCCCCTTCGAGCAGGGGTGCGCGCAGCCTTTGCCGAGCGCGCGGTCGTGCGCTTGCGGGTCGCCGCCATCCAGCGCAACTTCGACGCCGAGCGCTCCGCACCTTCCCGCGCGCCCGAGCCGGCCATACGGCCCGTTACCATCGCTTTATGGCAGGCCGGTAGACAGGAACACATGAACGAGTTCTCTCGAGCACCACGAGTCCTCGTCGTCGAGGATGACGAGGACATTGCACAGGCCCTCCAGCGGTCCCTGCGGATGGAGGGATACGAGGTGCGCTCGGCAGCGGACGGCCGCGTCGCGCTCGAACAGGGCCGTTCCTTCGCGCCCGATCTCGTGATCCTCGATCTGGGCCTGCCAGAGGTCGACGGGCTCGAGGTCGCTCGCTCGTTGCGCGCAGACGACGACGTGCCGATCCTGATCCTCACCGCGCGAGACGCCCTGGACTCACGTGTCGAGGGGCTCGACGCCGGAGCCGACGACTATCTCGTCAAGCCCTTCGAGCGCCAAGAGCTGCTCGCCCGTCTGCGGGCGCTGCTTCGCCGCCGCCCTCCGCGCGGGTCGGCGCCGCTGCGCGTCGGGGACCTGTCGCTGAACACCGACACCCACGAGGTCGTGCGCAGCGAGCGGTCGATCGACCTCACCCAGCGTGAGTTCGAGCTGCTCGAGTACCTGATGCGCAACGAGCGCATCGTCATCTCCCGCCAGCGGCTGCTCGACGAGGTGTGGGGCTACGACCCCTTCTCGACCACGAACACGATCGAGGTGTTCGTCTCCAACCTCCGTCGCAAGCTGGAGGCGGAGGGGGAGCCGCGCCTGCTGCACACGATCCGCGGAGCCGGCTACGTCCTTCGCGCGTAGGCTGATCGCGCCCATTTCGGGCGCAACCGAGCGCCTGTCCGCCCCGCTTGACCGGCTGCCGATCCGAACGCGCCTGGCGGGCGTCTCAGCGCTGCTGACGTTCGTGATCCTCTGCTGCTTCGCGATCGCGATCGGCTCGCTCACTGTTCACCGCATCCGTAACGACTTCGACCACCAGGTCAGCGAGACGGCCAAACAACTGCCATCCGAGCTGACGGTCACGCTCACGCCGTCGCTGCGCGTTGCCATCACCCCGCCACTGGCTGATGTCGCCCCGCAGAGCACGGTCATCAGGGTGTTCGCGCCCGGCGGGGCGGTGCTGGTCCAGCAGCCGGCCAAGGCGCCGTCGTTCGGCGCTCCACAGGGGGTGGCGCGGACGACCAGCGGATACAGGGTCCTCAGCGTGGTCGCCCCCGTCGTCAACCCCGCCGGGGACCAGGTCGGCTCCGTCGTGATCCAGTACGCCCGACGCATCTCCGCCACGGAGGCGACGGTCAAGCGCGTCGAGCTGTTCCTGCTGCTTGGCGTGCTCGCGGGGACCGCATTCGCGATGCTCGCCGGCATGGCCATCGCCCGCCGGGCGATGGCGCCGATCGCCGAGCTGACGACGGCCGCCGCGGAGATCGCGCGCACGCGGGACCCCTCGCGCGTGGTGCCGCAGCCGGCGGCCGACGACGAGGTGGCCGAGCTCGCGCGCACGCTCGAGGGGATGCTTCGCGAGCTCGATGCGGCACGCGCCGAGACCGAGTCGACGCTCGCCCGTCAGCGACAGTTCGTCGCCGACGCATCGCACGAGCTGCGCACGCCCCTCACGAGCGTGCTGGCGAACCTCGAGCTGCTCGCAGAGTCCCTGCACGGCGACCAGGGCGATGCCGCGCGCTCCGCCCTGCGCTCCTCGCAGCGCATGCGGCGGCTGGTCGCCGACCTGCTGCTGCTCGCCCGGACCGACGTCGGCCGCGTGGTGCAGCGCGAACGCTGCAATCTCGCGCAGGTGGTCGTCGAGGCGGCGGCCGAGCTCGGCCCCGTCAGCGGCGAGCACGAGATCTCGCTCGATGTTCGCCCGGCGATCGTCGAGGCCTCCCGCGACGAGCTGCACCGCCTCACGATCAACCTGATCGAGAACGCCCTGCGCCACACGCCGCCCGGCACGGCGATCCGGGTGAGCACCGGCATCGCGCCGGACGGTAGCGCGGAGCTGGTGGTGGAGGACGAGGGCCCCGGCGTGCCCGCGGAGCTCGAGGCGAACATCTTCCGCCGCTTCGTCCGCGGCGCCGGCGATCGCGGGGGCTCCTTCGGGCTGGGACTCGCGATCGTGCAGGCCGTGGCGCAATCGCATGGCGGCACTGTCGAGCTCGACCACAGCGCGCGCAGGGGGGCGCGATTCGTGGTGCGGCTGCCTGCCGCCTCAGACCTCGACGACGACGGGCAGCACCATCGGCCGTCGCTTGAGACGGTCGTAGACTAGCTTCGCGAGATCGTCGTGGAGCACCTGCCCGAGCAGGTCGACCTCACGGATTTCCTCCTTCGCGGCCCGACGCAGGGAACGGTCGGCGGTCGTGCGGATCTCCTCAAGCAGCTCGTCGGCCTCGTCGATGAACGGCACGCCGCGGAAGATCACCTCCGGCTCGGCCACGGTGCTGCCGTCCTGCTCGGCGATCGTCACGACGACGATGAAGATCCCGTCGGCCGAGAGCATCCGCCGGTCGCGCAGGGCGACGTCCGCCATGTCGCCGATCTCGACGCCGTCGACGAAGATCATCCCCGACTGCTCGGCCGAGCCGAAGCGGGCGCCCCGATCGTCGATGTCGAGCGGCAGTCCGTTTTCGCCCTGGAAGATGTCCTCGGGAGGCACACCCACGGCCTCGGCGAGCTGGGCGTGAAGCCGCAGGCGCTTGAAGTCGCCGTGGAACGGCATCACGTAACGTGGCTTGACCAGGTTGAGCATCAGCTTGACCTCCTCGGCGTAGCCGTGCCCGGAGGCGTGGACCGGCGCGTCGGCCGGCGTTATCACGTCACAGCCGATGTGGTAGAGGCGGTCTATCGTCTCGTTGACGGCGCGCTCGTTGCCCGGGATCGGCGTGGCGGAGAAGACGACGGTGTCCCCGCTCTTGAGCTCCACCTGGGGATGGTCGCGGTGGGCCATCCTGCGCAGTGCCGACAGTGGCTCACCCTGTGATCCGGTGGAGATGATCACCACGCGCTCATCTGGGAAGTCGTTGATCTCACGCGGGCCCACGAGCAGGCCGTCCGGGACGTCGATGTGACCCAGCGTGCGTCCGATGCCGACGTTCTTGCGCATCGAGCGCCCGACGAGCGCCACCTTGCGGCCAAGCGCGTGGGCCGCGTCTACGACCTGCTGGACGCGGTGGATGTTCGACGCGAAGCTGGTGACCACGATTCGCCCCTCACAGCGCGCGAAGACCTCCTCCAGGTGCGGCCCGACGACCGACTCCGACGGCGAGAAGCCGCTGCGGTCGACGTTCGTGGAGTCCCCGCACAGGAGCAGCACGCCCTCGCGGCCCAGCTCGGCCAGACGGGAGACGTCTGCCGGCGGACCGTCGACGGGCGTCTGGTCGAACTTGTAGTCGCCGGTGATCAGAACGGTCCCGACCTCGGTGCCGAGCGCCACGGCGCTCGAGTCGGGGATCGAGTGGGTCATGTGCACCAACTCCAGCGAGAACGGCCCGAGCTCGAGCGTGTCGCCGTCCGCCACCTCGTTGAGCTCCACCTCGCGCAGCTTGTGCTCGTCGAGCTTGGAGCGGGCCATCGCCATCGTCAGCGCCCCGCCATAGACGGGCGGAAGATCGCGACCGCCGAGCTCGCGCAGCACCCAGGGAAGCGCGCCGAGGTGGTCCTCGTGCCCGTGGGTGACGACGATCGCCTCGATGTCCCTGGACCGTTCGCGCAGGTATGCGAAGTCCGGCAGCACCAGGTCGATCCCGACCATCTCAGGCGTGGGAAAGCGCAGTCCGACGTCCACCACCACGATCCGGCCGTCGTGCTCGACGACCGTCATGTTCTTGCCTATCTCCCCGAGTCCCCCGAGGGGAAGCACGCGTAGCCGTGAGCTCACGCGGGTGCTCGGGCGGGCCGGACCTGGACGAGGCTGTGACGCTCGAGCGTCGCGCGGATCGCGTCCGTCTCCTGCGCCGTGGCCTCGACGAGTGGCAGCCGCAGGCCGCCGGCGTTGTGGCCCAAGAGATTCAGCGCGGCCTTCGTGCAGGTCGGGCTGGAGGTCAGGAACAGCGTCTTGTACACGTCCTGGAGCGAGGCGTCTATCTGAGCACGATTCTCGGGCTCGTCGACCATCCGGCGCATCTCGTTGCCGACGATGTGACTGGCCACCAGAATCCCGCCCGCGCCGCCCATGTCGAGCGTGCGCGCGAAGGTCGCATCGTCACCCGCGTACAGCGCGAGGCCGTCGATCGGCTGCAGCTCATCGGCGTTTGCCTGCTTCACACCCTCGATGTGCTCGATCTGCGCCAGCTCCGCGAGCAGGTCCGGGGGCATGTTGGTGGCCGTCCGGCCCGGGATGTTGTAGAGCAGAATCGGTTTGTCCGTCGCCCGAGCCACCGCTTCGTAGTGACGGAGCAAGCCAAGGCGGCTCGGCTTGTTGTAGTAGGGCGTCACCGACAGCATCGCGTCGGCCCCGAGCTCGGTCGCGCGCTCGGTGAGGTAGACGGCCTCACTCGTGTCGTTCGTGCCGGTTCCGGCCACGATCGCCTTGCCCGGCGGACGCTCCTGCACCGCCAGCTCGATCAGGCCGAGCTGCTCCTCGTCGGTGAGAGTCGACGCCTCGCCCGTGGTCCCTGCCACGACGAACCCGTCCGACCCGTTGTCGGCAAGGTGGCGCATCAACGCCACGAACGCCTCCTCGTTGACCCGCAGCTCCTGGTCGAAGGGGGTCACGATCGCCGTCAGGACCGCTCCTAGCTCGATCATCGGCGGAGTATCTCACGCCGATGCCGCTCCGCATCTCTAGCCCGGGTCGGCCCGCGGCCGAGATGCGACGACTTCTCCGCCGTCGCCTTGCCGCACGCAGAACGGGCAGTCGCTCGAAAAGCGGATCCCCGTCAGGGCTGCCTCCGACGCGAGTCGCTCCAGCAGCTGCTCCTTGAGGGCCAGCAACGAGTCACGGGTCTCGCCGATCTCCCGCGCCGGCTCGCACGTCTGGGCTTCGTCGAACAGAGCCTGGATCAGCGAACACGCCGTCTTGAGCACCCGCCCACCGTCCTGCGCCGGCCCGTCCTCGAGGCGAGCAACCATCTGGCCCTCGAGGTAGAGGCTCAGCTGGTGCGCGCTGCCGATCCGGTCCGAGAAGTGCTCGAAATGAAGCTCGCGCGGGACGCCCAACTGCCACCGGCGAGACCTGTCCGCCGTCAGGATCGCGAGGAGGTCGATCAGCGAGCCGACCGCGAACGGCGGTTCCGTGATGCCGAGCTCGAGCGCGGAATCAGCTAGCCACCGCCACAGGGCGCCCGGTGCCGAGCGTGCGCGTTCGACTTCGCGGTCCCACTCGTCGAGCACGGCCGCGAGATCCCCGAAATGCGCCCGCACAGCCACGCGCGATGGGTCTCCCCGGTCCGGCGGGTCGCCGTAGTCGCAATGGCCCTCGAGCTCGATTCCGACACGCAGCAGATCCAGGACGGCCTTCAGGTCGTCCCGGTGGCCTACAACTCTGGACATCAAGCGGATCTCCGCGCACCTCTGTGCGATAGCAAGCGGTCCCGTAGGGTTTCGACGTCCGCCCGCCCGTCGCCTGCATCGATTCTGTTTTCTGCATCGATTCTGCTACCCCGAACGAGCGGCCGCCTGCGCACGCGGACGCCTGTACTAGCCGTCCGCTCGAGCAGCAGCTTCTATGCCCACGTGCTGGCCCGTGTCGGCCTGCTGGGTCGTTGCAGTCGCAGCCGTCCCTGCGGGATACTCAACGGGCATGTCCGAGCAGTTGAAGACCGCCGATCCGATCGGGGTGGTCCGGTCTGCCCAAGGTCATACCAAGCGGGGCGGCCGTGTCGTTTAGGCCGGGCGCGCTGCGCTACTTCGTGGCGGTCGCGGAAGAGGGACAGATCACTCGTGCTGCGGAAAAGCTGCACATCGCCCAGCCGACGCTGTCGCAGGCGATCGCCCATCTCGAGTGCGATCTCGGCGTCGACCTGCTGGAGCGCCACCCACGCGGCGTCAGGCTCACGGCCGCCGGTGAGGCGTTCCTGGTCAAGGCGCGGGTCGCCGTGGCCGCCGACGACGACGCCGCCGACACCGCCCGCATGCTTGCACGAGGCCAGAAACAGACGGTCGAGTTTGGGTTCGTGGTGGCACCGCCGGGGCTCCACAGCCCCCGGCCTCTGAAAGCGCTGGCAAAAGCACATCCTGACATCGACATCCGCTACCGAGAGCTGCCCTTTCCATCTACCCCAACGCAGTCCTGGCTCTCGGAGGTGGACGTCGCGGTCTGTCACCGGCCACCGGCCGATCCAAACGTGTGGTCGCGCCTGCTCTACCCCGAGCCGCGCGTGGTGCTCGCGGCGAAGGATCATCCGCTGGCAAGGTGCAGCCGGCTGAAGGTCGCAGACGTGCTCGATGAGGTGTTCATTGGCTTTGATCCCGCGACGGAGCCGGAGTGGGCGGGGTTCTGGAGCCTCGACGACCATCGCGGTGCGCCGCCTCGACATGTCACCACGGACCGCGTGGCCAACGGGCAGGAGGTTCTCGCCGCGCTCGCGCTCAGCAACGCCATCACGACAGCCCCAGCCTTGGTGGGAGCCGTGCTCACCGGCCTGCAGATCGGTGTCGTGACCATCCCACTCGATGACGCCCGGCCTTCAGATGTCGAAATCGTCGGGCGCAACGACCGCCGCAGCCCTCCCGTCGAGACCATGCTTGCCTTCTTTTTCTCCCTCGACGGCGACTGAGCAGCCTGGAAGGCGACGCTTGGCTAGAAGAGAAGGTTCTCTAGCCCGACGACGAGTGGCTCCTCGAGCGTCTGGACGCGACGCACCGCCAGCAGCACGCCCGGCATGAAGGAGTCGCGGTTGATCGTGTCATGGCGGATCGTGAGCGTCTGACCGAGATCGCCGAGGATCACCTCCTGATGGGCGACCAGCCCCGGCAGGCGCACCGAGTGGATCGGGGGCTCCTCCCCGCCGGTGGCCTCGGCCATCAGCTGCGCCGTGCGGGCGGCCGTGCCGCTGGGGGCGTCGAGCTTCTGATCGTGGTGGAGCTCGATGATCTCCGCCTTGGCCATGTGCCTGGCAGCCTCGGCGGAAAAGCGCATCATCAGGACGGCGCCGATGGCGAAGTTTGGCGCTATCACCACGTTTGCCGCCGCGCGGCCCTCCGCGGAATGAGCCTGCCTCAGCGGCGCGGGGTCGAACCCGGTCGTCCCGATCACGACATGCACGCCAGCCCGCAGGCAGGCCAGCGCGTTGGCCAGAGCCGTGTCCGGGCGGGTGAAGTCGACCACCACCTCGGCGTCGGGGAGGACGTCCTCGAGCGCGGTGCCCAACAAGGGATCCGCCCGCCCGACCAGCTCCATGTCAGCGGCCCCCTCTACCGCGGCGCAGACCGCCTCCCCCATGCGCCCGGCGGCTCCCGCGACCGCGACGCGGATCATCCCCCGGCCGCCTGAGCGGCGAGCGGGTCCGGCGCTTCGCGCTCGCGAGCCGCCGCATCCGCCGGCCCTGCGTCGTGCAGCGGTCCGATCGCCGCGCGGAAGGCATCCTCGTCGGGTCCGACGCCGACCACCGACAGGCGGCTTGCGGTGAAGAGCTCGCCCGAGAGCTCCCGCAGGGCCGCAACGTCAACCGAATCGATGCGCTCGATCAGCTCCTCCACCGACAGAATCGGCAGCTCGTTCAGCACGGAGGTGCCAAGGCGGCTCATGCGTGCGCCGGTGGACTCGAGCGCAAGGGCCATGCGCCCCTTGAGGTTCTCGCGCGAGCGCAGCAGCTCCTCCTCGGTTGCAGGTTCGCGCACGCCGCGCCCGAGCTCGGCCGCGACCACCGAAAGGGCCTCGCCGAGGTTTTCCGGGCGCGTACCCACGTACATGCCGACCTCTCCCGTGTGGGCGTAGAGGTTGGAGAAGCAGAACACCGAATATGCGAGCCCACGGCGCTCGCGCACCTCCTGGAAGAGGCGCGAGGACGATGTGCCGCCCAGCACGCCTTCGAGCACCCGCAGCGCGAAGCGCCGCTCGTCATCGCGCGCGATGCCCTCCCCGCCGATGCACACGTGGTACTGCTCGGTGTCTTTCTCGAGGAAGCTCACACGACGCTCGAAGTCAGGCGCCGGGAGCCTGACGGGCGCGGCAGCGGCCTGCGGCAGCTGCGGGATCTGCACCGCGCGGGCCATGTCGACGAGCGAGTCATGGTCGAGCGAGCCCGCGGCAGCGATCACGATGCTCTGCGGCTGGTAGCGCTCGGCGTGAAAGGCGGCCAGCTGCTCGCGGGTGGCAGCACCGATCACCTCGGCGGTCCCGATCACGGGCCGCCCCAACGGGTGCGCGCCGAAGATCGCCCGCCCGAGCTGGTCGAAGGCCCGATCCTGCGGGTCGTCTTCGTACATCGCTATCTCCTCCAGCACCACCTCCCGCTCGGCCTCGAGCTCGCCGAATCGGGGGTGCCAGATCATGTCGCCCATGACGTCGAACGCGCGCTCGAGATGGCGGTCGAGCACGCGCGTGTAGAGCGAGGTCGTGTCCTTGTCGGTGCCGGCGTTGACCTCCGCGCCCATCGCGTCGAAGATCTGGTCGATCTCCTGCGAGCCGAAGCGGTCGGTGCCGCGGAAGAGCATGTGCTCCAGCAGATGCGAGATCCCCGCGTGACTCTCGTCCTCCACCACCGATCCGGTGGCGATCCAGAAGCCGAGTGCCACCGAGCGCACGCCCGGCACGCGCTCGGTGACGACCCGCACGCCGGGGGCACCACCATCGGTGCCCAGCGTGGTTATCCGGTGCTCGGCGCTCAATCGACGCTCGGCGCTAGTCGCGGCCGTGGCGCGGGCGGCCCGAGCCACGCTCGCCGTCGCGGCGCGGCCGCCGCTCCGGGCGCTCGGGGGCGCCGGCCCTGTCGCGACCGTTGCGGGCGCCAGCCCCGTCGCGGGAGCGTCCTCCGCCTCCGCCGGTGCCGACGCCGACGAGCTCCTCGACCGACTTGCCGGCGATGTCCGGGTCGTCCGCCAGGCGCAGGCCGATGCGTCCGCGCTCGCGGTCGACCTCGACCACGCGAACGTTGACCTCGTCGCCCTTGTTGAGCACGTCCTCGACGCTCTCGACGCGCTGTCCGGGTGAGACGTTGGAGATGTGCAGCAGGCCGTCGGTGCCCTTCGCCAGCTCGATGAAGGCGCCGAACGTCGTGGTCTTGACGACTTTTCCGACGTACTCGTCGCCGACCTCGACCTCCTTCATCATCA
Organism: Solirubrobacteraceae bacterium; assembly: GCA_035567055.1. GTDB lineage: Bacteria > Actinomycetota > Thermoleophilia > Solirubrobacterales > Solirubrobacteraceae > Palsa-744. The sequence goes on from DATMQX010000192.1 coordinate 19,466, forward strand.
TCCGCACACGCTCGACGAGCGCGTCGCCGAGCTCGCCGTTGGCGGAGTAGATCAGCACCTGGCCGTCGTCGTTGACGTCGATCTGCGATTCGAACTCCTCCGAGAGCCCGCGGATCGTTTCGCCGCCCTTGCCGATCAGCAGGCCGATCTGCGAGGGGTCGATCTGGATCGTCTGGATCCGCGGCGCGAACTGGCTGAGCTGCTCGCGCGGGCCGCCGATCACGTCGGCCATCTTGCCGAGGATGAACCTGCGGGCGTCGTTGGCCTGCGTCAACGCGTCGCGCAGGATGTCGAACGTGACCCCCGAGATCTTGATGTCCATCTGCAGGGCGGTGATGCCGCGCTCGGTGCCCGCCACCTTGAAGTCCATGTCCCCGAGGTGGTCCTCCACGCCGGCGATGTCGGTGAGCACGATGTAGTCATCGCCCTCCTTGATCAGCCCCATCGCGATCCCGGCGACCGGCCGTTTGATCGGCACGCCCGCATCCATCAGCGAAAGCGAGGAGCCGCAGACGGA